>CALMIS010000295.1 GCA_937864185.1 uncultured Chloroflexota bacterium
TGAGCTTGCCGAAGCGAGCTATCCCTCTGGCAGCCCTACGTCCGCAGCGTGGCGATCAGGCGCTTAGGCTCGGTTAGCAATAAGAGAGCCTCAACAATATGGTGGCAGACAATGTTGGCACTCATCACCGTTTCCACGGCAGCCCCTTCGCTCTGGATCAAGGCGATCCCGATGACCGCTTCCTTAACCATCAACCGGTCGTTGCGCCCGTTGCCAATGCAGACGGTTTGCTCGAGACCGAGTTGGTGGGCGTAAGCAAGTTTGGCCTCGGTCTGGTTGCCGGCAGGCAGAATTGCGATTTGACAAGGCAGGTCTTGCAACTGGGTCTGGGCCTGGCCAAAGGTGTCCGCCGTAATGACATGGAGATCGACCCGCTGACTGAGAGCCCCAAAGGCAGCCGCCACCCCTTCGATCAACCGACCGTCGGCAGCGATCGTGCCGTTGTAATCGAGCAAAACGTGCCGGATGCTGAGAGTCTGAAACCCGGGAATATCAATTTGAATCATAACTCGGTATCCGGCTGATCCGGTACCTCAGCTTGGGGTAGGGTAAAATAAAAGGTGCAGCCCCGGCCGGGCACTCCTTCGCTCTCCACACCCACCTGGCCACCAAGTTTTTCGACGATACGTTTGACAATGGATAAGCCCAGCCCGGAGCCGGGGGCTCGGGTTTGGTGGAGACGGGTGAACGGGGCAAACACTAAGGCTCGTTCCTCCGCCGCCAGTCCGGCGCCGTTATCGCGAATCCAAAAGCGGACCTTGCCATCAGAGCGGGCCGTCGCCCCCAACTGCAAGCGAGGCGGTGTGCCACCGTACTTAAGCCCGTTGCTGATGTAGTTGGTCCAGACTTCTTCAATCCACGGCGCATAACCTAACGCTACCGGCCATTGTTCGGGTAAAAAGATTTGGGCTTGAGTTCGTTCGATAACATCGGTGAGGCGCTGTCCAGCCTCGGCGACGATCCGGCTCATATTCAGGGGCGTCAGGCCAGGTTCTGTTTGCCGGACACCGGCCAGCAGCAAGAGGGACTCAATGATGTACTCCATCCGGTGCGCGTTTCGAGCCATGGCATTGAGCAGTCTGTGCTGCTCGTCATTGAGCCTGAGTTCATTTTTTAACAGGTCAGCGTAGCTGATAACCAGGCTCAAAGGATTCTTTAGGCCGTGCGCGACCGTGTGGGCAAAGGCGTCCAGTTCTGCATTTAGTCGCCGCAGCTCCATCATATCCGCAAACCGGGCCAGGGCCACGGTAATAGCCCGCTCGATGTCTCTGGCCTGAGGCAGTTTGAGCAGATAGGCTCCGGCTCCGGCGGCACTGGCCCGGCGTACAAGATCAGGCGCGTCGTAAGCGGTTAGCATCACTACCGGCGTGGGATGGTTTTCATAAATGAGCCGGGTCGCTTCGATACCGTCCATATCGGGCATTTCAATATCCATCAACACCACGTCCGGTTTGAGGGCTTCGACGAGCTCAATCGCCTGGCAGCCGGTCGCTGCTTTGCCGGCGATTCTGTACCCGATCTCACCCAGCTTGCCCTCAATCATATTTGAGACCATGAAATCGTCTTCCACTACCAGCACTTTGACGGCGCTTTTTTCCTTCACTGGGTAAAGCCCTCCCGTTTACTTACCGGAAATTGAATAGTGACGCTCGCACCTCGTTCATTTTTCAGGCTAACTCGACCCTTTAAATCGTGTTGAACGATGTTTAAGATAAGATATAAACCAACGTTATGGGTTTTACCCTGCAGAACAATGTCCGGAAAACCTGGCCCGTCGTCGTGGTACTCAAGGGTAATTTGGTGATCCTGTTGGCTAACGCTAACCCGGACGGCCACGGTATCGCGCTCCAGGAGGGCATACTTAACTGTGTTTGTGGCCATCTCGTTAATGACCATAGCTAAACTGTTGGCCTGGGATGCGGTCACTCGAACGGTGCGGTTCGGCGTCAGCGCTACCGAAATTCGTTTGTTATAAGGCAGCGCCTGGATGACCGAGTCTATGACTTGTTGAGTCAAATCGCTCAGCAAGAGCGGCGACCACTGGGTTGCCGACAGCATTTGGTGGGCCGTGGCCAGGCCTTCAATGCGCTTGATCAGATCGTTGATGATGTCCTGGTAAATCGGCTGCATTTCCATCCCGGCGTGGTTTCGCTCCACGTAGAGCAGCCCAACAATGGTAGCCAGATTATTCTTCACCCGATGGTTGATTTCATCCAGGAGCCTGGTTTTGGTTTCGGCATCCTGACGAGCCTGTTGATACAAGCGGACGTGCTGCATAGCCAGGGCCAGCGAAGTGGCAGCTTCTTCCACAATGTCCATCTGATCAGCGGTAAATGCTCCAGGCCGGTCGGAGCCAACATTGATCGCTCCAATTAACTCGCCTTGGGCCATAAGCGGCACATTAATATAGGAGCGTACCCCCTCGGCGAGAATAGTCTCTTCCAAAGGATTTATCTCCCCTTGAGCCGAAAGATCGCTAACTTGATTGATCCGGCCCCGCTTCAGGGTCTCGATCCTGAATGCGCCTAGCGGCAGAACTTTGCCTGCCTCAAGGGTAGTTTCGCCATCGGCCTTAGACGCTAACATTTTTGCTTCGTTTGCACTCAAGTTGAAAACGATCACACTGGCTCGGATGCTTGGCACCATATTTCGAACATGGTTGAGCGCCACTTGGGCAATGGTTTCCGGCATCTGCGCTTTTAAGATATCGCGATCAATCCGGCGTAGAGTCTCGAGCCGGGCGTTATACCGTCTGAGGGCCTCGGCGGCTTTTCTCGGTTCGGTCACATCATCAAAGGTGCTGTAAACTTGATAGGGCTTGGTTTCGCCGGGTCTAAACTGGGGAACGCAGTTTAAGTTAATCCAGCGGTGTCCATTGCGCATCGGGTTAAACAAGCCGATCACCACATCATGGACCTCCCGTCCCGTTCTGAGCGCAACCATAGCCGGCAGCGCCTCACTGGGAAAAGGCGAGCCGTCTTCGCGGATGGTGTGCCAACGGGGATCTGCTGTGTTTCGACCCTGCATTTGCTCAAGAGGTAAGCCCAAAATCCGCTCCGCCGCGGGATTAGCGGCAGTGATGTAGCCTTTGGAGTCTTGGTACACCACCCCTTGAGCCATAGTTTCAAACAGAGTCCGGTACTTTTCTTCGCTGGCCCGCACTGCTTCCGCCGCCCATTTGCGCTCCGTAATGTTCTCGTGGGCGACCACGACCCGGACCTGACTGGCGCCAAATGACCGCGAAGCATGCAGGGTGAACCAACGCTCTTGTTCAGGGCTGTGACAGGGATATTCAAGACTAAAATAGTCTCGTCGACCATTCATCACCTCTTGAATCCCGGTGGCCGTTGTTTGGGCGATGGTGTCGGCAGTTTCCCAGCAAATTCCTAAATAGTTGCGCCCCAGACCGTGGCTGGGATTCGCATAGCCATTGTCTGCCGCAAACTGATTCCAGGCTCGATTAACCCCAATAATGTTGGCACCCTCATCAAGAACACAGATATTGAGGGGTAAAGCATCTAACGTGGATTGCAGAATGTGCTGAGATTGGCGGAGCGCATATTCGGCTTGTTTGCGCTCGGTGATGTCCATAATGCTGATGAGCGCCCGGTTGGCCCGTCTTCCGCCGGTCGCCGGCAGTGTCATCTTGAACATGATATTAAGAAGGCGACCTTGCAAGGTTTGATGAACGTTTTCGCACTCAAAATAGTCTTTACCTTCAAAGATGGCCACCAGGGCTTCGGCAAACATCGGCAGCGAACTGGGCGCGAAGGTTTGAGGCAGCGAAGCCAACATTTGCTCTCGGCTATCGGCGCCGTAGAGTTTGAGCGTTTCATCGTTGACATTGACCACTCGAATTGTCTTAGCCGCGTGGGCCAGGAATTCGGGATTGTCCCGGAAGTAAGCGTGTAGATCGGTCACCCCTTGCGCTTTCATCTCGCTAAAAGTAACTTGCAGTTGGCTAATATCTTCCTCCCAGATAGAGACACTGACGGTATTGAAGATCGATCGGTAGCGCTCTTCGCTTTCCCGCAACGCCTCTTCGGCCTTCTTAAGGGCAGTCACATCTCTCCCCGTCGAAACGAAGTGAGTAATAACCCCTTGCTCATCGCGGATAGGGCTGATTGCTTTTTCTTCGTAGTATAAGTCACCATTTTTTTTGCGATTGATAAAAACACCACGGAAAACATTACCCGAGGCAATGGTATGCCACAGCATTTCATAAAACCTGGGATCATGGTAGCCCGAGTTGACCACGCGGGTCTTAAGCCCAACCACCTCTTCGTTGGAGAAGCCGGTCAGCGTTTCGAAAGCCGGATTGACATATTCCAGAACACCCTGCCGGTCCGAAATCATTACCAGGTCACCGGTTTGCTCGATGGCTCTGGAAAAACGCCGGAGCTCATCTTCTTTTCGCTTCCGCTCGCTGATCTCATGGCGTAGATGCTGATTAGCCTTCATCAGTTCATCCGTGCGAACGGCGATGCGTTGTTCCAGCTCAGCCGCATGCTGTTTAATCTGTTCGTACTGGTACGCCTTTTGTAGAGCCATTGCAATCAGGTTGGCAAATAATTGAAGATGCTGGAGACGTTTTTCGGTAAACTGGTTCGGCTCTGCACTATACCCAACCAGGGCCCCCAACGTCCGGCTATTGTAGCGCAAGGGCAGGGTGACGGAGGAGCGAAAACCTTGTGCCAGAGCCTCAGTCCGCCAGGGCGCGAAGAGCGGATCCGTGGCGATATCGTTGATCACCATCGTTTGGCCGGTCTTGATGGCGATGCCGGTTGGCCCTTGACCGGTCGAGCTATCGTCGAAGGTCACTTGAATCACGTCCAGGTAATCACGGTTAGAGCCATAACTGGCCGCTGGCTTGATGCTAGAGCCGCTGGTCACCGCCCGGCCGAGCCAGGCCATCTTTAGGCCAAAGCGTTCAACCGCCAACTGGCAGGCTAGTTCAAGTATGGCGGACACCTCGACCTGTTCCAAAAGGACTCGCGCGGTTTCATACAGCGCGCTAGAGATGTCGCTACTGTGGGGCGGGAAGGTCTTCGCTTCCGGCTGAGCGCCATTGTTGGGCTGCTCCCACTTTGCCAGGCGAGTCCGTAACTCGCTTAGCTCTTGAATTAGTTCTTTTTTGGTTTTGTGTTGGTCGTTATTTTTGGGCATAGGGCGGACCTGCCAGTCTACTATAACCAAAAGCGCCGAGAACCCTAATTCTGCTCTCGGCGCTCACTATCCTCTACATTATTAAACCGCTAGCAGTGATTAAAAGTCGTGGTTCAAAATATCGGTAGCCCGGCGACAGATTTCCTGACCGTAATCGGTCCAAATGCCTTGGCCCCAATACCGGTAGCAACTGGTCTGCGATGACAGCAAATGAAATAGAGCATTGCGGTAACGAGGATCATTGGAGTCGACGCCGGTCTGAAGGACTTTTTGGTTAAATAAGGCGCTTACCTTTTCCATAGGGCCTAGGACATTATCGTAGCCTCGGACCCAAGAAATGTTATTGGTCCAACTGCCTCCATCCATGTGGAATTGATGGTCCTCACGCTTGAGCATTTCAATCGTCTGGGCCAGCTTTTCAGGGCCATCACCGGGCGCCATTCGATCCCAGATTTGCTTTTGCTTGATCGGCTGCAACACCGGTAAATCCTGCTCGGTTAGGCCCGTGGCAAAGAGGTACTCCAGGTATTCACTCACGTTGACGATGGGGGTTTCTGATCCGGAAGACTCTCGCACTGCTTCAAAATATTTGTCCGGGAACTCGTTCATCATGACCCCCCCGTTTTCACCATCAGCAATCTGAGTGACGACCGGCGGCACCGAGCGGCCGGCCATCTCAAAACGGTTGAGTCCTTTGGCTTCGTAGTAAGGCTGCATTTGAGCCACCAGCTTGGTGTCGCTGCCCTGAGTTTTGATCACCGCGATAATGCTGGTGGTTTCGCCGTGCGAGTTTGTGCATTTGAGGAGATGCGGAAAATGCTTGTGCTCCGGTCCCCAGCCGTTTTCAGGCCGCTCAACTGTGTGTTCTTGGACCAGGACCCACTGGTAGCCACACTCCCGCAAGGTCTTGACAAATTCAAAAGCCACATCCGGATGGTTTGGCAGCGCCATCTCCGAGGGCGAGAAACCGCGCACCCGGCTGAGCGCCTCTAAGCCAAAGATACCGGCAAAGTGGTGCTGCCAGGCTTTAACGTGCAGCCGGTAATCTTGGACCGGCGTTGAGGGCGCAACGGCATGACCCCACGGGCAGCCCAGCCACTCGACGGCCCGGCGATAGTTGGGGTCCATAGTGATTCGCTTTAAATTGTCGATAACGTCATTTAAGCCCATATCCCGCAGGCCGTGGAGCAGCACCCCGGAGTATTCCAACATGACCCGCGGTTGCTTCCCTTCGTTAAATAATTGAGGAATAAAATCCCCCATGCGCTTATAGCACCACTGGAAAACAGGCGCGTTGTGGTTATCACCAATTCCCTGATGATCCATCATATACTTCAGATTACTAATAATGGCGGCGGTTTGGAGATTATCTCCACCGGCCGGAATGAGTGGCTGCTGCATATGCAAGGCAATGGCAAAGCAGCTCCGAATGCGGCCAAAATCGATGCCGCTTTCATTCAGAAAAATGGTTTTGTTTCGACCTTGGCGCATGGCCTCTTCAATCATGGCTTCATTGCCGGAAATATTGGGTATTCCATTGATATATTCTTGCAATTCAGTCATTTTTTCTTTCCCTCATATGGGGCCCAAAACGTGGCCCAGATTTACTTGTGACGAATATACTCATAAATGTTTAGATAATCCGCCCCGGAGTGATTCCAGGAGAAGTCATACCGCATCCCGTTGAGCATAAGTTTCTTGAACTCTTCCGGATAGTCAAACCACAACCCGATCGCTCGATCCATAGCCGACTCGATGGCTGGATAATCAGGTTGGTAGAAAACATAGCCGTTCCGCTCTTCTAGCGGGCGACCATCATAATCGCGATCAAACACGGTGTTGAGCAAGCCGCCGATGCCGCGCACAATGGGGACTGTACCATACTTCAGCCCAATCATCTGGGTCAAGCCGCATGGTTCAAACAAGCTAGGCACCACAATCATATCCGAACCGGCATAGATCAGGTGAGACAACTCTTCGTTAAAACCGATCTCCAAATGACAGTCCGGATTTTCATTGAGGAAGTTCTTGAGATGCCAGAAATGGTCATTAATGTTTGGTTCAGGGCTGGAACCCAGTAACACAAACTGAGCGCTGCACTCCAAAGCGTAGAAGAGGGCGTGCTCAATCAGATGAACGCCTTTTTGCGGATCGAGGCGGCCAACATAGCAAATAATCGGTTTGTAGTCCTCTCGGAGTAACAGCCGGTCTCGAAGCGCTTTCTTATTGCCGTACTTGTGATCGGTGGTCTCGGGGTTGTAGGTGTAGGGAATGTAGGGATCAATCTCGGGGTTCCAGACATCATAATCGACCCCGTTAAGGAGGCCACCAAACTTATTTTGATGGATTTCCAGCGTTGCCCCAAGGCCATAACCCTGATCGGTGTGGCGCGCTTCCCAGGCGTACTGGGGTGACACCGTGGTCACAAAGTTGGAGTAGACAATTCCCCCTTTCATTAAATTCAGAGCGTGGGGGTTGTTATCATCGCCCATTTGGTTACGAGAAAAATAATACTCCGGCCGGTGTAGACCGGTTGCGGCCAGGATCTGACTACCGGTAATGCCTTGATGTTTAAAGTTGTGGATGGTGTAGCAGACGCGCTGATCGGGCATGCCATGAAACTTATACACTTCGCTGAGGAGCACGGGTACCAGTCCGGTTTGCCAATCGTGAACGTGGATAATCTCCGGCCGTTTATTTGTTTGAAGCATATACTCCAAGGCCGCTTTGCTAAAGAAGGCGAAGCGCGTCGCTTCATCATGGTACCCATAGAAGCCGCCTCGATTGAAGAACTTATCATTGGAGTGGGGATCGATAAAGAAGCAGTTTCGCCCATGAACCATGCCTTGCCAAACAGAGCAGTGAATGGCCCCCCCATGCCAGGGGACAAATAAATCATGGTAATCGACATGTAGATCCCAGATCTGATCATACCGCATACAGTCATACTTGGGCAGAATGACCTCAACCGGATTACCTCTTATTTCCAGTTCTCTGCTCAAACCAAAGACAACATCACCCAGACCACCTACTTTGGCCACAGGTGCCATCTCGGAAGCAATCATTACGATGAACATGGGCTCTCCTTTGAGTGTAAACCTCACACTCTACACAGGCTATGGGTTAGCAGAAATCAGGTGCCCACTTGGAAACAGAGGCAAACGCTTTCTGCCAGGCGGTGACGCTAAATTTTAACAGACCCTCTGGTATATTCAAAAAAGATAACCGCCTCTTAACCTTGGGTGGGTTACTAGTATAGCTAAATTACGGACTTCTGGCTAAAACCTCTTAAAAAGAAAAGGATGGGTTTCGTTGCCTAGACCCATCCCTTTTGCTTGTCGAATGCTGAGCCGCTAGCCTAAATCCTTTTGCGAACCTCGTCGATATTAAACCAGACGGCATCGAGGTCCCGGTGAGCCCGCTCAACCCAATCTTCGCCCCAATAGAAGTTGCAGCTTGTTTCAGCCCGCAGCAAATGCCAGTGGGCCTCACCGAGTTGATAGCGAATGTGGGGTTCTTTGGGCTCGGGCCCCACTTGCTTGAACAAGGTGTGCAGCGCCTCACTGGTTTGCTGGACCCGGCGCAGTCCCTCCTTTTGGATATCAGAGCCGGTCCACTGCACAAAATCCAGGCCGTTGTGCCAGCCGGTATTCCAGGCCCCCGTCCGGACATGGACGTAGCCGTGGGCGCCATAATTGTCGAGATAATCATTGATAAAGGTTGGGCGACAAACCGTCCAGCCTTTGCGGATCTGTTCCATGAACTCCTGGTAAAAAACGTACCAGAAGTTGCCTTTAGGGTGCGTATTGCGGAACCAGCCACCGTTGTCGCCGTCCGTACAGGTAGTCACCAGCGGGGGAAAGTCGCACCACTTGGTGCGCTCGTGCAGTTCATGTTCAAACCAGCCAAAATCCATCCCTGACTCTTGGGCATCAGACAGGGTGCGGTCCCGCACGACGACCACGATTTCATGACCCTCGTAGCTGGCCAGGTGAGGGCGATAACGGATCTCGTGCCACTCCATCGAGTCGAGTGGCTCGACATGAAAGTCATCGACCAAAACATAGCGGTAGCCCAACCGCTTGAGCAAAGGGATCATCTCCATACAGAAACCCATTTCCGGCGGCCAGAAGCCCGAAAAGTTTTCTCGCCAAAAAAGGTGCCGGCCAAGCCCCAACCAGCGCGTCAGTTGGGCTTCCCAATCGGCCTGGGGCGTAAGAGGCAGAACCGGGTGATAATAGCCTGTGCCTAAAATATCGAAGACTTTAGTATTCTGTAAGTGCCAAAGTAGCTCACCCAGTTTGACAATGCCGTAGACTCGATCCTGAAAGGCCGGATTAGAAAGTGTTTCCAGCAACGTCCCCGATAAGGTCAGATGCACTCGAGCCAGGTCCTCATAGTCCCATAGCGCTCGTGGCATTCGGTCAAGAGCCCATAGAATTTGCTTAAGGTCCCATTCGTCATGCTCCAGCAGGTACTCCAGATTACCTGCTGGCTGGTGCAGGTTTAGGACCAGGGCATGGAAGATGGTGTTGTCCATAAAAAAGCCTCCTCTTTGTCTCCACTATAGATAGAACCCTGTAATTTAGGAATATAACCCCAATACCGGTTCTAAACAATTCTAAGCCTTAACCTTGAAAAAAAACACCTCTGCGGGAGAGGTGTTTGGGGGTAGCCTTGTGTCTTACTACAAACCTGGGCCGGCCAGTTTGTCCAGCTTTTCGGCGGTCTCCCGCCAGGTGATCTTGGACAAGCCCATCTTCTGGCGCAAATGCTCGTGATCCATGCCATCCCGGTAGTCTCGCACGGCTGAGGTCCAACGCAGCATCTCAAAGGAAACCTGGTTAGGTAACCCGGCCGCCTCCGAGATGTCGGCCAAAACATACTCCAGGTTACGGGGTGTACACTCAAACAGGTTCTCGTTGGGCTTGTACTTTTCCAGGTACTGGTCCATGACGGGTAGCAGCTCCGTGGCAAAGCTCAGCTTGCGCTCTTTGTGTTGCATGCGGGGGTTGCTGTAGCGGATAAGGATGCTGGGTTCCGGCCCGGAGCGATCAATATCGCGCAGGGCCAGGCCAACGCACTCGGACTTTTTGATGCCGGTCTGCAAAACAAGATGAGCCAGCAGGTAAGGCCGCGGATCAGACTTAGAGCCGTTTAGCCTTTTCTCGGCCGCATCGAGCAGCTTCTCAACCTCATCATCCTTGAGAAACGAGGGTAATGGTGCTTTAGCCCGGGCGTGAACCAACGGTGCCGCCGGATCAAACGCCAGAGTCTTAGTACTGGCCAGCCAGCCAAAAAAGTTCTTAAGGGTAGTCACTCGCCGCCCGTAGGATTTAGGGCTACAAGGTACACCCCGATAATGGAGCAGCCAGGTCAAAAAATCGTTTAAATCTTTGGTCCCTAACTTGCTGACCACGTGATTGGGGCCAAAGTACTTTTGCAGCAACCGCAAATCACCGGCAAAGGCTTTGACTGTGTGCTCGGAGAAGCCCTGGCGCAACATATGGTCGTGATAAGCGCTGGCGGCAGCCGCCAGCGATGAGTTTGAGTCGATAGACTTGATCTGGGCCAGAGGGGGACCATACTGACCTTTGACACCTCGTTGGGGGAAGAGCGGGAGTTGATTTTTATCAGCCATACATCCCTACCTTTCTATAGATATTCAACTCAAAAGTGGATGCACGAACAACTGGCAATATTCGCTCATTTGTGCGATTGACATAATTTAGTATAACCCCTTTTGGGGCTGATGTCAAGGTTCTATACGAAGCTTAGTTGAGGATTGAGGCAGGGGGAGGAATATTGTTAATTGAATTTCAACAGTTTGCTGCTATAATATCAGAGTAACTAGGGGATGAAATGGTTTCGACAGGGGAGTGGAGGGTTGTAAACTGCGAGTCGAGCTGTTCTAACTCGTTAAACTGGGCAAAACAATAATTGCCGAAAAAGTACCTGCTTTCGGTCGCTCCTACAACGCTTTGCCCCTCGCGGCGTAAGCTAAGTAACGAGCAACTCTGGCTCTCACTGTAGAGCCTCGTCTATGTCTCACTTATCTCCGGGAGGGGGATATAGGCGTCAACTAAACCGGAGTGCTCTGAAGCAATGTCGATAAGCTTCAGCTAAGACTCATCGACTAGTTTAGGGGGCCTTTGGCGGCTAACAAAGCCTAAATGAAAATCTTGAAGTCCGCCTACACTCGTAGACGTTTGCAGCCAGCTTCTTTGGACGCGAGTTCGACTCTCGCCATCTCCACCTCAAAAAAAAGGCACAGCTTCTTAAAAGCTGTGCCTTTTTTTGTCTAGCGCCTGTCCGCAATTAATAAACTTTAGGCGTTATCTCTCTGTGAGGGGGTAGATGGCTTGGTTATGATTTACGCTCGGTTCGCCGCCGAGAACTTTTCTTGAAATCGATCCGGGAATGGTGCGGATTGGGAGGCGAGTATTCAACGGTGACCCGGTCACCGACAGTGAGCCGTTTGTAAGTAAGGGCATGTACTTTTTGATAGGCCGAATGTCCATCACCAAAGCGATAACCCACGTAGTAGTGCCGGCCCGGCGGGCGGGGTGGGTCAATCCACAAGTGGGTAATGGTGCCTTGGGTCACTTGTTTTTCCGCCTCAAAGGCCCGGCTCTGCCGCCAGTCACGCCAGGCGAGCCACCAGAAATAACCGGCCAAGGGGAGAAAAATCGGAAATACAAAGGGCAGGCACACAATTACTAAGCCACCGAGGCCAGAGGAGCCCAAGGTTTGAGTCTCGATTAAGCTTGGATCAAACCAGGCCCCTCCCCCCAAAGCCATAGCCAGCAAGCAGAAGAAGCCAAAGCCGATGCTCCGCCACGTCTCTGGCTTGGTAACCGGCTCAAACGCGGCCTGGGTCGGGCGCGGTTGAGAGGCCGACTCATCGGTTGGAGGGAGGGGTGTGGGTGACGTCATGATCCTTGGCTAGTACATCTGCAAGGGCAGAGCCCCCTGCACATCGAGCAGCAGCGACCAAACTTCATCCTCGCCGACAGTAACCTCGTCGGTCACCGAGCTACCGCCGGCTTTCGTTGTAACTTTGTAAGTCTTGTTCGGGCTAAGATCTATCATGGGCGCGTCGTCAGGCGACTCGGTGCCAGCCCCGGCCGGCACCTCGAAAGTCTGGTCGTTAAGCAACACAGTCAAGGCCTGGTCGGACAAATTGACCAGGTAAATCCGGGCTTGACCGGTCGGCGGCAGGATGCCGGCCTCAGCGGCGGCCGTGGCGTTCTTGATGATCAGGCTGCCCTCAGTTTCATCGCCGGATGAAGTCAGGGTTAAGATCAGATTGCCGTCCGGACCTGTAAAGGTCCAGCCCGCATCGGAAACATCTTCAGATGTCTCAATCCCTTCATAGCCCCGAGCCGGTAACTCGGCTTGGAAGAAATCACTTAAGGTCTTCAAATCCGAGGGAGAAGTGAAGATCAGCCCGCGCCGGAAGGTGCTATTTTCGGAAGAGTAGCCGGTGTGATCACTGGGCAAAGGCAAGCCATCTTGATCGACGGCGGTTAGCCCTTCCGTTTCGTCGCCAGCTTCGTCACCCGGCGTTGAGGCTTCAACGGCAGAGTTGGTGAAATCAATTTCCACCTCAGTCTGGTCAAACCCTTCAAAGGCAAAAAAGTTGAGGGAAAGATCGCCATTGCTTTGACTACAAGAGATCGAGGTATACTCTTCTTCCGCCACACTGTCCAGGCAACCGGTGTCCAGTTCCATCAGTTCAAAGGTGGGACGATAGAATTCAGCCAGGGTTGGCAGATCCCAGGCGATACTGTACTTGAGGATATCTCCGGATAGACTGACCTCGGTCGCTTCGGGTGGTGTAGGCCAGTCGTTAACGGTATAAGGCGAGGCTTCATCATTGGTTGGCGAACCGGTGCTGACTTCCTCAGCCTCGTTCCCGGCCGGCAGCAGGGACGGTGCCTGGCTCAAATCAAGGCTAACCTCGCGAGCGCTAATCAAATTGACGACCGTCAGCGCGACGGCTTCATCCGCCCGGGTAAATTCTACATAGGCAAAGGTTTCGTCAACCTGGGCAAAATCCGTGTCTTCCTGCCACCCGTCTGCCGCCAGCGTCTCCCGGTAGAAATCTACCAGCGTCTCCACTGGGGACGGGCTGGAGAAACTAAGGTCAGTGGCTTCAATAGCCACCTCTTGAGCGTCATCAGGCAGCAAGTTGTCGACCACAGCCCCGCTGGGGCCGATTTCTTGAGAGGCGCCGGCTTCCTCGGTGGTAGGCTCGGTCGTAGGTTCGGCGTTGGCCACCGCCTCGTCCAAGCTCATTGAGTCAAAGGCTCGGAGAGTGACCGCAGTCTGGTTATCCTCCGTGGGAAGCACCTCGACTAAAAGCGCCATTTGTTCCCCTTCGTGGGCAAACGCGAGCGTGGCCCCGTTCTCGGTGATAGAAGCGCTGTCCGGCAACTCCGTCCAGCCGGTGTCGCTCATGGTCTGGCGAAAGAAATCAACCAGGGACTCTAGACCCTCTTCGCCGTTGTAGCTGAGATAAGGCTCTAGCTTGTCGAACTCAAGGCCGCTGGCATCCGCCGTAAGCGGGAGATCCATCGGCAGCAGGACGGTACTATACTGAACTGAGCTTTGGCCATCTTGGGCTGGAGCGATAGTAATGAAGGCGGTAAGCTCCAGACCATTTTGAATAAAAGTCAGGGTCTGAGAGTCGGCGTCGGTGGCCAACGCGGTGCCCGGCGGTGTGTACTCATGCCAGCCCTGGTCGGCTAAGGCCTGGCGCGTGAAAGCAACCACGTCGCTGAGCGCTGTTGGACTGAAATAGATTAATATGTTGGGGAAAGCACTCTCGTCTTGGGCATCGGTGGTCTGGGGCAGGGTCTTAAGATCGATATTGCCGTGATTCAGCAAGGAGACCATCGTGGTGCCTTCGCTCATCTGGCTGGCCGATAAACTAAGCTTGAAGTCAGCTTGAGTAAAATAGAGCAAGGCATTGACCTCATCGCTATAACCTTGGTCGCTGAGTTCCTGCCAATTCTGGTCGGTCAGCAGCGAACGATAAAAATCAACGACCTCGGCTACGGTAAGCGGAACCTGATAGTTTAGAGAGCCAACTTCGGCCGGCCCCAGAGGGGTGATCCCCTCAGGCTGAGGGAGATCGCGCAGATCAATGAGCGCGGCGGCCTGCCCGACGCTGGTCACAGCCGGAGGCGAGCCGTTCGTTTCGGCCGGGACGCTGACCTCTCCTGTGGCGGCTAACGAGGTTGGCGTGGCGGCCTCGGCCGGGGGCTGATTTTGCTCTGACGGTGGCGCAGAGCTTTGGTTTTGGCCGCTGCAGGCAGCCGCAACCAGGAGGAGAAGCGCAGAAAAGGCTAAAAAGGCAAACCAGTTGGGTGTCTTGAGAGTCATTGTTTTCTCCGTGTCAGAATTAAAGTTTAGAGGTAAGAAATGGTCTAGCTTCCAGATTTCTGTTGCTTTTTGTCTAATTTGGGATCAGCCAAATATTTCTGCATCCCACTGTCTCAAATTTTTTCGTTTTGGCTTATATCCAGTCTTATCTCCTCTCTGCTTTTGGTCAGATGTTACAGCTTCCACCAATCTTTGCGAACCCGGGGGTCCATAAACGAGCCTTTATCCCGGACCGAAACCCTGATCTCATCCGCAATGGCCCGGCCAATGGCTTGACCGGCCCGGACAGCGGGTAACTTTCGCCGGCTGTCGGCGTTGGCGCTGTTGTAAAGAGCCTGAAGCCCCGGCTCAACGCAGAGGCCTTCAATGTGCACCGCATAGCCAAAAGCCACGGAGTCTTCACCGGTGTAGTTGAGCGTAATTCGCTCCGGGCTGGCGTACAGAACCAAGGCCTGATACCGTTGGCCAATATCGTAATCGGCTTCGGGGACGTGGATAGTCTCACCGGGTTTGACTTTGAAGCCGGCCAGCGTCACCTCAAAATCGGTAATGGGGGCGCCGCGCGTGCCGGGATTGGGGGGCGGACTCCAGTTCCAACTATTAACGCGGTAGACGTTAGCCAGTGGCGGCACGTGCCGGTCGGCGAAAAGACCGTTAAGCTTGGGCGCCTGATGGTCGGTTGGGCCGCTCAAATCGATCAGGGTGAGGGCGGCATTAATTTTGCTGTAGCCGCGTAAGGCCAGGTTAAGATCAGCGTGCTTGTCCGGGGGACGGTCGGTGGGTCGGCCCACAATGGGCAAGGTCGCATACTGCTCGCTGGGAATCGGAGCACAGGGATCGAATTGAGGCGGCGGCCCCGGCGGAGGCGGTGGGGTAGGCTGCGGAATCGGCGGTTGGACAGGCGGCTCCGGGGGCGCGGGCGGCGGTTCGGGACTCGGTGGGGTGGGTGGCGGTGGGATAGGGGGAGCAGGCGGCGGCGGTGGCTCCGGAGTGGGGGAGGGAATAGGCGGTTCCGGGGGCGCGGGCGGGGCTGGCGGGGTACCGCCTTCAAGGGCCGGGATGACCAGCACCTGACCAATCCAGATGCGGCCCGGATCGGATAAATTGTTGGCCTCTTGGATCACCGGATACTGGTGCGGGTCACCGTAGAACTGCCGGGCAATGCGGGCCAGTGAGTCGCCGCGTTGGACGGTGTAAACGGATAAGCCGAGGCTTTGACCTCTGGCATAGCCGCTCACCAGGGCCACTATGACCTCGGTCAGGCTTTTGTTTTCGCTTTCAGCCCGGTCTTGGGCCGCCTGGAAGAGATCGTCGTCAAGATCAAACTCAAATTTGCGGATGGTCATAGCCTTTCTCTCTCGATTGCAAATTTGCTACCAGTTTACCATTACTGACTTAGTTGTTCAATTTATTACCGGTCAGCTCTACGAGGGTCTCAACCGCGTCGCGGCCATCGGGTCTGAGCAGCCGCTGGCTGGTGTTTGGCTCGTAAAGGCCGATTCGCAGCCGGTAGCTGCCGGGCGGGAGATCAGGCACCCACAGTCCGTGCCGGTCGATGACGGTCTCGCCCACCCGCCAACCGCTGGTCGGCCGGCCCCACAGCCCGGGCTGGCCATCCACCTGAGCCGCGACCTGACCGGTTTGATCGATGAGGTGGATGAAGACATGATAATCGCTGGCTGGAGCGCTGACGGCCTGCCAGCGCAACTCAAGCGGCAAGGCCGAGCCGGGCTCAATTTCAGGGGGATAGACCAGTTGACTGAGGATGATTTGCTGGCCAAAGGTAGTACCGACTGGAATGGGAGTGGCCTCTTCCGCCAAATAAGCGAACCCTACCAGGCGTTGGCCATCATAGTTATCGTTGACGGCCCGGAATCCGTCCGCGGCCAGAACCTGCTCCACGGCGCTCTCCCCCGGCGCCAGGCCACTCGGCAGCCACCAGATGTGGCGATGCCGGGCTTTAATCTGTTCGAGCCGGCGCTCGAGACTGGCCGGGAGGGGCGGTCCGCCACTGTTAAGACCGAGCACCGCCGCTTGTCCTTCGTATAGTTCGGCAAAGGCTTCAGCAAGTTCGGGCTGGTTGGTGATAATGGCATCCTCGGGTCGAACCCGCTGGTTGAGGGCTTCGACCGCGTTTCGCAGAGGCGCCGGGGGTAAGGTATGGACGTGGCCGAGCAGATAGGCGCCGGCGATCAGGGTGAGCAAGAGAGGCAAAAAGGCCGGCCGCAGGGTGGGAGGGTGGGAGAGTGGGAGAGTTGAAGGGCTGGAGGACTGCCTGAGGAGAAAAACAGCGGCCCCGATCAAGTTAAGCCCCAACACCGCTAAGAGTGGCCCATTGAAGTTACCTTGCCAAGCCCAGGCCAGATCGAGAGTCGCGGCGGTGATGGTGGGCCAGGCCGTGAAGAGGGGCGCGTACTGCGGATCAAAGAAAGTCTTGCGATCAAAGAGGGGCAGCCCCGTATCGAGCAGACTATTTTGGAAAGGGGCAAAGTCAAGCAAAACGGTTTGGATTTGAGGGATAAGGCTCAGGGCAAAAAGGCTGACCACCGCCAGGCGTACCATCGCCGGCGAAGTGAGCAGATCGGCCAGAGCAGGCCGGTCGGGTTGGACGTCGGGTCCCGCTTCGGCGACTTCAGCCTCATTGGGAAAGGCGTGGGCCATAATCGGGCTCAAGTAGAGCGCCCAAAAGGGCAGAGTCGGAATCAAAAAGCGCGGTCCCCAGGCATAGCCGCCGTGCCACATAAACCACTTGCCGTAGAGCAACAGGTGGATCAGAATGACCGCCAAGGCCAGCAGCCCTTCCGCTCGAAAGCGGCGGGTGTACGCGATGGCGCCGCCCAGGCTGAGCAACAAGATCGGGCAGTAGAGCAGCAGGCCGCGGCCGGGACTAACGAGCTGGCCGGTCAGGCCGTCCCACCAGGTGGCGCTAAAGGTCTCGTTGGGCAGGTAGCCGGTGTTGAGGGGGGCGCCGTAGCGAGAGAGGTTGAACTGGATGAGGCCGTAACCGGCTACAGCCAGCGGCAGCACAAAGGCGAAGAGCGGCAGCCAGACCTGACGGGGCCACGACCAGAGGGCTGCTGGCGTCGCGAGCCGTTGCCGGCGGAGAGTCCAGACCAGCAGCAGGCCGTAGACCGGGATGAACAAGGCCTCGGCGTAGCGGGTGGCGAGGTTCCAGGCCAGGAGCAGGCCGGCTAGAGCGGGGAGGATGGCTGGAAGGCTGGAAGGCTTGCCCTGAGCGAAGTCGAAGGGGTGGAAGGTTGGAAGGGTGGAAAAGTGAGGGTTGGAGGATTGGAGGATTGGAGGGTTGGAGGGTTGGAGGGTTGGAGAGTTGGAGGCGCTTTCTTGAGTCGGGGTGATTGGGATCTTGGCGGTGGCGTGGAAGCGGAGTAAGAGATAGGCGGCGGCCAGCAGCAGCAGGCCTGAGAAAGGATCGCTGAAGAGAGATTTGGCGTAAGGCCAGGCCAGAGTGGCAAGGCCGAAGGTTAGAGCGACGAGGAGCCCCACCCGATAAGGATAGCCCAGACGCTGGACATAAGCCGAGAGGAGGACAGCCGTCAACGCCGTAACCAGAGCATTAAACAGCAGACTGGCCCCGACTGGCCCGATCCCCGGCAAGTTGATGCCGAGCCAGACCAGGGGTAACAGCCCTAGCGGCACGCCAATACCTTTCCGCGAGTAGAGCAAGCCATCGAGCCCAAAGGTGCCCTGCTGTAAATCCAGCCAGCGGATCTGCTCGATATCCAGCGCCCTGCGGCGCACCAGACTTTCGGCGGTGGCGAACATAGCCAGGCCGTCGCTGGAGTTGATCTGGGGCGTGTACGTCAGTAGATAAACCGCCAAGAGGAAGAGGAAGAGGGCTAAGTGACGACCGAGCCGGCGGTGCAACTCAATGGAGTTCTGTCGATTCTCGCTCACACGCGTATTATAAGCTTTCCTGTCTTAATTTCTAATTCGCCTCCTTAAATCCGACTTCGTTGAATAGGTAATTTTTCTTGTTGGTTGAAAGCTTGCCTCTGTGATATAATGCTCTTATCTTTGCGGTAGGAAGAGTGGTATGGGTGATGAGCTGATTGGCCGCCGCTTTGGCGGCTATGAATTAAAAGCACAGATTGGGGCTGGCGGCGTAGCCAGCATTTATAAAGGTTTTGATGAGCGCTTAGCTCGCTGGGTTGCCGTCAAAGTCATCTCCATCCACGCTACCGGCGGAGAGACCGAAGAGACGGTCCTGGAGCGCTTCCGGCAGGAAGCCCAGGCCATTGCCGCGTTGCGGCATCGTAACATTTTAACGATCTACGGTTATGGCGAAGAAGACGGCTATGCCTACATTATTATGGAATTCGTCCCCGGCGGCTCGCTCAAGGACCGCATCGATGCGGGCAAGCGCTTTACCTGGGACCAAGCCCTAACCATCGTCATTCCGGTTTCACAGGCTCTGGCTTTTGCGCACCAGAACAACATCATTCACCGCGATATTAAACCGGCTAACATCTTGATGCCTCAAGAAGATTGGCCGCTGTTGGCCGATTTTGGCCTGGCCAAAATGGAACGCACCAACCGGCCTAACTTAACCATGCCGGGGCAAGTGTTGGGGACGATGGCCTACGCCGCCCCGGAACAGATTCAAGAGGGCGAGGTTGATACCCGCATCGATATCTACTCGCTGGCCATTGTCTTGTACGAACTATTGTCGGGCCAGTTGCCGTTTGAGGGGGAGACTTCGTTTGATTTCTTGATGGCTCGGCTGACCGAGCCGCCCAAGCCGCTGCTCGAGATCGATCCCGAAATTCCCCAGCTCTTTGTGCCCATCGTCAACAAAGCCCTGGCCCAAAACCCGGAAGATCGTTACCAAACGATGACCGAGTTCTCCGAGGTGCTAATCGAAGCTCGCAACACCTTGAGCCGCGGGCTAACTGCCCCTCGCCGGGCCCCGATTTCAACTTCGGTGATTCACAGCGACCAGCTAAAGGAACCGAAAGTGTTTCTCAAGTTGACCGCCAGTGGCCAGGAGATTAGTCCCAAGTACCAACCGGAACTGCTGGTGGGTCGGGCTCATAAAGATACGGTACCCGATATCAACCTGACCCCGCACGGTGGCACCCAAGCCGGGGTATCCCGCCGGCACGCCACCATCTTCCGTCGAGGTGAGCAGTGGTATGTGCAGGATTTGGGGAGTACCAACGGTACCTTTCTCAACGGCCAGAAGTTGTTCCCCAACCAGTCCAAGCTTATCCAGCAAGGTGATAAGCTCCGCTTCGGCCAGATCGAGCTCGAGTTTGGCCTGGCTGAGTAAGCTGGTCCGGTCTTAATCGGCCACCGGTAGCTTGATGACAAAGGTGGTTCCGTACCCCTCCGTGCTCTCCGCGCTAATAGTGCCCTGATGCGCCTCAACAATCTCCTTGATGATCGCTAACCCCAGCCCGGCCCCACTAGTCCGCTTCCGACTTTTATCGACCTGATAAAATCGTTCGAAAATGCGCGGCAAGTCGCCTGGCGGAATGCCCAGACCGGTATCACTGAGGCGGATTTCGATGCGCGAGGTCGGGGGGACCGCGCTGTTGGAACGGTGAGACGGGCCCGGCATAGTTGCCGCTTTGGCCGGCGCAGGCTCGAGCGCCACGGCCACAATCGTCACCCGGCCCCCGGCCGGCGTGTGGCGCAGGGCGTTGTCCAGCAGGTTGGTGAAGACCTGCGCCAGACGGTCACCGTCGCCGATCACCGAGGGCAGTCTGTCCCACGTTTGAGAAATCTGAATATCTTTTTTGGCCGCCTGCGGCAGTAGCCGTTCAACCGTGCTTTGTAAAATCTGGCCCACGTCCAGCGGGGTTTGCTGCATGACAATCTGGCCGGACTCGATCCGGGCCAGGTCGAGCAGGGCTTCGACCAGGCGCCGCATCCGCGCGGCTTCCTCGAAGATGATGCCGGCGGCTCGTTGGCGGCTGGCCTCGTCGGGGGCTTCACCTTCGGCTAGAGCCTGGGCAAAGCCCTGGATGGAGGTAAGCGGGGTCTTGAGTTCGTGCGAGACGTTGGAGACAAAGTCGCGCATGGTCTGTTGGCTGGCCTGCACGCGATCGGCCATGGTATTGAAGCTGTCGCTGACGCGCCGGATCTCGGGGGGCCCCCGGACCGGCACTCGCTGCCGGTAATCACCCGTGGCGACCGCTCCGGCGGCCTGGGCAATTCGCTGCAGCGGCAGCGCGATCGTCCGGGCCAAGACCACCCCCACCAGCAGCGAGATTAGCAAGGCCACCAACCCGGCCAGCATAAATCCCTGCGCTAAATCGCGGATTACGTTTGGGAAGAGCGGGGCGCGGGGTCTGACGGCAACCACATAGCCGGCGGTCTGGTTACTAGCCCCGAGGGCTTCTGCCGCGTACATCGCCAGGTTGCGATCCGGGTCTCTGAAATTGCCCGCCAGACTTTGGCCTTGGGGATCACCCTCGCCAATGGCCAGCGGCTGGCCGATCCAACTGCTCCCGCTATCGGCCAGGGTCAGACCTTGCGCATCGGTCAACAGCAGCCGGACGTCGCCCGTAGCGGCACTGTTTACCCGGTCGATGAGCTCAGCTTGGGAGCCGCGCAGCCGGACCAGGCGATTGAGTTGAGTCGCGGCTGTCCCGGCCACGACCCGGAGCTGAGCCTGGGCCACCCGGTTCTGGATCGGCCGGGAGGCCACAATCAGGGTAAAGAAAGCCAAAAAAAGGGTAATCAAAATAATGAGGGCGTAGGAGATGGCCAGCCGGCTGCTGAGACTCATCCCTCCACCACCAGCTTGTAGCCGACGCCCCAGACGGTCTCTATCTGCACCCGGTCGTCGCCTTTTAGGCGTTCACGGAGGTGGGCGACGTGGACGTCCACGGTCCGGGTCTCGCCGTAGAACTCAAAACCCCAGGCCAGATCGAGCAGTTTATCGCGGCTCAAAGCCAGCCCTTGATTCTCGACAAAAACTTGAAGCAGGTCAAACTCTTTGGTGCGCAGGTCGAGCCTTCGCTCGCCCAGCCTGGCTTCGCGCCGGGCCGGATCGATGAGCAGAGGGCCGGCCTGCAACAGGGCAACCTCCGGCTGGGTCTGGAACTGCGGCTTAAAATGACCGCGCCGCAGCACGGCTTTGACCCGCGCCACCAACTCGCGCGGATTGTAGGGTTTGGTCATGTAGTCGTCCGCGCCCAGTTCCAGGCCCACGATCTTATCGATATCATCATCGCGGGCGGTCAGCATAATGATCGGCGTCTGGCTGGTGGCCCGAATCCGCTTGCAGACTTCCCACCCGTCCAGCTCCGGCAGCATTAGATCGAGCACGATCAAGGCCGGCTTCAACCGCTGGAACAGTTCCATGGCCGCCAGCCCGTCGCTGGCGGCCTCAACTTGAAAGCCAGCATTTTCCAGGTAGAGCCGGCCCAATTCGATAATGTTGGGTTCATCGTCCACGATCAGGATCAAATCTTTCATCGCTGTCCCTCACCGCGCTGTTGGCGAGAGATGCATGCGCGTGTCGCGCCAGCGCTCGCCTAATTCAACCAGGATGCCGTCGTGACCGATGGTGATGGGTTCGGGGGCTTCGGTCGGGGCCGGCGATGGAGGCGGCGTAAGGCCCGCCAGCCGGTACAAACCCAGCTTGCGGTTGGTTTGCAGCCACTCCAGGATCTGCTCGTCCAGGCCAATCCGCAGATCGGCTTCGACGATCGGTTTAACCCGGTAGGTGCGGCCGCCGTAGCTTTCGACGAAGGGTTTGGGGCCATAATCGCCGCTCAGCAGATCAAGTATGAGGCGATAGTAGCTCCTCAAGAAAGTTTCCGGCTGCAGCTCGAGGGTTGCCTGGCCATCGCTGGGCGGGTCTTCCAGATAAACCTTGAGGGTTTTGCTAATGCTGGTGAAATAGCCGGCAAAGCCAACCCATAAACCCGGCTTGCGCCCACCGATCTGGCCCAGCCGCTGCGCGCGTGACTTAGCTCGCTGAATAGCCTGCCGGCTCAGCCAGTTACTGCGCCCACGCACCTCCAGGACCACCCAGTTGCCTTGCCGGTCCAGGCCGACCAGATCGGGTGGGGTGACTGAGGCTGTCGCCGGAGCTGGCTGGTAAGTATCGAGGTGATTGAGCCAGGGCGTCTGCAGCAGTCGCTCGGCAAAGAGCTTGGCCAGGCTCAAACCGATAAAATAGGAGATGGACGCTTTTTCGCCGGGATCGAGCGCCTGGTAGACGTCCGACTGGCGCAGATGGGTGTCGAGCGGTCCCCACAGACCGGGCCGGTAGTCGGCGGCCTGCAGGTGGGTGTAGAGCAAGGTGCTGCGGTAGACCAGCTCAAAGTAGGCGTAGGTTTCGGGCCGGATAACGTGGCGCAGGCTGCGCCGGCCGACGGTCAAGCCGGCCCAAACCAGATCCGACCACAGGCAGCGCAACTCGCCGGGCGCGGCCAGTTGAGGATAGGTAGCAGGAAATGCGGTGGGACTGTAGTCAATGATGAGCACGATTCAACTTCGTTAATATTTTTCGCTGACTTGATCGTAACCGCTCTGGCTAGAGGACGCAAACAGAGGACCATGAAATCGACAAGGCCTCAGCCTACCTTCCCATCCTCCCCTCTTCCATGCTTCGCTACTCCAGCCATCTCTCCCTAACCTGAACTGCCTGCCCAAATTCAACCTTTGACCAAAGATCCTGTATAATCGTCGCAAGGAGACGCCAATGATTCACGGTACCCACAACGCCCTGCCTGATCCGCGCAATGAGCAGATTTTGATTTACATCAACGGCCAACTCGTCCCCCGGGCCGAAGCCAAGATTTCCGTTTTTGACAGCGGCTTTTTAGTCGGCGATGGCGTTTGGGAGGCGGTCCGGCTGCATAACGGGGTGCTGGTCTTTCTCGATGAGCATCTGGACCGATTGTTTCAAGGCGCCAGGGCCATCGGTCTAGACCTGGGCATGAGCCGGTCCGAGATCACAGCCGCTTTGCAGCAGGTCGTCGCCGCTAACCAGATGCACTCCAACGTCCACGTCCGCTTTATGTTTACCCGCGGCGTCAAGAAGACGCCCTCGCAAGACCCGCGGCTGGCCATCGGCGGGCCAACAGTGGTAATTATCGCCGAGCATAAGCAGGCCGATCCGGCCGGCAAGGCCCGCGGGATCAAGCTCTTTACCTCAACGGTGCGGCGCGGCTCCCCCGATTACCTTGATCCGCGCCTTAACTGCCACAGCAAACTGCACGAGGTCATCGCCCTGGTTCAGGCCCTCCAGGCGGGGGCTGATGAGGCCTTGATGCTCGATATTCACGGCTTCGTCAGTACTTGCAATGCCACCAACTTCTTCATCGTCCGCCGCGGCGAAGTCTGGACCTCGACCGGACAGTACTGTATGAACGGCATCACTCGCGGTAAGGTTCTTCAGGTGGGCTGGAAGCAAGGCCGGTCGGTCTTTGAAAAGAACTTCTCCCTGACCGATGTCTACGACGCTGATGAGGCTTTTGTGACCGGGACCTTCGGCGGGCTGACCCCGGTGGTGGAGGTTGACGGGCGGATCATTGGAGCGGGAACCTATGGGCCCGTGACCCGGCAGTTGAGCGAGGGGTATGAGGCTGAGATTCAAGCGGCGGTGAGCGCCGCCCAGACAGCCGCTGGTGGGTGAGAAGAAGACTATCGCGTTTAGATCATCACGGCAGACTAATGTTTAGAGCCAACAATATCCGCAAAGTACAAAACTATCTCAACCGCGATCCGTTGAAACATATCATTCATCTCAAGACGCTGATGACCTATCCCCACGATATTGAAACCTTTTACATCGCCCACGGTGAGGTGGAGGGCGTGCTTTTGCTGCTACCCACGGTGATCTCTCCGTACGATTTGCAGACCTATCCAGGTTCCCAGTACCTCGCCCTCCCGGCCGCGAATGATCTGGCGGTGAGCCGACAGATCCTCGACCATGTGCCGAGCCACGTACCCGTGGTTTTTAAGTTTATCGATAGTCTCGTCCAGGCCGCGGCTATGGAACGGTTCAAGCTGGAGCGAGTCGGCGCGTTTCACTCTTATACCAGTTCGCCGGGGGCAACCTACCAGGCCGGCGACGACGTGGTCGTCTCGCCGAGACTGGATGCCAGGTTGCTGCCGCTTTACAGCTACAATGGTTATGACCCCATCTTCGTGCAAAGCCACTTTGCGGCCCGGCGCGCCTTCTCGTGTACCATCTATGATCTGGCCGAGCCGGTTTCGACCTGTTTGGTTTATCAGAACTATGACAATATCTGGGAGATCGGGGCAGTCTATACTCAACCCGGCTATCGGGCCCGGGGACTGGCCACCCAGGTGGTCGTGGCCGCGCTGGACCAACTGCTGGTAGATAACTGCATCCCCCGCTATCAAATCTTCGAGCAAAATATTGCCTCGCAAGGATTAGCCGAAGCGATCGGCCTGCGTCGCTTTTTGACGGTAACCCACTTCCTGCATCAGCCCTAACGAGATATTAATTTGGCGAGTCAGTTGTTCGATAAACTCAAACACCAAAACTGGTTACCCTGGATCGCCGGCTTAGCCGTGGCCGGTCTTCTGGCGGCGCTGTGGGCCCCACTTTCTCACGTGGCTGAAGATACGGCGGCCGTGCGGCGGTGGATTGAAGATTTGGGCCCCCTGGCGCCTTTGGCCTTTTTCTTGCTGAATGTGGCTCAGATTGTGGTGGCCCCGATCCCCGGCTATCCGGTGCAGGTGCTGGGCGGGTTGCTGTTTGGCCTGGTGCCCGGCTCAGTGTACACCGTCGGGGGCATGGTCGTTGGGGGTACCCTGGCGGCCTGGCTGGGGCGCCGGTTGGGTCGGCCCTGGCTGGCCAATCGATTGGGAAGCGAGACTCTGGAGCAGTGGGGCCGGATTGCCCATATCGACTCGTTTTGGACCTGGTGGGTCATCTTGCTCATTCCCCTGGGTGACCTCCCTTACTTTTTCGCCGGTCTGAGCCGCATTTCGCTGAGCCGCTTCGCCCTGGCCATCCTGCTAAGCCGGGGGCCCTTCACCGTGTTGATCGTCTGGCTCGGCGATCAGGTGACCGACTTACCGCTCACCTGGATCGCGCTGGTGGTGGCCGCGCTTGGCGCAGTGCTTCTTCTCGGTTTCAGCCAACGAGAGCGAATTGAAGCTTGGGGCCGGGCTTATGTGCGGTCCAGCCAAGGCGGCGAAGACACTCCCTCTTGAGTCCTTTAAGGATAAATCCTAAGTCCAATCACGGATAGGCGTAAGCTTAATGGCTTACCATCAACCCGAACAAGTAAGCCATTAAGCTTACCAAAATTGCAATTAATTTCCTAATTGAGCAAAACAGGTCCGTTTTTTTGCACTCTTACCCTACGATTAAGCGATGTTGCTTACTCGCCTATTGAAATGCTACGCGATTTTGCGTATAATGGGCCATGGAGAAAGGACGAAGCAGCGCTATGAAAAAACAGGTCGCTCTTGTTCTCACCCTGGCCCTCGCCTTAGTCGCTTTATGGCTGACGATCGGCGTTAGAGTCGTAGCCGAACTGTCCCTGGCGGCTCCAGTGGCTATCGAAAATCCGGGCCTGCAAATTATCCTCAGGCCGGAAAAGCGGTCGGTATCGACGGATCAACTGCTTAAGGCCCAACAGGTGGTGGCCAACCGGCTTGAGCACCTACAGCCCAACAGTTGGTACGATGTGACGGTCGCCGAGGGCCAGCTCGAAGTTCGATTGAATGAGCACGAAAATTTTCATTATATTCAAGACATCATTAGCCATGCCGGCCGGATCGAGTTCATTGACGGTGGGTATAACGCCCCGATCGGCCAATTTGTAGAAACAGCCATCGAACCGACCACCTCCGACCGTTTCCGGACGCTGTTCACCGGTCAGGAAATCGTCTCCGTCGTCCTGCCGGAATCGGGTCAAATTTTTTACCGGATCACGCCGAAGCCGGAAGCAACCCCGCGAATTGAGACTTTTTTTGCCAACCAAGCCGATAGATTTATCTGCCTGGTCATTGATGGGCAGGTGATCAACTGCTCAAAACTCTATAGCTGGACGGATGGCACCCTGGAAATTATGCCCAGCCTGGGCAGCGGCACAGGGTTAGGCTTGTCTGATCTAGAGATCTTCCTGACCAGTGGCCCGCTGCCCGGTAAATTTGAAGTTGCGACTGACTAAATCCCTGCCCGAGGGTGACTTCCTCCATGCCTCTTCCCTACGACGATTATCGCGAATACCCGCTTGAAGAGATGAAGCGGCGCGCCGCCGAGTTCTACGCCACAATGCGGCGGCGTCGCAGCGTGCGGGCCTTCTCAGATCGAGCGGTGCCCCCCGAGATTATCGAAGACTGTGTACGGGCTGCGGGGACCGCGCCCAACGGCGCCAACCAGCAGCCCTGGCACTTTGTCGTAGTTCAGAACCCCGACCTTAAGCGGCAGATTCGAGAAGCTGCCGAGATCGAAGAGCGAGCTTTTTATCACGGTCGGGCCCCCGAGCCCTGGCTTGAAGCGCTGGCTCCCCTCGGTACGGATGAACACAAGCCGTTTCTCGAAATTGCCCCCTATCTCATCGTTATCTTTGCCCAGAATTACAGCCTCAAGCCCGATGGCAGCAAAATCAAACATTATTATGTCAGCGAGTCGGTCGGTATTGCCACAGGGGTGCTGATTACGGCGCTGCACCAGGCCGGCCTGGCCACCTTAACCCATACGCCCAGCCCGATGAACTTTTTGAACTCCATTCTCCAACGTCCGGCCAACGAGCGTCCCTTCTTGATTTTAGTCACGGGTTATCCGGCGGAAGATGTGCAAGTACCGGCGATTTCCAAAAAGTCGCTGGCTGAGATTGCCACGTTTTTGTAAAGTTCTCCCTATCATCTTTTCCCTTCTCTTGACATATTCTAGAGGCAAAGTTGCCGATCTTGACTGAGATGCGGTATCATTTGCCATACGTCGCTTTCTAATCAGAGGGGATAATTATAATTATGGAACCAGTAATCAAAGACGTTCGGGCCCAGATGCCAAACTACCAGACTTATAAAGATTGGCAGCGCGAGGGCGAAATCCGGGGGATAGCAGTGCATCACTCCGCTACTGTTAACTTTAGCACCGGCGCTCCTACCGGCGATGCGACCAGCTTTTTTAACTACCACGTTAATGTGCGAGGGTGGAACCATGGCGGCTACAACTATGTCATCACCGGCAGCGGTGTGATCGAGTATGCCCTCGACGATAAAATCGCCGCCTACCACGCCGGCTTCAAGGATGCAGACAACTCCGAAGCGCTGGAATACGGCCAGTACTGGAACAATCACTATTTGGCGATCTGCCTGTCCGGCTGGTTTAGCGATAACCGGACCTACCAAGACTCCGGGGGCAACACGCAGCGCATTCCCAACCAATATACTAGCCCCACCGCGGCTCAGACGGAGTCGCTGCTGGCGCTCATCCAAAACTTGCGGAAAAAGTACAACATCCCGGTTGAAAATGTGCGGGGCCATCGCGAGCTGCGGGGCAATGGCACAACCTGCCCCGGCTACAACTTGGATCCGGCCCAACTCCGAGCTAAACTTAAAGAGTTGGACCAAGCGCCGCCGCCTGTCGATCCTCAGCCCGTAGTTAAACCCGGTGAACACGTGGTTCTTTTGCCGGACACCGACAAGTACTTTGATGCGGCGATGGCCTACATTTGGAAGTTTGAACCTGACGTCAGCTTTGCGGCTGATGCGGCGGTGGGGCGCTGGAAATATGTGACTGCCGTCGGAGACCCGGATGATATCAGCGAGTCGCAGTTGGCCCGGCTGCGCGCGGGGGGCTCGCTCCTGGTCGGGCGGGGGGCGGGCGAACCCGCCGCCGCCCGGACGAGGCTCGATGGCCTGGTTGAAAAAAATCTGCGCTTTTTGCCCTCACCCCCGGCTCCGCAGCCCGAGCCGCAAAAGTACACGGTTCAAGCCGGCGATTCACTCTCGGCCATTGCCCAGCGCTTCTACGGCCAGGCTTCGCTCTGGACCGTGATTTTTGAAGCCAACCGCAATACGCTCAGTGAACCCAGCCGTATCCGGCCGGGTCAGGTTCTTATTATCCCGCCCAAACCGGCCTGAGGCCAGAAGGTTGGGCCAGCTAAACTCTTAAGTTATGGCTAAACGTCGATCCCAACTGCTTGAAATTCTATACTCCAAAGGACCGGCCGCTGCGGTCATCAAGTCGGCTGCCAAGCAAAGAGACCGAGGGCTGGCTTCGGAACTACGCTACCCGTTTCTGGCCATCGTCGGCCAGACCGAGATGAAGATGGCTTTGTTGTTGTCTCTGGTCAACCGGCAGATTGGTGGCGTCCTGCTGGTTGGGGCTCGCGGGACGGCCAAAACGACGGCGGTCCGCGGGCTGGTCGATTTGATGCCGGTGGTGGAGCGCAGTGCGTGCGAATACGGCTGCGAACCGGAGGACGTTTATCTGTACGGTATGGAGGGGGTGTGCAAGGAGTGCGCTCAGAAGTTGGGCATGGGCGATCCCATTACCGCGCCAGAGCCAATGCGCCTGGTCGAGTTGCCCCTCAATGCTCGCCTGGAAGACGTGGTTGGCGGCCTTAACGAGCGGGTGATGATGGAGCAAAACAAGGTGATGCTGGAGCGCGGCATCCTGGCCCAGGCCGACCTCAATGTGCTCTACATTGATGAAGTCAACCTACTTGACCCGATGATTATCGATGCGATTTTGGATGCGGCCGCGCAAGGCCAGTATACAGTCCGGCGCGGCCCCATGGCCGCCACCTATCGAGCCCGACTGATGCTGATCGGTTCAATGAATCCGGAGGAAGGCGCCTTACGGCCTCAGATCCAAGATCGTTTCGGGCTGCGGGTGCTAGTTCGAGGGGCAACTGACCTGGATGAGCGGATGGAGATTTACCGGCGGTCGGTGCTCTATAAAAACAAACCTTACAGATTTACCACCACTTGGCTGGCCGAAACTGAAGCGGCGAGGGAAGAAGTAGCCGAAGCCAGAAAGCGGTTGTCTAAAGTGACTCTTAGTGCCCAAGTAGAGAGAGAAGCGCTACGCTGGATCCAGGCCTTGAAAATCGATAGTCACCGGGCGGAATTGACTTTATTTGAAGCCGGGCGAGCTTTGGCGGCTGCAGATAGCCGGCTAGAAGTGACGCTTGATGATTTACGCACGATTGCTCCCTTAGCGCTGCGTCAACGCCAAACAGAGACAGCTCAAACTTACTTCAAAGCCCAAGAAAAAGAGGATAAACGGATTAAGGAAATTGTGGGACGCGAGCCGAAAGTGCGGTCAAATCAGAGCCGAGCCAAGAAAACGGCCGAGGAGAAAATGGCGGTAGATAATAGCCCTCAGGCGGTTACGGACAACAGCCCAGATCAGGCTGCCAACGCCAACTCAAAAGGAGGAGATAAGTCCAAAAGCTCGGCGAGTGTCACCAAAGAGTAAGTGCAAGAGCCGGGAATATACTTCAGCAGCAAGCGCATTTTTTCTAGCAGTTCATGCTTGGTAATAGCCCCCACCTCGTCCCCAGAGGCATTGACAAATTCCATAAACCGCTTCAGCGTTTTGCTATCAATACCGGGGACATGGTCAATGGCAAAAGCGACGGTAGCTTCCACGTGTTCCCGGTGAATAGCTAGAAAGCTTATACTTTTCATTCACGCACCCCTTCAAAGTATTGGATTATTCTCTAGACGATCTACTGATGGCAAAGGTTCCCTGCCTTTACCCCCACAATTAGTTGCTATTAGTCGAGCTGGCTTCGCTTTCTCTTCCCGGCCAACGAGTGGCCGATCAGCCGATACTCCGGCAACAACTGCTCCAATATTGAAAAGTTCCTAACCGAGTGGTGCGGGGTACCGCGTTCTGGCTCTACTTCTTGCTCAAAGATCAAGCGCCAGGTATTAGCCATAATGTGGTCTTGCCGTTGGTTGAGTGACGGTCGTTCGCTGGTCATACTTAATTCCTCTCCGCTAGCTTGATTCTACACCAAGCTTATCAGTCCTACCGGACGTTCTTATGATAAGTGCCTGACGTTAAACAGACGTTAAGCTGTAATCGCCAATTAAAACGAGTCACCAGGGCGCAGTGTTACGCAAATTATATTAACAGATCCTTCGCTCTGGCGTGGTTACAGTTCAATAACAATTTAGTTTGAGAACTCTAATACAAATCTAACTTTATAATACAACAGTTAGGGTGAGGTTGAGTAGAGGCAAAAGTCACTAAATCAATGAGACTAAGGTACTAATTTTTTTGCCCGAAAGTACTTTTTTGAGGAGGTTCTTCGTCGTCAGTTTGCTCAATACGATAGAGGAGAAGCGATGGTAGCCCGTCGCGTTGGTAGGCTCGCGTGACTTCGCGTAGATAATAATTTCTATTTTTCAAAACCAACCGCAACAATAATTCCGACCTCCGAGCCGGCACAGCCACAAAATAACCCGGCTTAGCTTTACTCGCCAAAACTTCCGGCTTATCCCAAAACTGTAAATCATAAGGATAATCCCATAAATAAAAACGCCAGTGAGCACCGAGCCAGTGATGGAAAAGAGTATTATTTGCGCCGACGTTTCGCTGCAAATAAGCCACGATCTGCTCGATGCCATAGATATCTTCGCTATTACTGCCGAGGGGATAACGGGCGTTGATGGCGTCTTGCACCGGGCGGCCTAACGAGACGGCTAACAGCCCCGCCAAACCTAGGCCATAGATGAAGCCAGGCCCTCTTCGACAAGACAGTGGGTGAAAGTGTTGTAACAAGCTCCCCGGCAGTAACAAAATCCGCGCCAGTAAAAGCGCCAGCAGGGGCATAAGCCCCAGCAAGTAGCGGTCCCAAATTTGAAAGGAAAGGGCGGCGTGCAGCGCTAGAAAAAAGAGGATGAAAAGGGTGAGAAGGAGGGAAGGAAAGAAGATTGGAAGTTTGGAAGTTTGGAAGTTTGGAAACATGGAGGGTGAGGGAAAGGGGGCATGACTTGGGCTTTGCTTTTTTGTTCTGCCGGTCCATAGATCATAGATTAAAACAAGAGGGAGGCCGGCGATGAAGATCGAGTTCAACACGACCGAGCCGGTGGCGTAGGCCAGCAGCTCGATAAAACCAAGCCCTCGCTCGCCGATACTGGCCAGATCAGTGGCTAAGCCACCATAGTTGGTTAGACTTCGCTCTAGAAAGGCAGAGGGTTGGTGTCGATTGAGATCCCAGGCTAGAAGCGAAACGAGGCTGGCCAAGCTGGCAACTGTAAACCGAAAGAACGGTTTCGAAGGATGATTCTTAGTCAACCGAGACTCTGCCGGGTCAAGTGTTTGCGGTTGGCTCACAATTACCCCTCGACCAGCGCCGAACAATAAGCCCAAGACCAACGGGGTGAAGAAAAGACCTTGCTGTTTAGTCGCTATGGCCAACGCCAGCAGCACCCCAGCCCAGCCGGCTCGACCGTAGCTGGCTGCCAGGCAACTGGCTATAACGAACGCGACCTGTACCGGATCGGTGAAAGCCGTGGGCGCAAACATCAAGCTAAAGGGGGAAAGGGCAACCAGCCAGGCAGCCACCGTCCCAACCGGCCTACTAAAAAGCCGGCGACCCAAGAAAAAAGTCAGCCCTACGGTCAACGCCGTGGCTAGCAGCGATGGCAATCGAGCGGCGGTCTCGCTGTGGCCTAAAAGCTTGAAGCTGCCGGCTAGCAGGTAGAAAAAGAGCGGAGGCTTATCGATGGGCGTTTTGTCCAGCCAGATATCTTGACCACTGGCGATCGTCAAGGCCCAAGTAGCGTACAGAGCTTCGTCATGGTGAAAGCGTTGAATACTAAGCAGATTAAGGGGCAGCAGCAGCGCACTCACCATAGCCAGGCTAACCATGACGGGGAGCCAAAGGATTTGGTGAGTGAAGCTGTTTGGGACTGGGGCGGTAACGGGCCCAATTGGAGTTTGCTCAGGCTGCTTGCTCACGGCCTCATTTTACCACAGCCGGAGCGAATGGAAATTGACAGTTGGGTGATTTTTCTTACCATTTCCCATAATTCGGCGTCACAGGATTAGACCATGTTCGAAGTTGAAATCAAAGCCAGACTAAGCGATCCTCAAGCTACCGAAGCCAGAGCGGCTGAATTGGGAGTCTTTGAAAAGGAGGTCGGCAAAGAAGATGTCTATTTTCGCCGCCGCGGCGAGACCGATCCGGTGCCCATCCCGCGCTACCGGTTGCGCCGTGAAGCCGATCAGGCTATCGTTACTTTTAAAAACCGCCAAGTAAACGGCGGGGTAGAGATTAATGATGAAGTTGAGTTCCAGGTCGATAGCCCTTATGCCTTTTATAAGTTTGCCGACTACCTTGGCTTTGAGCCATTCGTGGTCAAGCGGAAACGGTCGCGAGTCTATCGCATCGGCGCGGTCCGCGTTGAGTTGAACGAGGTCGAGCATCTGGGCCACTTCGTCGAAATCGAGATGTTGTGCGATGACCGGGCCACGGTCTTGATTGCTCGCACTCAAGTGGCCCGGCTGCTTAACCAGCTCGGCCTACCCCCCGACTCGCCGGAGCCGCGATCGTACATTTTTATGATTCAGGAAGCCTATCCGGTGCGATACCGCTTCATTGATGATCCAACGCTCGAGTGGCCGTTTGAAGAGGTGAGAACATGAGCAAAAAACAGAAGTTGTCAGGAACGGAATTGATCAATGACGGCTGGCCGGCCGGCCCGATTTTGGGCGCGGCCCTGGCCGTGGTCGAGAATCTCCAGGCGGCAGGGTTAAGCCGCGAAGAGGCGCTGGACAAGCTGAACCGGGTGCGCCAAGCCCCTTTTGATTATCAGAGCGATCCCGTGTTCGACACCCTGGCCGAGCGGCTGATCCAGCTTGAACTTCAAAATCAGAAACGGCCCGTTGTCCGGGACAGGCCGGTGCCGTACAAGGTCTGGGGCGATGATTTTGAGCAAGACACCCTGCGTCAGATGGACAACGCGGCTCACCTGCCGGTCTCGCAACTCGGTGCGCTGATGCCCGACGGCCATCCCGGCTATGGCCTGCCCATCGGCGGAGTGCTGGCCACCGAAAATGCGGTTATTCCTTATGGCGTGGGGATGGACATCGCCTGCCGGATGCGGTTGAGCATCTTCGATGAGGCGCCGGAGATGCTGCGGGCTCAAGCCGAACGGTTCCGCAAGGCGCTTATCTTTAATACTCGCTTCGGACTGGGCAGCCGGGACGGTGAGTGGCACGGCCATAACCAGCGCGAGCACCCGCTGCTGGATGATCCGCGCTGGGAAGAGACCAAGCTGCTGCGCTCGCTGCACGACAAGGCGGTGCTGCAGATGGGCACGTCCGGCACTTCGAACCACTTTGCCGAGTGGGCGGCCCTGAATGTGCTGGAGGATGTACCAAGGTTAGGGCTGAAGGCCGGAGAGAGCCGGCTCTGTTTTGTGACCCACTCCGGCTCTCGAGGGGTTGGTGGCACCATCGCCCAGGAGTACACCCGGGTCGCCAAAGCGGTCCACCCGGAACTGCCCAAAGAGTACGAACAGCTAGCCTGGCTCGATCTCAACACCGAGGCCGGGCTGGAGTATTGGCTGTCGATGAACCTGGCCGGCGATTTTGCCTCGGCCTGTCACCAGACCATCCACCAGACGGTCATCGCCGCAGCCGGGCTGGATCCGGTTGCGTTTGTCGAGAACCATCACAACTTTGCCTGGGAAGAGGAGTACGGAGGCCGCAAGCTGATCGTTCACCGCAAAGGCGCGACCCCGGCGGCCAAAGGCAAACTGGGTGTCATTCCCGGCACCATGGCCGACCCAGGCTATGTTGTGGTCGGTTTGGGCAATGAAGCCGCCCTCAACTCCTCGGCGCACGGCGCGGGCCGGCCCCGCTCCCGGACGGCGAGCAAGCAACTGATCACCCGTCACCAGCGGGACGCCTACTTACGCCAGCGGGGTGTCGAGCTGCTCAATCCGGACGCCGGGGTGGATGAAGCGCCCCAGGCCTACAAGAATCCCGTCGCGGTGATGGCTCAACAGGAAGATCTGGTGCGTCCGGTGGCGACCTTTATGCCCATGATGGTAATGATGGCTAGCGATGATAAGTTTGGCCGGAAAAAGAAGGACAAGAAGAAGCGGCGCTAAAGTCGGCGATTTTTCGTTATGACTCATCTAGCGGAATCTTGACCCGGACTTCCGTGCCCACCCCTTCGACTCTGGGGCCGATATTAAACTTACCCCTCATATCTTCTTGCACCGTAGCGCGCACAATATCAAGCCCCAAACCGAGATCGGTTTTGGCATTGAAATGGGCCGGCAGACCGTTACCGTTATCAATGACGGTTAGCCGTAAGAATTGAGGGTTATGGGTCAAAGTGATCAGGATCTCTCCGGTTTCCCGGCCGACCATGCCATGTTCTAAAGCATTTTGCAGCAGTTCATTGGCGACCAAGGCCAGGCTGGTCGCTTTTTGGGAAGGTAAATGCACGCTTTCGCCCCGGACGGAGACCCGGATATTAGCCGAAGGGTTGACCATATTCGATGAGATAGTGGTTGAGACTCGTTTAATCAGTTCGAAGACATCCACCTCGTCGACAGTGGCTTCGGATAGGATTTCATGCACGGTGGCGATGCTCATCACCCGGTTGATGCTCTCGTTGAGAATGTCTTCCGGCGAAAGCTTTTTTTCCTGACCAATTTGCAAGCGCAACAGCATCGCAATCGTTTGCAGATTGTTCTTAACCCGGTGATGCATCTCCTGGATCTGCGCCGCGTGAACCAGTTTAACCTTCTCGATGGCCGTTGCGGTTAATTCGCAAATGAAGATGAAGAGCTCTTTTTCATCATCGGTGAAGGCGTGCATTGTTTTGGTTTGAACATTGGCTGCCCCGATCACTCGATCACGACTCATCAGGGGCATCGCCATCAGCGAGGGGTATTTGCTCTCCCCAGAGCCTAGAATCCGGTAAAAGCGCTTATCTTGAAAAGCATCGGCCACGGCCACCAACTCGCGGTGCTCGGCGGCCCAGCCGGTTAGCCCCGCGCCGTGGGGCAGGGAGTACTGACCGATTCCGCGCTTGTTGAGGCCGGTTGAAGCGGCCAGAATTAGCTTAGACTCCGCGGCATTGTAGAGATAAATAGAAGCTGAGTGGACCTGCATCACTTCGGTAGTGCGGCGGGTGATGAGATCCAACGTATCATCCAGATCGCGTGCTTCGGCAATGGCTCGACTGATCTCGCGGATAGCGGCCAACTGTTGGTTCTTATATTCGAGTTGAGCCTCTAGAGAGGTTACCACTGAATCAGGCATAGTTCAATCGTTAATCCCGGGCCAAAGCTGAGCAGCAGACCGTAGTCGCCGGGCTGAGGCTGCCCCTGCCGGATAATTTCATCTAGAACAAAGAAGATCGTGGCCGATGACATGTTGCCGTAGCGGCGCAAGACGGACCGGGAAAAAACGAGCGCTTGCTCCGGTAGCTCAAGGGCCGCCTCCAAATATTCCACAATTTTAGCCCCACCGGGATGAATTCCCCAAAAATTCACCTCGGCGCGGGTGAGGCCGGATTTTTGCAGAAAATTGTCGACCAACGTGGGCGTCAGGTCTCGCAGAACTTTCGCGATCCGCATGGAAAGATTGATATGAAAGCCGTGATCGGTTAAATGAAAGCCCATCAAGCCCGGTTGGCTATAATCGCTGTAGGTTTGGGTGTCGAGCAAACGCGGTCCGGTAACCGCCGGTCCGGCCGAGCCGATCACGGCGGCGGCCAGCCCATCGCCAAAGATCGCGCTGGCGACCATATTCTCCAAACTGCCACCCGGCTGAAAATGAAGGGTGCCAAACTCGACCGCTAACAAGAGCACGCGACTTTGGGGCCGGGCGGTTAACTCCAACAGGGCCCGGTCAAGACCGGTCAGGCCGGCATGGCAGCCCATCCCAATCAAGGCGCTGCGCCGCAGATCGGGCCGAAACTGCAAATCGGCGGCTAACATTACGTCGAGGCCTGGGGTATCGAAGCCGGTACAAGAGATAACGATGAAGTGGTCAACCTCGGTGGGCGAGAGGTTGGCCAGGGCCAGGGCCCGGGCGATAGCGTCTGCCCCCAGGCGGCGAGCGGTGACGAGATAAAGGTCGTTACGGGCTTGCGTCCCGGGTTGGCCAGCCAGAAAATCAACCGTCTCAAACAAACTGTAGCGAGTGTCGATCTGCGCCTCTCGAAAAAGTAGCCGGGCCCGCCGGTTATCCAGGTAAGGAGCTATCCACCGATCGTGGATCTCCATTTGCCGGTGTTGATAGTCTGGAACGGCAGTAGCCAGGCTTAAGATTGTGGGAGTCGTCATAAAAAAACCTCAGAATAGTTTCTGAGGATTTTAACGGTTGTTTGAGTAGTTTTCAAGCTGAACTTAAAACAAGAGCCGGTCGATGGCCATCACCAGAAACAGTAAAGCCAGATAGCGCTGCGAATATTTGTAGAGTTTGCGGCTTATGGCCTTGTCGTAGTTTTGCCAGAGCGCCCAGGCTAGGTGCAGGAAGCGCAGGCCGAGCAGCATCGCCACGCTCAAATAAACCCCGCTGAACATTCCAAAGGTATAGGGGAGTAGGGTCAAGACGACCAGCAAGACGCTGTAGAGAAAAATCTGGTACGTCGTCTCTTTATCGCCGATGATCACCGGCAGCATAGGCACTTTGGCTTGGGCGTAATCCTTCTTGACCATCAAGGCTAAAGCCCAAGTATGGGGGGGTGTCCAAAAAAAGATAATGGCAAAGAGGTAAAAGGCGCCCAAGTCGAGACCATTGGTCACCGCCGTCCAACCGACCAGCGGCGGAATCGCTCCGGCGGCGCCACCGATGATAATATTGTGAATGGTTGAGCGCTTAAGGTAAAGCGTGTAGAAAAAGACATAGTACAGAATGCCGATGGTGCTCCAGACCGCGCTTGTTAGATTGACGAGCAGAGCCAAGACCCCAAACGAGAAAACACTCAGCAGCAACCCGTAGATCAGCGTAGCCTGCGGGGTGACATGGCCGGTGACCGTGGCCCGGCGTGAAGTTCGGGACATGACCTGGTCGATGTCGCTGTCCAGGTAGCTGTTGAGCACACTCGCGCCCCCGGCCGAGAGCGCTCCGCCCAGCAGCGTCCAGAAGATAAGGGCGGCAGAAGGCACGCCCCGGGCGGCAATGAACATGGCCGTGGCGGTGGTCAACAACAGCAAGATCATAATCCAAGGTTTAGTCAGTTTGAAGTAGATAGTGACTCGCTGGCGTAAGGTCGGGGCGACATCAGTGAGGGCCGGCTGCGGTACCGGCAAAGCGCTGCCCATTGCGCTGCCGCTCAGGGTGATCAGTACCACCAAGCAACCCCAAACGAGGGCCGCCAGCCCTAAGTGGAGAAAAGTCACGGCCGGGGTGGAGCCTAAAACGGCATACAAGCCACCGGCTAATATTTGCCCCAGAAAGATAAGGCCTAATGCCCTAGCCCAACCGGCAAGCAAAGGTGTTTTGGCGTAATAACGTTGAGCCTGCAAAACTACCGCTGCCACCAGTACGCCAAGCGCCACGGTGATGAATCGATGCAGCAAATTGAGAACCAGAGCGGGACTCCACTGCCCTGGCCAGAGTTGGCCCTGGCACAGCGGCCAATCAGGGCAGGCCAGGCCGCTGCCGGTGTTGGTCACAATCGCCCCGGTAACAAGGAGGAACAGCAAACTGGCGGCGGTAATGATGACGGTGTTGAGAAAAAAATGGTGCGTCCTCACCTCGATGCCGGCTGCGCCTAGATCGACGGGTGAATAACGGGCGGTGACGACCGTAGCCAAAGCAATACCCAGGGTGACCGTTCCGGTTAGTAAGTGGGCCACCACTACCAGGGGGTGAGTGCCTGTCCAGACCGGCGTCGCTTTCAGCAAAAATTGGCTGGCGGCTAGGGCAACCGCGCCACAGGCCAGGATGAAAGCTAAGTTTACTTGTCCGGCTCGCCGCCAGGCCAGGACGGCGACTGCCGTCAAACCGAGGCCGGTTAAGCCATTAATCGACCAGTAGAGCAGGCTGAGTCCTAAGCTGCCGGATAAGTCGGCGGTGCCGGCCGCCAGGCAACCCAGGACCAGTAAGCCGGTCCAGCCCGCATAGAGCGGGTTTAGTTGAGCGGATCGTTGAGCAAAGAGAAATTCCATTTTATAGCGCCTGATAAGTCATAATCAGTAAAACGACCAGCAGACCCACCGGTAGGAGCGTCCAGAGGACTTCTAACGGCAGGCTGGTGGGCAGAGACTGAGCGGTTTCCGGGCTGTCGGCCGGCCGCCGGTAGCCGCGCACCAGCGAGTGGACGAGCAGCACGCAGCTAACCAGTAAGATAATTGCGGCTAAACTAAAGATAAGAAAATTGAGCATCGTCTGTTAAAGGCGTAGATTGTCTGTCTTTTGAGGCCGACCCCATTCTAGTGGCGGACTTGATTTTGGGCAAAGGTTGAGTCTGTTTGGAGGTATTTTGTACAACTTTTCACTAACGTCGGGGATTTTAACGAGTTGGTTGTTTTCTGTCAAGTCTCAAGATCTTGTCCAGACTTTTGACAGATGATAGTAGCTGTGCTACTATGCTTTGCAGAAGGTCCCACCACTTTATTTATTAGGAAAAAGTTAGTCAAATGGTTCACGTTTTCGTGGTAGTAGTAGTACTTGTAGACCTCCTTATTAGCAACAAGGAGGCGTTTGTCGTTGCAAGTACGTAGCTAACCGCGAGTGTACTCAAGGTAACCAAACGCCTCCCCAACGGGAGGCGTTTTTGTTTAGGCCTAATTTTCTATCAGCACAAAGGAGCAACTCACTATGGCAGAACTCAAGACCGGTGCGGAAATTATCTGGGAATGTCTTCTTCAGGAAGGGGTAGATGTTGTTTTTGGTTATCCCGGCGGAGCAATTTTGCCCGCTTATGACGCACTGAGTAAATATCAGGATCGAATTCATCATGTTTTAGTCCGCCACGAGCAAGGCGCTACGCACATGGCCGACGGCTACGCCCGGGCCAGTGGCAGAGTAGGGGTGGCCATGGCTACCTCCGGCCCCGGCGCAACCAATATGGTAACCGGCATTGCCACGGCGATGATGGACTCTACGCCCATCGTCTGCATCACCGGTCAGGTGCCGACCACCGCCATCGGTGGTGATGCCTTCCAGGAAACCGACATCTCCGGGATTACCTTACCCATCACCAAGCACAACTATTTGGTCACCGATATCAAGGATTTAATCAAGACGATCAGGGAAGCTTTTTATGTCGCCCGCACCGGCCGGCCCGGGCCGGTCTTGGTGGACATCTGCAAGGACGTGCAGAACGCCTCCATTGAGTTTGAGTATCCTGAAGATCCGATCTATCTGCCCGGTTACCATCCGGCGGAAAAGGCGACGGATGAGGAAGTGGCGGCAGCGCTAGAGTTGATCAACAACGCCGACAAACCGGTTATTCTGGCCGGCCACGGCGTCCTCATCTCGGACGCGATGAAAGAGCTGCGCGAACTGGCTGAAAAAGGCAACATCCCGGTGACCACCACTTTGCTCGGCACCGGCTGCTTCCCGGCCAGCCACGAGCTGAATATGGGCATGATGGGCATGCATGGCGAAGCCGCCGCCAACCACGCCATCCAGGAAGCTGACCTGTTGATCGCCTGCGGGATGCGGTTCGATGACCGGGTGACCGGCAACATCAAAACCTACTCCCCCCACTCCAAGAAAATCCACATTGAAATTGATGCCAGCGAAATTAACAAGAACGTTAAGGTCAATGTCGGGATCAATGCCGATCTCAGCACGGTGCTGCGCCAGCTCAACCCTGGTGTTAAGTCGCGTAACCGCGCCGCCTGGTGGGGGAAAATTAGAGATTGGCAGGAAGACTCCAGTGAGCGGGATATCCTCCAGTTTGAAGCGCCGGTCTTGTTGGCGGCCCAAGCCGTCCGCAAAATTTGGGAGGAAACGAAGGGCGCGGCCTTTGTGGTCACCGATGTTGGCCAGCACCAGATGCTGGAATGCCAATACTATGGCCACGACGATCCGCACACCCTCAGCACCTCCGGCGGGTTGGGGACAATGGGTTTCAGCTTGCCGGCCGCTATCGGGGCTAGCTTCTGCGTAAAGAATCGAGAAATCTGGTCTATTGTGGGCGACGGTAGTTTTCAAATGACCTTGATGGAACTGGCTACTGCCGTGCAAGAGAATTGCAATATCAACATCTGCATCATCAACAACGGCTACTTGGGGATGGTGCGCCAGTGGCAGCAGCTTTTCTACGATGCCCGCTACACCGAAACGCCGATTTCCAGCCCTGACTATGTCAAACTGGCCGAAGCTTACGGCCTGCCCGGTTTCCGGGTGACTTCGCTGGATGAAATCGCCCCGACAATGCAAAAAGCCCGCGAATATAACGGCCCCACGCTGATTGAATTTGTGGTGGAGCAGCATGACATGGTTTATCCGATGGTGCCCGCCGGCGCCGATCTGCATCAGATGATCCGCCGACCGCACAAACAGTTCAATGATATGGAGATGTAATTACAATGAAACAAACACTAATTGCTCTGGTAGAAGATAAACCTGGCGTGCTCAACCGCGTGGCCAGCTTATTCCGCCGCCGAAACTTCAATATCGAGAGCCTGGCTGTGGGTCACAGTGAACTGCCGGGTGTCAGCCGCATGACCATCGTCACCGATGAGGAAGAACTGCTGCGCCGCAGCGTGATCAAAGCCAATTTGGGTAAGTTAATCAACGTCATTGATGTTCAGGATGTGACTGACACGCCCTGCGTTATCCGAGAGACGGCTCTAATCAAGGTCGATGCCGATGCCGTCACCCGGGGCCAGGTCATGAACGTGGTCGAAATGTATCGCGGTCGCATCGTTGATGTCGGCACCGGCACGTTGATCGTCGAAGTTACCGGCGAGCCGGACAAAATTGAGTCGGCTATTGATGTTTTGAAACCCTTTAACATCACCGAAATTATGCGCACCGGTAAAATCGCTATGGCCCGCGGGGCTGTATCACCGCGGACTAATGGACAGCCCACCAGCGCGGCCAACGGCAAGCACTAAGCGGCTGGCCTTGAGGGAGTAGAAAGTAGGGAGTAGGGAGGCGGTCAGCCGTCCTTACTCCCTGCTCCTGACTCTCTACTTCAAAATCCTAACAGAGGGAGAAAGGCAAACGAATGACTCTAGATTTTCAGACAAACATTTTTGAAAAAGAAAAGATTGTTTTGGGTGACACCGAGGAATACATTGTACGCGGCGGGCGACATCTTTTCCCCCTGCTGCCTAAAGCTTTTACAGGCATCCAGCAGATCGGTGTCATCGGTTGGTCATCCCAAGGGCCGGCCCAGGCGATGAACTTGCGAGACTCGCTGATCGGGACCGGCATCAAAGTGAAAGTTGGCCTGCGCGAGGGCTCGGACTCGATGGCCAAAGCCGAAGCAGAAGGCTTCACCCGCGAGAGTGGAACCTTGGGCGAGATGTACGAGGTCATCAGCGAGTCTGACTTAACCTTGCTGCTCATTGCCGATGCCGCTCAAGCCCAAAATTATGAGCGCATTTTTGCTGCCCTGAAACCCGGTTCAACCTTGGGCCTGTCGCACGGCTTTCTACTCGGTTTCCTGAAAAGTATCGGCCAGAGCTTCCCCGAAAACATCAACGTGATTGCCGTCTGCCCCAAAGGGATGGGACCTTCGGTCCGGCGGCTGTATGTGCAGGGCAAAGAGGTGAACGGGGCGGGCATTAACGCCAGCTTTGGCGTTCACCAGGATATCAATGGTCGGGCGACGGATTATGCCCTGGGTTGGTCGGTCGCGTTGGGATCGCCGTTTACCTTTATGACGACCCTTGAGTCCGAGTATAAATCCGACATCTTTGGCGAGCGGGGCATTTTGCTCGGTGCGGTGCACGGCATCGTCGAAAGTCTCTATCTCTGGTTTAAGGCCCATGGCTACAGCCAGGAAGAAGCGTTCAATCACTCGGTTGAGTCGATCACCGGCCCCATCAGCAAGATGATCTCGAAGCAGGGTCTGATGGCAGTTTACCAGTCTCTGGGCGAGAAAGATCAAGAACTCTTCCGGCGCGCTTACTCGGCGGCGTACCATCCGGCCTACGAGATTTTGATGGAAATCTACTACGAAGTGGCGTCCGGCAATGAACTGCGCAGTGTGATCGCCGCCAACGAGCGCTTTGGCCGCTACCCGATGGGCAAGATCGACGGGACCGAGATGTGGCAGGTGGGTGAGAAAGTGCGGGCCCGACGTGATCCGGACAAAATCCCGGTCAACCCGATTACAGCCGGGATCTATATCGCCACGATAATGGCCCAGGCTGACCTGCTGCGGACCAAGGGGCACCCCTACTCAGAGATCGCCAATGAAACAATCATCGAGGCGGTCGACTCCCTCAATCCTTATATGGATTACAGAGGGGTGGCTTACATGGTCGATAACTGCTCCACTACCGCTCGCCTGGGCGCGCGCAAGTGGGCGTCCCGGTTTGACTATATTTTCAGACAGCAAACTTTCACTGAGTTGGACCAAGGGAACCAGGTCGATGAGGGGCTGTTTGATAATTTTGTCGAAAGCGATCTTCATCAAGTGCTCTCTGTCTGCGCCGAGCTGCGGCCGTCCGTCGATATTTCGATCATGGGTTAGTCTGAGGGTGGGAGGGCAAAAACTGCTACGCTCTCCCACCTTCCAAAATTTCCAACTTTTATGACCGGGGAGGACCGTTAACGGCGTTCTAACCTTTTCGGGGTAAACTACGGTGGATCAAGCAGGTTAACCTGGTTATAATATACGGTATCGACAAAGGTATTCTTTCGTAAGGAAGAGTTAATGGCTAAAGAGACCAACGAGAAAAGTATCAACGAGCGAGTTCGTGATGCCTTAGAGCAATTAGGCAACGCTTTGGGAGAATGGTTGGGGGGCAGACGGCCTCAGCCTCAACCTATTCCGATCCCCGTTGATCGGCGGCCTCAGTATGGGCGGAGACAACGCCGCCAAAATTGACAGTTTAGAAAGGAGGTGATAGCCTGTGACAGGCAGTCTTCTCGATGACCTTAGTGATCTTAAGCGTCTTCAGTTAAGCTATAATCTTTTGAAGAGACGGGGTTGATGGTCGGTCTTTGGTAATTAAGCCCTTAGTTACCAGTGACCGGGCATCAACCCCTCAGCAAAAATAAATCTTTGGCTAGAATGGCCCGAGCAGTCCTCGGGTCGTTTCTAGCGTTGAAAAACTGTTTCTGCTTGAGGAGAAAATCATGTCTGCTGATGTTGATGTGCCGGTAGAGTCCTCTACCCCTGTTAAAGAAAAACTGATCATTTTCGATACCACCCTGCGCGACGGTGAACAATCCCCCGGCGCAACCCTCAATATTGAAGAAAAATTAGAAATAGCCCGGCAGCTTTCCCGTCTCGGTGTTGACGTTTGTGAAGCCGGCTTCCCGATTGCTTCCCCCGGCGATTTTGAAGCGGTCCGCCGGATTGCTCAAGAAGTCGGCCCCCTGGTCGAAGGGCGTAAAAGTGGCCAACCGATGGTCATTGCCGGTCTGGCCCGAGCCAACCCTCAAGATATTAGTCGGGCTTATGAAGCGGTCAAGGTGGCCCCGCGTCACCGGATTCATACGTTTCTGGCCACCAGTGATATTCACCTCCAACATAAACTCAAGATTGACCGCGAAGAATGTGTCGATCAAGTCATCAAGGCGGTGAGCTACGCCAAAAGCTTGTGCGGCGATGTGGAGTTCTCGCCCGAAGATGCCGGCCGCAGCGATCCTCAGTTTTTGACGGTTGTCCTGGCCGAGGCGATTAAAGCCGGGGCTACCACTATCAACATTCCCGATACCGTCGGCTACACCACCCCGGATGAGTTCGGTTGGCTAATAAAGTACCTCATTGAGAACACCCCGGGCGCTGAAAGCGTCACCTGGTCAACCCATTGCCATAACGATTTGGGGTTGGCCACGGCCAATACCCTGGCCGGGGTGAGCAACGGCGCCCGCCAGGTTGAAGTCACCCTTAACGGCATCGGCGAACGAGCCGGAAACACCAGTCTGGAAGAAGTAGTCATGGCCGTGCATACCAAGCCTCAGAACTATCCGGTCTACACGGCTATCGACACGACCCAGATCGTGCGCACCAGCCGGATGGTCAGTGCCTTCACCGGGATGCCGATCCAGCCCAACAAAGCCATAGTCGGGGCCAACGCCTTTGCCCACGAGGCCGGGATCCATCAAGATGGCATGCTCAAACATCACTCGACGTATGAGATTATGCGCCCGGAGACGGTCGGGTTGGGGGCGAGCGCCTTGGTCCTGGGCAAACACTCGGGCCGGCATGCCTTCCGGACCCGGCTCAGCGAGTTGGGGTATGATGATTTGACCAAAGAAGAGCTCGATCAAGCCTTTGACCGCTTCAAGCGCATCGCCGACAAGAAGAAATTGGTCACCGATGCCGATATCGAAGCGATTATCACCGACGAGTTTTACCAGCCTAAAGAAATTTGGAAGCTGGAAACCGTTCACGTCACCTGCGGCGATCACGTCAAAGCTACAGCCACCGTCACCCTCATCGACCCGAACGGCGCCGAGTTGACCGACGCCGCCATCGGGACCGGGCCTGTGGACGCGGTTTATAAGGCCATCAACCGGATTGTAGAGGTGCCCAACATCTTGACCGAGTTTATTGTCCAGGCAGTCACCGAAGGGATCGACTCGATTGGCGAGGTGACGATTCGCATCCAACCGGAGAACGGGCAGGGCTACACGACCAACCCGCAGACGGGAGCGCAAGTGCCCCGTACCTTTAGCGGCCATGGAGCCAGCACCGACATTATTGTGGCCAGTGCCCGGGCTTATATCAGTGCTCTCAACAAAATGCTCGCGGCTCGCGAGGAACAAGCGGCCACCCTTGAGCAGAAGCCGGTGTAGGAAACTTAACAAGGAGTTCTAGTTCAAATCTAACAAAGCTGAATTATCCTGAACGTAGAAACCGCGAGCTAAATAACTGACCAGGTAAAAACCGGTCAACCGATTAGGCCGGAGACTGTTAATTTGGCCGGTGTGCCTTGACCGTTTTTGTCTTAAGATAAGCACGCGGGGTTACTGGAACAGCGTGGTTTTTGGCGCACTTGAAAGAGTGTGCTATGATAATCTCGTAGCCGACCGGCAAGAGCTGGCGGTGAACAATCAAATTTCAGTTTTATAAGTGCGAAGTCGCTTGGACCCACTGGGCCGAGACGGCGCTCATAGATTGTGGCCACTGTGCTTTACCGTGCCATCTTAGGGCACAATCCTAATGTGCCTATGAGCCTTGCGGCTTCCGCTGCGAGGCTTTTTTTTGCCTCGCGTTAGCTACCTTTAAGGAGGCAAAGTGTCTGCTCATACCACTTCTGGGAGAATATCCATCCTAGATCTACAACAGAAGAAAGCTGAAAGTCGGCCGATTACAATGATGACGGCCTATGATTATCCCGGCGCAACCTTGGTCGATGAAGCCGGGATAGACATGATTTTGGTGGGCGACTCGTTGGCGATGACGGTGCTGGGGTACGAGGACACCGTCTCGATTACGGTCGATGAAATGCTACATCACTGCAAGGCGGTCGCCCGTGGGGCCAAACGGGCTTTTTTGATCGGCGATATGCCCTTTATGTCTTACAACGTAGACCGCAGCGAGTCGATCCGGAACGCCGGCCGTTTTATCAAAGAGGGGCGAATGCAAGCGGTCAAGCTAGAAGGCGGTCGCGAAATGGTCGAAACCGTCCGGGCCATCGTCGAGGCCGGGATCCCGGTGATGGGCCACCTGGGCCTGACGCCGCAAACCGCGACCAAATTGGGCGGCCTGAAGGTTCAAGCCAAAACTGTTGACGCGGCCAAGCGGTTGATTGACGATGCTCTGGCTCTGCAAGAGGCCGGTGTCTTTGCTCTGGTTTTGGAAGCTATTCCCGCCATCATCGCCGAGGCGGTGACCAAAAAGGTGGACGTGCCGACGATCGGGATTGGGGCCGGGGTTAATTGTGATGGTCAAGTGCTGGTCTTCCATGATATGCTGGGCCTGTTCGATCGGTTTACGCCCAAATTTGTGAAACGCTATGCGGAGCTGCGCCGGCCCATTTTGGAGGCGTTAAGCCTCTATCGTGAGGAGGTTGAAACCCGCCAGTTTCCGACCCCCGCTCACAGCTACGCTCTACCCAAACAAGTCCTGGAGCAACTCAATGGCCACGCTAGCGACGTTGTTGAGTCGCTCACTTTGGCCGAATAGGTGGGTTTAACGACGATGACTACTGCACCGTTGAATGTTGCTATTCTGGGCGTGGGCGCCCTGGGGACGCTGTTTGGCAGCCGGCTTAAGGACCACGCTAATGTTACGTTGATTGGAACCTGGCAGGCCCAAATTGAAACCTTGCAGCAGCAGGGCCTTCGCGTTATCCACCCTGACGGCAGCGAGTCGCACCATTTTTTGCGCGTTACGGCTGACCTGGCGGACATGCCGCCGGTCGATGTAGTCTTGGTTTTAGTCAAAAGTCACCAAACCGGGCGGGCCGCCGCTCAAGCCGCTGCTTTGCTGCGACCCGGCGGACTGGCGATTACGCTGCAAAATGGCTTGGGCAACCTGGAGCAGTTGGCACAGAGGGTGGGCTCAGAGCGGGCCGTACAGGGTATCACCGCCCAAGGCGCCACGATCCTGGCGCCAGGTCAGCTCCGCCACGCCGGCACCGGTCCGACCTATTTAGCTCGGGTCCCGGGCCGCGAACGCCAAATTGAGGCTGTGGCCGAGCTCTTTAACCGGGCCGGTCTGGCCACCGAGGTCGTGGACGACGCCGCCAGTCTCGTTTGGGGCAAGCTGGCGATCAACGCCGGGATCAACCCCCTCACGGCCTTGCTGGGCCTGCCCAATGGGGCCCTGGTCGAAGATGAATCGCTTCGTCACTTAATGGCCGCCGCGGCCGAAGAGGTAGCCCAATTAGCCCGGGCTCAGGGGATCGAACTGCCGTATGCCGATGCCGCCCAGCGGACCGCGGAAGTCAGCCGGGCCACCGCCGCCAATCGCTCCTCGATGCTCCAAGATATGAGCCGCTACGCCCCGACCGAAATTGAAGCCATCTGTGGCGCGATTGTTAGAATTGGTCAGGCCTTGGGTGTCCCCACGCCGGTTAATCGCTTCTTCCTGGAGGCGATCACCTCCAAAGAAGCTGGCCGGGCGGCCCTAAGCTTGGACCGGACTCAAATCGACACCATTTATAATCAGGAATCGGAAGTATGGATATCGTAACCCGTCAGCGGAAGCCTGGGGACGGGGAGCCCAACCCGGCGCCCCAGGTTGTGGCCGAGGTGGCCGAGGTTCGGGCAAGGCGTTGGCAAGAGCCAAGCCTGAGTTGGGGCTTGGTGCCGACGATGGGCTATCTGCATGCCGGTCATCTCAGCCTGGTTCGCCAAGCCCGGCAGGAAAATGACCGGGTAGGGGTCAGCATCTTTGTCAACCCCACTCAGTTTAACGACGCCAGAGACTTGGCTCGCTATCCTCGAAATTTGGAGCGTGATCTGGCGCTGTTACAGGCTGAAGGCGTTGATCTGGTTTGGGCTCCGCCGCCGGAGATCGTCTATCCGTCCGGCTATCAAACGTATGTGGCGGTCGAAGAAATCACCCAGCCGCTGGAAGGCAGCGCCCGGCCCGGTCACTTTCGCGGGGTGGCGACGGTGGTGGCGAAGCTCTTTAATGTCTTTCAGCCGCAGCGAGCTTACTTCGGGCAGAAGGACGCGCAGCAGGTGGCGGTCATCCGGCGCATGGTCACCGACCTGAACTTCAATCTCGAGGTGGTTGTGTGCCCGACCACACGCGAGCCGGATGGCTTGGCCATGAGTTCGCGCAATGCCAACCTCTCACCCGAGGCTCGGAGGCAGGCGACCTGTCTTTACCAGGCCCTGACCGCCGCCCAGCAGGCCTTCCAGACCGGCGAGCGCAGCGCTCAAAATCTCCGCGAGTTGATGCGCCGCGTTATCTCATCGGCCAGCCTGGCCACCGTCGACTACATTTCCGTCGCCGACCGGGATTCGCTCCAAGAGCTAGACATCATCGAGAAGGGGGCCTTGCTCTCGATGGCCGTTTTTGTCGGGGGGGTGCGCTTGATCGATAATCTGGTGCTGGGCTAGCAGATCTTGAACGCAATTGGAGTTAAGCGAAGCCAGCCGATTGGCTGGCTTTTTGCTTTCCACCAGGGTCAATTTGCCGGCTGGCGCTTGACGATCAGCAGGGTCACGTCATCGGCCTGCGGAGTATCGCCGGTGAAGGCCTCGTTGGCGACCATAATCGCTGCCAGTAGCTCCTGGGCCGAGGCGGTCGGGGAGAGCTGCCGGATGGCCTCGATGAGGCGATCTTCGCCAAAAAGCTGCTCAGCTTCATCCATAGCCTCGGTTAAACCATCGGTGTAGAAGATGATTGTATCGCCGGGCGCTAAATGAATCTCGCGCTCTTCCAGTTCGATATGTTCAAAAGCGCCCAAGATAATGCCTTTGGAAACCAACTCTTCGATCTCGTCCGTGCCGGCGTGGCGCCAGAGCGGATAGTTGTGGCCCCCATTGGCGTAGGCCAGCCAGCCGGTCTCTAGGTCCAGGGTGGCGTAAAAGGCGGTGAGAAAAAGTTTGGAGCGGCTGTCTCTAAAGATCATCCGGTTAGCCCGGGTTAGTACGGCCGCCGGCAGCCGGCCGGTCATCGATTTGGTGCGGATGATCGATCGGCTGAGGGCCATAAACAACGCCGCCGCCACCCCTTTGCCGGCCACATCGGCCATGACCAGGCCGAGTTGGTTCGGATTGCCGGCCAGCTCAAAAATATCGTAGAAATCGCCGCCGACCATCCGGGCCGGCCGGTACGCGGCGGCAAAATCCCAGCCTTCCACCTGGGGCGGTGACTCCGGCAGGAGGCTGAGTTGAATCTGCCGCCCCAAAGCTAGCTCATCCTCGAGGCGACGCCGTCTAAGCTCCTCTTCGTGCAACCGAACTTTTTCAATCGCGATCGCGGCTTGGTTGGCCATCAGCCGCAGCAAGCGCAGATCACTCTCGCTGAGACGACGCGGCTGCAAGCTGTCGATCATCAAGACGCCGATGGCGTGCTCTTCGGCAAGCAAGGGGATAACAGCGTGGCTGCGGAAGCCCTCGACCGTGTGCCAGTCCGCCTGCCAGGGAGTGGGATCGTTGACCTGAAAATCCTCGACGATGATCGGGGTCCGGGTCGTCATGACCAGCCCACAGGCACTCTGGGTGTTGGCGGGCACGTGCCGGCCGGCCGCGACCGGATCGACTTGCCAGCCGCTGGCCGCCCGAAATTCCAGATGCTTACCATCTTCGCTGGGCAGTAAAATAGCGCCGGCATCGACGCCAATCAGTTGCGGAATACGTTCGACCAGGTAGGTGAGCAGATCACCCAGATCGGTACGCCGCAGGAGTTGGTTGGAGAGTTCCAGCAAAACCGCCTGTTCGTAGAGGCGCTGCTCCTGAATCAGGTCCAACAGGCGGGCCCGCTCTAAAACGATGCCCATCTGGCTCCCCACGTTGGCCAGGAGGACCAGACTTTCCTCGCTAAATGTCTCCCAGTCAGGGGCAGCCACATTAAGAATGCCCAGCACGGTTTTGCCGGATCGAAGCGGAGCCGTCGCATGGACCGTGAGACCACCCCGCTCACCGGGGGCCTGCCGTAGCCGGCTGCAGCGGACCTCGGTGTAGGCGGAGGTTAGCTCGTTGCGGTTGCAGAGGTGTTGGCACTCGCAGGTTCCTTTCCAGGCCCGGGCCCGACGGAGGCCCAAGGCCGGGGGTAAATTGTGATAGGCAGCCAAGACGTAGCCTCGGCCGGCCCAGCGGGTCTGCTGGTTGGGATCTTTGAGGAAGATCCAACCGGCCTGCAACTCCATTAAGCCGACCAATCGAGCCAGGGCTTGATCCAGCGCCGCGCGAACATCCTCGGCCTGGTTAAGATTTTCGACGATCTCGTTGAGAATGTTTAAATTTTTAACCAGTTTTGGGTGTGAAGTCATAGATACTAAGGGTCGCCTAGCGGGGCGGGTTACTGGCGGTACCGGTCGGCACCAACCGGGTGACGCCCAAGACGGGCCGGCCGCTACGTTCATAAAAGGCGGCTTCAATGTTTTCCTCAAAGTGCTGCGGCTGGTAGAGGGTCCGGAAATCAGCGCTGCGGTCGAAGATGATCTCATCGGGGGCGCGCCAGAGGTAGAGGGCGTCTGGATGCTGGATAAAGCCACTCAGCCGGTCACTCAATTGTACGTCAGATTGCCAGGCATAGCCAAAAACTTCGATCGGCGTTACCCGGCCGTTGGTCAAGTAGGCCACCGGGGCCGCCAGGCCCCAATCCATCGCCACCACCGGTCCGCGGCTATGATTATCTAACCAGGCCGCCAGGTCATAAACAGCGTCGGAGTGAGCGCCGAGGCCGCCGCTTTGGCTGAGGGCTTGATGGTAACGCAGGGTGGCGAGCAGGTGACCGGCGCTGAGAACAGCCAGACTCAGGCCCAGGGCCAATTTAAGGAGGGGCGACCGGGTTTTGTTAAGCGGCTGGAGGTGATGCCCGATAAACCAACTGCCCGTGGCGACAGCCAGAGCCGGCCAGGGCATCAGCACGGCGAAATGAGTAATCCACAGGGCCGAAACCGTGCCAATACTGGCCAGCACCACCAGGACAATCACCAAGAAGGGAAAGAGAGCCCTCTGCGCCAGTTTGATTTTCTCTAATCCCGGCCGGCCGCCGGTACCGAAAAAAATTCGTATAGAAGTGAGGACCACTAAAACCAGGACTCCTACAAAGAGGGGAGGGGAGAGGTTATCTGACTCGACCCGGCCCAAGTACCAAAAATGGCTACCGGCTAGCAGGGTCCAGAGTTGACCCAAACGCTCCAGTAAATTCGGACCGAAGGCTAAGTTATTGACCCCGTAGTAAGAGGTCGTTGAGTGCTCGGTAATACTGAGCCAGGTGCCGCCGGTTTGCAGGTTGTAAGCGATGAGCGGCCAGCAGCCGAGGCCAAAGGCCAGAGCCACCCCGCCCAGCTCAGCCGGTGAGAGTTGGGCGATGACTTGTCGCAGTGATCGTAACAACCGGTCTAAATTGAGCAAAACGGCGGCGCCGACCAGGCCAAAAATTAGCCAGACAAAAAGCACTTTGGCGTAGAGACCTAAGCCAAACAGGAACGCCCCGGCGAGCGACCAGAGCCAGTGGCCGCGCTCAAACCGGTTAAGCCAGCAAAGCGTAGCCGCCAGACCGAGAGGGGCGGTCACGGCCGTGACAAAAACGCCCTGCCGGTTCCAAAAAACGAACGTTGGCTCCACCGCCAGGAGCAGCGCCGCCACCCAGCCTACCCAGGCAGGGCCGGTTAAGCTAACGGCCAGCCGAGCCGTCAGGAGCAGGGTCACCAACCCCAGCCCCACTGACATTACCCGAAGCGCCACAGGCGTGGGCCCCAACAGCCAAATAAAAGGAATGGAGAGGTAGGTATTGAGGGCGCCAATGTAGTCCTGGGTCATCCACGGCCAGAGACGACCCCCGACAAGCAGGCCGCTTTGCCGAAAGGCGGTGACCGGTTGGCCTTGCAAAAGCTGCACCGCCGGCACCGCCTCGAAGGCTTCATCATAATGCAGGCCGGGCAAATCGAGCTGGTAGAGGCTAAGCCCCAGATAAAGGAGGGCGATGGCGCTCATCATCGCCACCCCAGTTAGGCGGTTCGAGATGAACATTGGTTACTCCTCGGCCAGCAAGGAGACGTTGGTGATCATAGAGTCGTACAGCCAGCCGGAGGCATAGATTTTGACCGAGCGAATGAAGACGGGTTTCGCCGGCCCCAGGGTCGTAACCAGGTTGACCGACTCGTAGGGGATCCAGACATCGGGGGCGACCCGCTCGCTGGCGTTGTCGGGCTGGTTAAAGACGTCGGGCAAAATGTTGTTATCACGCGGGGGCTCGTAGTAGAAGTGGTGGAACCAGTTTCGCTCGATGCCGGCAGCGTCTTGGTAAGCAATATTGATGGTGATCGGAAACTCGGACCCCTGCTGGCCGCCGCCAGGCAGCGACTGGTTTAGCAGCCGGACTTCGGCAAAGATTCGCAGCGACTGAAAATCCCGGACATCTTTGTTGACGTACTGCACCACCCCGATTTCGGAATGGGTCTCGTCGGCGCCCTGGCTGCGGAAATTGAGGACGCGCCGGTCGCCATCAACCGTGACCTCGGTCGAAGGTGTAACGCTGGCAATCGGATTGATGCTGTAGGGTTCCCAAAACTCGCCCAATGGGGCCGTGAAGTTGCTGTCGGCAAGTAGATTTTGCTCCGCCGGCAGCGGATCGGATAAGGGAAAACCGGGGCCGACCACCGTTCGCTCCCCCTGCCTCAAATTGATAAAGACCTCATCGCTTCGAACAGTAGCTTCGCCCAGGCGAGTGGTGGCCTGGGTCAGGGTCTCATTGCTTTCAACCGAAAAGCTGCCCTGGTCGAGCACAATCTCAGCGTGGGGCGTGTAGAGCTTGAACATCAGATCGGTCCGGTTCCGCGCGGCTGTGGCCCGGATACGACCGCGGTGAACCTCGACCGTAATCTCAGCCGGGTAGCGGCCCAAGCGACCAAAGCGCGGCTGCTGGGAGCGACGCAGGGTGACCTCGGTATCGCCGTAGAGGGTCAAGCTGCTATCATCGGCAAAGTTGAGGATGGCTTGGGAAGTCGCGTCGGTGGTGACAGTTCGGCCTTCACCGAGCTCAATGGAGTTGCCGTCGGTGATCGACGCAGACAGTTCAGCTTCGCCATTGCTCATCAAGACAATACCGCGGACGGAGGTCAACTCGACCGGCATCGGTTTAGCCGCGGAGATAACGTAGAAGTAAAGTGAAGCTGGGCAGGTGATCAAAATCAGGCAGAAGACGCCAAATGCGGACAGCAAGATAAGCCAGGCTCGCCTTTCAGAGTTGCGTGTCATGGTAGCTGTTCTTCAATCCGGAGTGGCCCCAGGTCAAGGCCATCACCCATCCCTTGGATCTGACCCGCTTCAGACTGGTGATACAGCCCCACTTGGACCCGCAGGTCAGCCCCGGCTAAGTTGGTCAGGTCCGCCGGAAGGAAAAGCCGGTGGCGGTCGCGCAGCAGCTCGCCGGCCTGCCACAGCCGCGAGGGGTAATACTCTCCACCGGGCCGCTGGTCACTTTGAGTCAGCCGGTGGCCGGTAGGGTCGATGAGGTGAACATAGCTGGTGTAATCGAGGGACAGCGGCTGCGTCACTTGCCAGTAAAGGGTCAGCTCGATCTGTTGCTCTACCGGTCCGGCGGTCACTTCGTAACCGGCCAAGGTGATCGACTCGCTGGCCCCGCCGGGGAGTTGAATCGAAGGGAGAGGCCGGTCGACGTTCCGCGGGATGGTCGCCGTCAAAGGCGTGGCCCGGATTAAGGTGCCCTCGGGGGTCAGGTTCGCTTTGAGATCCAGGCCCGGCATCGGCTTAATCAAGTAGACCGGCCGGGTCGAGGCCAGGGCGTAGTCGAGCAGCCGCCCGACATTCTCGACCTCCGGAGCCGGGGTGATGAGGGGGAACAAACCCTGCAGATCAGGCCGCCGGTGTTCGACATATTGGTAGTACCACATGGGCATAATTTCGTTGCGGTCATTACTGAGCAAAATAGCTGAGTCCGGGAGCGGTTCGGCCAGGATTTGTTGCCAGCGCAGGCCGGCGGCCCAATTTTGGGCCTGATCGACCAGCGGCAGGTTGCCCAGAAGCAGCGTCACCGGCCAGGCCAGAAAGATAGCCGACAGGCCGGTGACCACCCGGTGATAGGCATGGTGTCGCAGCCGGCGGCGTAGGCGCTGGAGGGCCACCACCGAGTCGGGTCCAACTTTGCCCCGGACAAAGCGAGTCGCGAGCCAATGAATCAGGCCCAACAGGCCGGTTCCGGCCCACAGACAGACCAGGAGCCAGACCGGGATAAACAGGACAAAGACATCGCCGATAAAATAGATCAGGTTGAAGCCCGTGATCGCAATCGCGGTTAGGCCCGTCAGAGCCAGCACCGTCCATTTCCGGCGCTGCCACAGAACAGCCAACCCGGCGATCGCCAACCCTATCCCCAACCCGCCGACCTGTTGGTAGAGCAACTCTCCAGCCAGACGAAGGCGCTCAAGACCCACGGCCGTGGGTTGCAGGTCGCTGCTGAAGACGGTAGCGGTGACGTGGCGCCAGAAGCCGCCGGGTGAGTTATCGTACAGGACCAACTGCTGCGCAGGGCTAATTTGAAGGGTGGCGTAGGGCGTTACCCCGGCTATGAGCGGCAGATAGGCATAGAGCAAAAGCGGGGCCAGCAGTAGCACCAGATGTTGAGCCAGGATTTTAGGGGGTGAGAGAGGCTGGTTGGTTTGAGGCACGGTTCGGTCCAAGTAGCGGAGCCCCAGAGCTACGACCAGACCCGGGACCAGCAACACCATAGTCACGTGGTGGGTCAGCCCCAGCCCGACCACGAGGGCCAACCACCGCGTCGCGTTGAAGCTTAACCCGTCAAACCTGAGCGCCAGCCACAGGGCCGTTGCTACCAACAGTAGATGCAAGGCATAGACCTCGGCCACAAGGGCTTGGCTCCAAAATGTGGGGGTCACAGCAAAGGTTAGGGCCGTCAGGGCCGCCACAATCCGCTGTGGAGCTGCGCCGGTGAGCGGCAGGGCTTGCTGCAATAACTGCCGGTCCAGCAGATAGACCACCGCCACCGCCAACCCCGCCAGGATCGCCGATAGCAGATTCATGCGCCAGGCCACCTCGCCGAGCGGGAGCAAATGCGTCCATAGCCAGCCGAGCAAGGTGTAGAGCGGATAGCCGGTGGGGTGGGCCAGACCGGGCAGCCACGGCACAAATTGAAATTCACCGGCATCGGCTTCGAGGACGGTGGGGGCCAGGGTGACCAGATAGAGCCCTAGTATTAGCAAGCCAATGCCCGCCCCAAGTCCAACATCGACTCCCTCCAGCGGCGTTGCAGCGGCGGCAGTGTCAGGCAGTTCGATGGAGCGAGCCGGGGGCGAGTCAAAACCGTCGGGGCCGGACCATTGGGTTGGGACACTTTTCATAAGCCAGGATTATAGCACAGAACGAGACAGGCTTTAAAAGGTTAGAGGTAGGTTTACAATGCCCCGCCTCGCCCGGTTAGGTACTTTTTCAAATTTGAGGTATGATTATGTATACATAATCATCAAGGCGAGTGGTAGGTTGGCCTATGGCTGAACAACAAGAGCGAATTCGGAACATCAATCGGACGTTGCTTTTCGCAATTCCGATGCTGATCCTGATCCTGGTCTGCGTGGTCTTGGTGGTGTGGATCTGGCTGCCTCGCTCAGACCCGTTTTGCCGGCCCAATTGCGTGGCCCAAAATCTTAACGGGGTCGATCTGGCCGGCCGTGATGATCTGAGTGGTATCGATTTTAGAGGGGCTTCGCTGGTTGGGGCCAATCTGAGCGGGGCGAATTTGGCCGGCCTCGACCTGAGTGGGGCCGATCTGCGCGGGGCCAATCTGAGTGGGGCCAACCTGACCAATGCCGTTTTATCCCAAACCCTAACCCTTGAGGCAAATTTCACCGGCGCCATCTTTACCGGAACCAACCTCCAGAATGCGGTGATGAGTCTGCCCAGCCGCCCGGAGGTCCGTGACCAGGCCGAGTTGGGCCTGGCCCTGGCTGAGCGAAACGTGCTCAGAGTCAAAGAGCTGCTGGCCCAAGCGGCGCAAGGGCAAGGCGAACTGGCCGGCGTCGCCTTCAGCGAGTTCGACAGTGGCACGCAGTTGGTCGATACCATTGACCTCCGCACCGCCAATCTGAGCGGTGTAGTTTTGGCCAGCATCGATCTCGGCGACAGTTTGGAAGGCGCTAATCTGAGTGGGGCGAATTTGATCGGAGCCAACCTCGATGGGCTGGGGTTGCGGCAAGCGAACTTAGCCAATACCTTTTTGACCAACGCCTCGTTTGGTGGGGCCGATTTACAAGAAGCTCGACTGGAGGGAGTCCAAGCGACCGGGGCCAGATTTGACAACGCCAACCTATCAGCGGCCAGGTTGACCGGCAACTTTATAGAAGCGAATTTTACCGGCGCTCAGCTCCCAAATGCTGATCTCAGCGGCGCCAATCTCAGCCGGGCTACTCTGAGCGGCGTCAACGCGCAAGGGGCCACATTTCAGGGCACCGTGCTGGTCGATGCTAATCTGAGCGGTTCCGTCCTTAACAACGCCAATCTCAGCGGCGCTCAACTCGCCGAGGCTAGCCTGGTCGACTCGATGCTGGTGGGGGCAGTCCTTGAGGGAGCTTCTCTAAAAAATGCCAACTTAACCGGCGCTAATCTGAGTAACGCCAACCTGCTTGAAGCAGATTTAGAGGGCGCTGACCTGGCCAGAGCTTCTTTTGAAGGGGCGATATTTAGCTTGCCCAGTGATTTTGATCCGGCAGCAGTCAGAGAAGAGTTAGTGCGCCTCAGAGAGAGATTGCTTGAAGGACCCCAAGCGTGGGACAACGGCGATTTACGCTCTGTGAGAGACACAATTGAGCGCTATCGGGCTTTACCCGAGCGGGAAGATATTCGGCATGTCCGCAATCTCTCGCGGGCCAGGAACCTGGGGGAGGCCAACTTACAGCAGGCCTTGTTTATTGGCTATCGAGAAGATTTGGACGTATCCAGAATTGCGGATAGTCTGCGTGGCATTGTTCTGGCTGGGGCCAATTTGGAGGAAGCGGAGTTAGACGGTCTTGATCTGAGCGAGACCATTTTAGTCGGAGCCAACCTGGAAGAGGCGGATCTGGAAGGCGCCAACTTAACGAACGCGCTGCTGAGCGGGGCCAATCTGGAAGATGCTAATTTGGAAGGGGCCATTCTAACCGGGGCCGACTTTAGAATGGCTAACCTGGACGGGACTCGGCTGGATCTGGCCAGCACCCAAATTGAAGAAAAATGGCGTATCGTCTGGGAGATTATCAATCAGGGGGGGGCTCGACGCGATTTGCGAGCGCAGGATCTGAGTCTGGCCAACCTGAGTGGGGTCGATTTGAGCTTTGCCGATTTGCAAGGTACGGACCTGCGAGGCAGCGATTTGCAAAACGCGCTCTTGATGCACGCCGATCTGACCGGGGCCCAACTCAGCGGGGCTAACCTGCAGGGGGCCGACCTTAGCCTGGCCAATCTTCAGGAAGCCGACCTACGCAACAGTAATCTTCAGAACGCGCTGCTCATCCAGGCTAATATTCTGGGGGCTCAACTCAGCGCCGCTGATCTGCGGGGCGCCGATCTGACGGAGGTTAACTTAAGCCAGGCCGACCTGGCGGAGGTAGATCTAACTCAGGCCAATCTCACTCAAGCCAATCTGAGCCAGGCGACATTAACCAACGCCGTTTTAAGAGGGGCCGTCTTAATTGAAGCCAATCTGGCCGGCGTGGATCTGGAGGAGGCAAATCTAGGTCCGGCCGATGACGATTGCAGCCAGCCCGGTAATCGGACCAATCTGGAAAAAGCCGATCTGACCGGGTCCGTCCTCCGTCAGGCGATCTTAACTTGCGCTATTCTCAACCAGGCCAAGATAAGCGGGGCAGACTTCAGAGAAGCGACCCTGGTCGATGCTGATTTGCGCGAGACTGACCTCAGCGACACTAATTTTGACTCCAGCGTCGATAATATAACTGATCTGCGGGGGGTAAATTTGTTCCGCAGTAATCTAAGCCGGGCCAGCCTGATAGGGGCCAATCTCAGCCGCAGCGAGCAACGCGCCGCCGATCTGCGCGAAACTGTGCTCAACAAGGCTGACTTCAGCCGGGCCAATCTACAAGAAGCCGACCTGCGCAGTGCCTCCCTCAGTCACAGTACGTTTGATAAGGCTAATCTGACGAGTGCTAATCTGGGGGGAGCTTATGCGCCCAAGGCCAGCCTGCGCGGCGCCATTCTCAGCCAGGCTCGTCTGGACGGCGCGGATTTTTCCGGAGCAGATTTGCGTGACTCAACTCTCACCGAAGCGCATCTCTTTGAAGTCATCTTTGAAAATGCCAGCCTGAGCCGCAGCCAGATCAACAATGCAGCCCTCCGGGGCGCAAATCTCTATGGCGCCGGCCTAAGCCAGGCATCGTTACAGCAAAGTGACCTAAGCGAAGCGACGCTAGTTTCGGTCGATTTGAATGGCAGCAACTTGAGTGGCGCTTCCCTTATCAAAGCCAACCTCTATCGCGCCAACCTGAGCGGCGCCGACTTATTTCAGGCCAATCTCGAGGGCGCCGATCTTAGCAATGCCGATCTCAACGGCACTAATCTGGCTGAGGCAAGTCTCAAAAATACTAACCTTAGCCGCACAGATTTGAACACCACCTATCTGCAAGGCGCCAGATACGACGGCAACACCAAGTGGCCGGATAACTTCCAACCCAGCTTAGCCCGGGTCAACCGGGAGTAGCTCAGAGGTCATAATTTTTTCGCATAGTATATCTGTTGAACAAATTTTCCAGTGCGTCCAACGCTCAATTGAACTTTCGATGTCAATGGTATGTGTTACCCGTCACGCCTGATGTGCTGCGTTCGGTTATGCGCCCCACTATGTGTTAAAAATTAAATGAGATTAACTCTTGAGTTTTGTCTGACAGCGAATATGGGTTTACTTATGAATACCAGATAGGTTCTTATTTTTGTTTAGGTATTTTATTACGCATAATA
>CALMIS010000296.1 GCA_937864185.1 uncultured Chloroflexota bacterium
ATCGGGGCGCCGGATCTGCTGCCGCGAATTTTACATGAAATTGGACGAATTTTGGGAATTCGTCGCTAAAAGGACAGCCGTCAGGACACTCTGAGGGACGCCGGTTGGATATCATAGGGCCATAGTCAAATTTTGATACAGTCGTTATTTCAAATGGAGGAATTCATGCAAGCGTTAAATTGGCCCAAATATCCGGAGATAGGCTTGGCTCTTGTCCGGATCGTCGTTGGTGTTGTCTTTTTTGTCCATGGGTGGCAAAAGTTGTTTATGTTTGGTTTCGAGGGTACAGCCGGCTTTCTCGGCTCGATTGGGGTCCCGGCGCCGCTGGTGATGGCCGTGGTGGTCACTTTGGTAGAACTGCTGGGCGGCTTAGCCCTAATCGTAGGCCTGTTCACCCGCCTGGCTGCCATTCCGATCGCGGTGACCATGTTGGTCGCGTTGTTTACGGCCCACCTGGCTAATGGCTTCTTTGCTTCGAATGGCGGCTATGAGTTCGTTCTCACTCTCTTTGTGGCGAACGTCTCTTTGGCCTTAGCTGGCGGCGGTGCTTTCGCAGTCGATAACATGCTACTCGACCGGCCGAAGTCCACCAACCGCAGAGTTGTGACGGCATCTTAAATAGCAGACTTAAGAAGTACTGGGGGCGACACTGTCGCCCCTTTTTTATTTCATCAAAGTTTTTACGCTTGTCTTGAGAGACATTGTAAACCAAGCGAGAGTTAAGGTTTCTTTGGTAGGCTAGCCAGGCAGGCCACATCCGGCCTAGGCTTCATACTTGCGTAATCAATTCGAAACTCATAGGCAACAATTTGAGTTTATCCTGACTTTGCTCAGAAACGTAAGCCGGGACACAGAAAGTCTATTTATCTAGCGCTATGATTAAGAAGTACAACCGATGAGGAGAGATGAATGATACCAAGTTGTGAGACTACTACCATCGTTATCTTCGGCGCATCCGGCGATTTGACCCAGCGCAAGTTGATTCCAGCCTTGTATAACAACTTCAAAAAAGGTCGCATTGCCGAGTGTAGCCGCATCGTGGGCTTTGCCCGCCGGGATTGGAGCGATGAAGATTTTCGCGAGCGACTGCGCAGCGGCGTCGAACAGTTTGCCGGCGGTCCGTTCGAGCCAGACCTTTGGGCTCGATTCTCCGAAAGGCTCACCTACTTTCAGGGTAATCTCGGTGCGGCTGAAGATTACCCCAGGCTGGCCGATTATCTGCGTGATCGGGAAGGGGGGCCGGCCAACCGGCTCTACTACCTGGCTACCGAACCCTCATTTTATGGTCCGACGAGCGAGTATTTGGGTCAGGCCGGGCTGGCCGATCAATCCGCGGGCTGGCGCAATTTGGTCATCGAAAAACCCTTCGGTGTTGATCTAACCTCCGCCCAACAACTCAACGAGCGGGTCCACAGCGCCTTTGAGGAGAGTCAAGTCTATCGTATTGATCACTACTTAGGCAAAGAAACCGCTCAGAGTATTCTTTTCCTGCGTTTTGCCAATACTATCTTTGAGCCGGTCTGGAACCGGCGCTACATCGACAATATTCAGATCACGGTCGCCGAAACCGTTGATGTTGGCAGCCGGGCCGGTTATTACGACAAAGCCGGGGTCATGCGTGATATGTTTCAGAATCATATTCTGCAACTGCTGACTCTCATCGCTATGGAGCCACCGGCTTCACTTAATGCCGACGCCATTCGCCATGAAAAAGCTAAAGTTTTGGCGGCAATCCAGCCGGCCGACCTTAAAGATACAGTTCGGGCTCAATACGATGGCTATAGCCAGACATTAGGGGTTGCCGCCGATTCTCAAACGTCCACTTATGCGGCTCTCAAGCTGTATGTCAATAACTGGCGCTGGAAAGGCGTACCCTTTTACTTGCGCTCGGGCAAAGCCTTGGCAGAGAAGATCAGCGAGATCACCATCCGCTTTCAGGCTCCGCCCGACGTTATGTTTAATTTGGAGCAGGCCGATGGCTTCACCCCTAATACGCTAGCGATCTGTGTGCAGCCGGATGAGGGCATCCATCTCAAGTTCGAAACCAAAGTCCCCGATGCCAACGAGTCCAAGTCGGTTGATATGGAGTTTCACTACCGCGACTCGTTCAAAGACCGAGTCCTGCCCGATGCCTACGAACGGCTGCTGCTCGATGCGATCAAGGGCGACGCCTCCCTCTTCGCCCGCAGCGATGAGATCCAATTGGCCTGGAAGTTGATCGATCCGGTGCTTCAAGGGTGGCTGGCCGGCGATGGCCCGCCGTTAGTCAGCTATCGTCCCAGCAGTTGGGGCCCGGCCAAGGCCGACGATCTGCTGGCCCGCTCCGGTCATCGGTGGCAGTTGGGCTGTGGTCATTAAGTTGAGACCAAGGCCGGCGGATGTAACACTTTTGTAAGCGTTTAATAACAAGTCTGAAAGAAGTCCCGTCTATACTGTCCTCAGATATAAATGAGAAAATGAGCCGGTTTTGAGGAAAGAAACAAGATGGTGGCAGAAAAACTTTCTCTAACCGCTAATTTTAGGAGAACCAACTGATGAAAACTATGATCCATATGGATGAACACGAGTGGTTGGCAGCGCTGCCCAAAGATGAATACAACGAGCGGCGCATTCAGAACGCTCACCCGGCCAACTGGGAAAATCCCAAACCGGCGGACGTGTACAATGTCGTTGTGATCGGAGGGGGCTCCGGCGGTTTGATTGTGGCCATCATCGCCGCGAGCTTGGGGGCGAAAGTTGCCCTGGTGGAAAAACATCTGATGGGTGGCGACTGCCTGAATACCGGCTGCGTGCCGTCCAAAGCGATGATTCGCTCGGCCAAGGTGATGGGCGAGATTATGCACGCTCACAGATTTGGCATCGAGACGAATGGAGCTAAGGTCAATTTCGATCAAGTCATGCGCCGTATTCGCCAGGTTCAGGCCGAGATCAGCCCGGTCGACTCGGTCTGGCGCTACACCGAAGAGGGCGTCGATGTTTTTCTAGGCCACGGTCGTTTTACCGGCCGGAATACCCTTCAAGTCGGCTCCGCTACCCTGCGCTTCAAAAAGGCCATCATCGCCACCGGCTCGCAACCTTACGTCCCCGCCATCGAAGGACTGGCGGTCGCCGGTTTCCTAACCAATGAGACCGTGTGGAACTTGACGACCCAGCCCCGCCGGCTGGCTGTGGTCGGTGGCGGGCCGATTGGGAGCGAACTGGCTCAGGCTTTCCAGCGGCTGGGTACTCAGGTGATCCAGTTCCACAACGCTGACCACCTTCTCAACCGCGAGGATGCCGATGCGGCCGAAATCGTGCAGCGAGCCTTTGTCCGGGAAGGGATTAAGCTGATCCTGAATGCCAAAGTGGGCCGGGTTGAACTCAAAGACGGCGAAAAGATCGTTCACTACAGTTGTCCGGCTGAAGGCAGCGGTACCGTTGCTGTTGACGAGATCCTGGTTGCTACCGGTCGCGTGCCGAACACGCGGGATCTGGGTTTGGAGCAGGCCAGCGTGAAGGTCAACGAGCGCGGCAGTTTGATCGTCAATGACTACTTGCAGACGACCAACCGGCGGATCTACGGCGTGGGCGATGTAGCCTTACCCTACCAGTTTACCCACGCCGCCGCTGCCACCGGCAAGCTGGTCGTTCAGAATGCCTTGTTCCTCGGGCGCAAAAAGTTCAGCAGTTTGACTATGCCCTGGACTACCTACACCGATCCCGAAATTGCTCACGTGGGGATGTATGAACACCAGGCCCGCGAGCAGGGCATCGAGATCGACACCTACCACGTCAAATTCGAGGAAAACGATCGGGCTCAGGCTGATGGCGAAGAGGAAGGCTTTGTCAAAATTCACACTCGTAAGGGCAGCGACAAAATCTTGGGCGCGACCGTCGTGGCCCGGGCTGCCGGCGAGATCATCAACGAGATCACCCTGGCCATGGTCGCCGGCATCGGTTTAGGCAAACTCAGCGACGTCATCCATCCTTACCCGACCCAGGCGGAGGCTATCGTCCGGGCTGCTGGCCAGTATCGGCGCACCCGCTTGACCCCGACGATCCAGAAGGTGTTTACCGGTTGGATGTCCCTCACTCGTAAGTTATAATCGCCCTTAGCCGAGACTCTAATTTTCCGGCCTTAAATGGCGGGGATGTGGCGACTTGAAAATTCTGGTCTGGGAATTCCCTTATGGGGCAGCAGCAGCCCCAGTTTAGTCTGGGCTGGCCTCGACCAGCACACAGGCCGCCTGGTGACCATCGGCTACCGGCCTCAACGGCGGATCGATTTGGCTACAGCGCGCCTCGGCCGCGGGGCAGCGGGGGTGAAAGCGGCAGCCGGCGGGTAAATCGATGGGGTTGGGCGGGTCGCCTTGGAGGATGACTCGCTGCCGGCGCTGGCGAGGATTGGGCACGGGAATGACCGAGAGCAGGGACTGGGTGTAGGGGTGCCGGGGCCGGTTGAGCACCGCCTCGGTGGGGCCAATCTCGACAATCCGACCCAGGTACATGACCGCGATCTGATCCACAAAGTAAGCCGCCGTGGCCAGATCGTGGGTGATAAACAGAATCGAGATGCCGCGCCGCCGGCGTAGATCGGCCAGCAGGTTGAGAATCTCGGCCCGGATGCTGACATCCAGCATCGAGACCGGCTCGTCGGCCAGCAGCAGGGCCGGCTCCAGGACTAACGCCCCAGCGATAACGACTCGCTGGCGCTGGCCACCGGATAGCTCATACGGTCGCCGCGGCAAAAAAGTGGCGGCCGGTTTGAGCCCGGCATCTTCCAGAGCGCGGGTCGCCCGGGCCAGCCGCTCGGCTTTGTTGGGGGCCAGCCCGTGGACCAACAGCGGCTCGGTGACCAGCTCGGCTACGGTCATCAGCGGGTTGAGGGCCTCGAACGGATCTTGAAAAATCATCTGCATCCGGCGGCGCATCGCCTTTAAGCTGGCTCCATCCGGCCGGGTGACATCTTGCCCCTCAAAGGTAATCTGGCCGCCGGTGCTCTGTTCCAGCCCAAGCAACGTTTGCACCAGCGTCGATTTGCCACAGCCACTCTCGCCGACCAGGCCCAGGATTTCGCCCTGTCCCAGCTCAAAACTGACGCCGTCAACTGCGTGAACGACTCGCCGGCCGGGCCGCCACAGCCCGGTCCGGTCAAGCGGAAAATGTTTGGTCAGGTTTTGGACTTTTAGAATGGTCACGAGTCCACCAGATAACAGCTCGCCCGGTGTTGTGGCCCCAACGCGTAAACCGGCGGCGCCGCCAGGTGACAGCGCTCCATAGCCGCCGGGCAGCGAGGGGCAAAGCGGCAGCCGGCTGGCAGGGCGTCGAGCCGGGGTGGGTAGCCGGGGATCGACGCCAGCTTGCCGTTGAGATTGGAGAGATTGGGGAAGGCTTTCAGCAGTTCCTGGGTATAGGGATGCCGGGGCTGATTAAAGATCGTATCGACATCGCCATACTCGGCTACGACTCCGCCATACATCACCAGCACGCTGTCGCAAATTTCGGCGACCACGCCCAGATCGTGGGTCACAAATAGAACCGAAACTTCCAACTCGCGGCAAAGGCGGCGGAGTAGCTCTAAAATTTGGGCCTGGACCATGACGTCCAGGGCCGTGGTCGGCTCATCGGCGATGACGATCTGCGGGTTGCAGGCCAGGGCCATAGCGATCATAGCCCGTTGGCGCATCCCGCCGGAGAATTGGTGCGGATATTCGCCTCTACGCCGGGCGGCGATGCCCACCAGTTCCAACAAGTCAGACACGCGTTTTTCTACCGCGGCCCGCTCCGTGAAGGGAATATGGTGCCGAATGGCTTCCCCAATCTGATCGCCAACGCGCCGGACCGGGTTGAGAGCGTTCATCGCCCCCTGGAAGATCATCGAGATGTTCTTCCAGCGGACCTGGGTCATCTCGGCTTCGCTCAGATCGAGCAGATCCCGGTCGCGGAAAATGACCTGACCATCGGTAATCCGGCCCGCCGGACCGAGCAACCGCATTAGGCTCAGCATCAGTGTTGATTTGCCGCAGCCGCTCTCACCGACCACGCCCAGAATTTCGCCGGGGCGCAGTTGGAAGCTGACGCGCTCCAGGGCGCGGGCCGGCGGCTGGCCAGGGTTGACAAAGTTGACCGATAGATCGCGCACCTCAAGCAGCAGCGATGGATCGAAGCCGTTGGGCCGGGTGTGACCGTTGGTAGAGGGCGTTGGTTGGACATTGTTCATCGGTCAGTAGTCCTCGCTAGGTTGACTGCGACTGCGACATTGCGGTCAGGGGTTGGGCGCCGGGCTGCGGGCGGGCGACCATCTCCGGGCCAACGGAGAGATGATGTAGTTCCAGCCGCGGGTTGAAGACCCGTTCCAAGCCGTTGCCCAGCAACGTCAGGCCAAGCACCACCCAGATGATGGCCAGCCCCGGCGGCACCAGAGCCCACCAGGCGCCCGCGCTCATCGCCCCCCGGCCAAAGGCAAAGTTGAGCATCTGACCCCAACTCAGTTGGGTCGGATCGCCCAGGCCAAGAAACGCTAAAGTGCTCTCGTTGAGAATAGCACCCGAAACGACCAACACCGCATTGACCACCAGCAGCGGGAAGACCAGGGGAAAAATGTGCCGGCGGATGATATAGCCATTTCCCGCGCCGATGGCCCGGGCTCTCATAACAAACTTTCGCTCCTTAATCGACAAGGTTTGGGAGCGGACCACCCGGCTGGTCGTGGTCCAACCCAGAATGCCTATCACCAGAATGATAATCGACAGACTGCGTCCCAGGATGGCAACCAGGACGATCATGAGCGGCAGATCGGGGATGACCAGGATGATGTCGGTCAGGCGCATCAAAACGTTTTCCACCCGACCGCCAAAGAAGCCGGCCACCAGCCCCACGGTACCGCCGATGACCAGCGAGATGAACGAGGCGAAAAAGCCGACCAGCAGCGATACCCGGGCGCCGAAGATAAGATTCGACAGCACATCCTTGCCGGCGTCATCCGTGCCGAGCCAGTGTTCGGCGTTAGGCGGGGCGTAGATCGTGTCGATGGTGACCTGTACGGGCTGCTTGGGGTCGTAGGGAGCCAGCCCGGGCGCGAAGATGGCCACTAGTACCGCCACCAGCAGCATCACCAGCCCGGCGATGCCCATCCGCTGGCGTTTGAAGGACTGCCAAAATGAAGCAAAAGAGTCCATAGCTTAACCCGTCTTAATTCTTGGATCGAGGTACGAGTAGAGCAGATCGGCCAGCAGATTAGCGAAGATGACGCTGACGGCCAGCAGGAGGAACGCCCCTTGCAACACCGGAAAATCCTGCCGGCCCACCGCCTCGACCACGGCTAGCCCCAAGCCGGGCCAGGAGAAGACCGTCTCGATCTCGATGGCACCGGCGACGGTGAAGCCCAGGTTAAGGGCCACAATCGTCACGGTCGGCAGCATGGCGTTCGGCAGGGCGTGAGAGCGTAGAATCTGAAAAGTGTTCAGCCCTTTGGCTTTAGCGGTCAAGACATAATCCTCGGAGAAAATCTCCAGGACGGCACTTCGCATAAACAGCGTGTACTGTCCGGCAAAGATAATCGTGTAAGTTAGGGTCGGTAACAGCATGTGGCGCCCAATGTCCTGCCACTGCGCCCAAAGGCTGTCATACCCGGCGCCGGGAGTCAGTTTGCCGCCGATGGGGAGGTTGAACTGGCTGCTGCCCCAAAAGAGCAAAATGATGCCAAACCAAAAGGTCGGAGCTGCCCAGGCGATCAAGCTGCCGATCAGGGCGCCGTAATCGAGCGGCGTGCGCGATTTCCAGGCCGCCACCAGTCCCAGCAAAACCCCCAGGATGATCGATAGCAGGGTGCCCGGCCCGATCAGGAGCAAGGTGTTGGCCAGACTCTCGGTTAGCATCTGGGCCACGGGGCGTTGGGTATGAAAACTGGTGCCAAGTTCACCCTGGAGCAGGTTGACGACATAGCGGAAGAATTGAGTCTCCAGCGGATTGACCAGGCAGCTACCCAACTCCAGAGGCGAAATCTTTTCGACGCAGTTGATCACCGGTTTGTCCAGCCCAAACCGAACCCGGATGGCTTCGATCGCCTCAATCTTCAGTCGCGGATCACGCACCATTTTCGCCGGATCGCCGGGCAAAATGCGAAAGAGAAAGAAGTTGAGGACGATAACGAAGCCAACCGTTAGGAAGGCCCAATACGTTTTTTTTAGAACATAGCTATTCATTGACCTGGGTAATTACGCTCAATGACGTCGGATCAGCCAACTCCAACTTGGCGGCATCGGTTAGCCAACCCTCAAAGCGGTCGGACCGGAAGGCCTGCACTTTTTCTTTATAATAAGGCACAATGTAGACCACGTCCTCAAAAGCGATTCGCTGCAATTCCCAATTCAATTCCCGGCGTTTATCTTTGTCCAGTTCCACGGCTTGTTCGGCAAAGAGGCGATCGTACTCAGGGTTGGAGTAGCCGGTTTCACTGCTGCCGGTCGGGATTTCCGCGGTGGTCATGACCACCATCAAGTCAGACGGGTCCGGCCCGGAACTCCAGCCCCAGATGATCACGTCGAAGTCAAATGCCGGACAGCAAACGCTGGTCAAGGCATCGGGGTCAAAGGCTTGAGGTTGCAGTTTTACCCCAACCTGCGGCCAGGTTTCGTTAAGTAAGTCGGCCAGACGGGGCGCTTCGGGGGTGTCGCTGGGCCAGTAGAGGCGAAACTCCAGGGGTTGGCCGCCGTCCGGCATCTCGCGGACGCCATCGCCGTCGGTGTCTTGGTAGCCGGCCTCGTCCAGAATTTGGTTGGCTTTGGCCAGATCAAAGGCATAATCCTCGAGCGAGCTGTTGTACCAACTGCCCAGCCCATCCGGGACTAGGGTCCGGCCCGGCCGGCCAAAACCGAGCATCGCCACATCGATCATCTTCTGCTTGTCGGTGGCGTGGGCCAGAGCCAGGCGTACCTGCCGGTCACGCAGGGCCGGGTGACCGCTACAGACACCGTCATCGGGCGGGCAGTTCTCCGGCGCAATCTGGTTGAAAAAAATATCGCGCAGGTCAGGCGCCAGCGGTGGTCCACTGACTAGAGTTACATTTTCGGCATTGCGCAGAGTCGGTACGGCCGTCGCTGGCATTTCGGTGATCATATCGACCTGGCCCGTAGTGATGGCCTGCACCAGCGCGTCATTATTGGCAAAGGTTTGAAAGATCACTTCATCGACTTTCGGCCGGCCATCGAAATAATCAAGATTGGCAGCCAAATGCACAAACTCGTTTTGTTTATACTCAACCATTTTGAATGGTCCGCTGCCGATCATCTCCGTATTTTCAAATTCGGTCGGGGCCGAGCCTTCGCTGTGGGCCGACCAGATATGTTCGGGCAGAACATAAAGATAAATCAGTTGGCTCTCGAGATTGGGGATCGGATCGGTTAAGGTGAGCACCACGGTGCTATCATCGGGTGCTTCAATCGTATCAAAATAGCCGGTGTAGGAGTTAAGAAACGGAAAATCTTCATGATCTTTGTACAAATTGTAGGAAAAAACCACGTCCTTCGCGGTTAGAGGTTGGCCATCGTGAAACTTCAGCCCCTCGCGCATTTTGTAAGTGTAAACTTTGCCGTCGTCTGACATATCTACGCTCTCGGCCAGAGTGAGGGTGAAACTGCCGTCAAACTGCAAGTCGTAGAGCGTGTCGTAGGTCATTTCATACACGATATAGGCCTCTTCTAGAACACCCATCGCCGGATTAAGCGAGTCAGGGCTGCCCGGCCAGCCGACACGGACAGTGCCGCCGGTCGCGGTCGAGGCGGCTGGCTCGTTGTCGGCAGCGGCCTCTGGTGACGTGTTGGAGGTGCTGGAATTGGCCGGCTCCGGGGCAGCGCTCCCCCCGCAACCGAAGAGGCCCGGCATGATCACGATCAGCAAAGCAAAGATCAAAATACTCTTTAGGTTAAAATTCATGGATGTACCCCATTATCTCAAAAAGTCTAGAGCTAGAATCAGAATTACACTTGTAAGGGCATCCCGCAGCCAATTGTAGAGTCAGTCGGACTGCGGATTATCGAAGAGAAAATTTATTTTTACGGGGGGAAACTCAAAAAGATCGAGGCAAGGAGACACGACACGCTTAGGTAATGCCGCGCGTAGGGTGTGGAGTAGTGGGACCATTTAGTCCCCGTCAAATGGGATGACGAGTCAGAGAAATCGTCCATCCGATCAATTTAGGCATTGTTGAATAATGGCAAGAATATAGCAGAAATAGGAAGGCGAGTCAATCCATAGAAACAAAAAAACCTTCTGAGTCAATCCGCTATTTTACGGCCTAACTCAGAAGGTTTTGGCGGGGTGTTTGGTGGGATTTTTACATTTCCGCGGGTTGGTGAATGGCCGGCCCTAGGGATCTAACCATAGCCTGAATGGACTCTAGATCGAATACGGGGGCTGTATGGCGGGAAGCTAGGGTTAAACGGGTGTGAGATCGGTTTTTTGGAAGATTGTAGTCTTGATCCAGAAACCGGGCGGCATAGCCGGCAGCCAACTCATCATCGACAGCGGGGCCAAGAGCTTGAATGAGCTCTTGATTGGCATCGTAGGGCTGCCCTCCGTTTCTATAGCGGATCACCGTATCGGTAATCTTCCCGTTGATTTTGTCCAAGGTGGCAGCCCACCCCACCGATGTGTCCGAAGCAACTGCCGCTGCAAGTTGATCACCAAATAACATTATCATCTGTAATTCCTCCTAGTTTCATTTATTATCTGTTCCTATCTTATCACAAAACTGTAATTATTCTGTGACGGTTTTGTCACACTTTTATCACAGGTTTGTGATAAATTTCTCGAAGTCTTGGCCTAAATAGAGATGAAGCTGTTTGTTCGTTAAGACGGCAATCTACTTAAACATAACAAGGCCCTATCCCTTTAAGGTAAAGTGAACCAAAAAAAGCTTCCGAGATATGTATCTCGGAAGCTTTTTTCTCCCTCTTCTTAAATAAGGAAAATCTATAGTATTTCACGAGTGGCTGAGTTCAGTTTTAATCACTGCCAATCGTGGGTATAAGTGGGTTCATCGATGGCCAAGCTTAATGAAGCATACAGTGCTTCCATAGACTCTGGATCAAAGACCGGGGTTGGATCAATAGCGTGTGTTTCAGCTATGGGGTGAGTTAGCTCAGACCCTTTTTCCTCACCATCCTCTAGATAATGTCCAGCATAGTTAGCTACCAGCTCGTCATCGATGGCCGGCCCGGTCATATCGGTCAAGCTATGCAGTGACTCTTGATCATCACTGCGATAGCCGAAGTTATCATTGTGTATTAGTTTAGACATTTGATCAACTCCTTTTTGGTCAGACGAAACGAACTCCGCAAAGATGAGGTGAGTTGGAATAACAACAAGGGGATTTTCTGCAACCGCAACGTCCATAACCAAATTCTCCTTTTCTTTTGGCTTACAACTTTTAACTTTGAGTATGTGCATGTTATCACAAAAGCCCAGGGTGTGCCGTGAGCGTTTTGTGACAGTTCTATCACAGCTTTGTTATTCTTCTGCAAGATTTCGAAACAAAAAAGCTGCCAGTTATAGCCACTGGCAGCTTTCAATCAGTTTGCGCTTGGTGCCAGCTACTCAGTTATCGCGTAGCCAACGCCTCTCACAGTTCGGATAATATCGGTATTATTGTTGACTTCTTTGATTTTTTGTCGGATACGGTAAATGTTCTGCCGAACGGCTTCGGCAGCACCCCATTCATCCGCCTCATACTTTTTGACCTCTCGGGTCAATTCCTGGGCTGAAACTACGCGCGGTGCTTGTTTGATCAGGTATGCCAGCAGGTCAAACTCGGTGGAACTGAGATCAAGTAACTGCCCGTTCAGGGTAATAATGTAGCGGAGGTAGTCCACGACCAGACCGCCGTGCTTTAAGAATCTTCTGGTTTCCTCGGGAGGTTCTACCGTGGGTGGGAGAGGTTTTGTTGAAGCTGCCGTCTCAGAAAAATCGGGTGATGCCGCTAACGCTTGTTGTCCGGTTACGCTTGCCCGGATAACTTCAAGATTATCGGCTAAGTCGTTAAGTTGCTGGATAAGCGCTTGTTGGCGAAGTTCCGGCTGGCGGTCAACCAGCCCCCGGCGGATACTTTCTTGCAGTTCAGATGGTTTGCATGGCTTAAAGAGATAATCATGCGCTCCATAACGCAAAGCCTCAACGGCTGTCTCGAGTGAAGCGTGGGCGGTAAGGACAATTGCCACTGTATCCGGTGATTGTTGACGTAGCTCTCCCAAAACCTCCATACCGCCAATACCTTCTAATTTAAGGTCGATCAAGGCCAGGTCAAACTTTTCTCCGGCTGCAATAAGATCAACCGCAGCTTCTCCACTCTCTACCGCGACCACGCGGTAACCCGCATAGGTTAGCATCTCCTGTAACGAGGAGCGGATGTTATCTTCGTCATCCACAATCAGTATTCTGGCTGCTGCGGCCATACTTACCTCTTATGCTGATCGTTCTACGGGCAAAAGGACGGTGAAAGTTGTCCCTAAGCCGGGATGACTCTCCACGCTAATTCGTCCCCGGTGGGCTTCTACGATTTTATAACTGACAAACAAACCCAAACCCGAGCCCTGCTCTTTGGTGGTGAAGAAAGGCTCAAAGAGGAGGGCCTGTACCTCCGGAGACATTCCCGCTCCCGTATCACTGACTGTAATTCGAATTGCTGTCTGCAACCGGTTATCATTCGTTCGCGCTTGAATTACCCCTGTGCCAGTAAACAAAATTCCACCAGACTTGGTCATGGCGTCGATGGCATTGAGGATCAGATTCAAAAACACTTGTTTGAGTTGATCGGAATTACCCAATACGGAGGGTAGATGAGTAGCCCACTTGCGTTGAATGGCAATACCAAAACGTGAGAATTGCTCACCGTTTAGTTGCAGCACGTCATCCAATATAGCATGCAGATTGATAGACCGCAATTCATCATCAGCCGAACGATAGAACTCATCAAAGGCACCTGATTGAGGGCGGTGAGACATAGGCCGGAAGAAACGGCGCACCCGTTGGACAATTGATGAAATTCGCTCTATCTCATCTCCAGCCACTCGCAAATGATAAGTCATCTTAGAATGAATTTGGCGTTGGTTTACTTCTCTTTCCAGCAACGCCAATGAATTTTGGATCGCCTGAAGAGGGTTATTGATCTCATGCGCCACCGAGGCCATCAATCGACCCAGAGCAGCCATCTTTTCAGCTTGAATCAACTGGCTCTGAGACTGTTCTAAGCGGCGAAACTGCTCCCGTTCTGCTTGGTACAGTTGCGCATTTTGGATAGCCACGGCCGCCTGGTTGGCGAAAGCCTGGGCTAAGGTTACCTCCGTCTGAGCGTAGGTGGTGGTTCGCTGACTGTCCAGGGTTAGGTAACCAATGACTTTGCCCCGTACAGTTAAGGGGACACCCAGCCAACCGGGCACATACTCAACATCGCCAAGGCCTTGCAGAATGCTGCTGAGCATAAGCGCGTGGATGTTGTCACTAAACTCTTGATAGGCGGGTGGATTGGTTGGGTAATGCGTTCCGACAATCTGTTCTGATAAATGGTGACCTCGAGCGGCAACAACTTGTAAGCCTTCTTCTTCCCACAGCAGAACACAGGCGCTGTCATAAGGCACCACTTGCTCTAAATGAGTCAAAATCGCTTCGAGGACCTGATCGAGATCCAGGGTTGACGTTAGAGCCGCTGTCGCTTGCCGGAGCATCTCCGCTTCTTCATTTAGCCGGGTTAAATCTTCTACCCGCTGGCGAATTTCTTGGTATAAACGCGCAGTTTCAATGGCGACCGCCGTGTGGTCGGCTAGCGTCTGTAGCAGTTTCTGATCATCATTAGAGAAAACCCCGGGTTTACCATTGCTAGCTTTTAGCACACCGATGACTCGTTGCCCAACCATGAGAGGTACACATAAGCAGGACCGACCTGACATCTTGGTAGAAGGGGCATTGTAACGAGTCTCTTGGTGAGTGTCGCTAATATTAATCGCCTGCTTGTAACGGATCACATTTACGCCAACTTCAGTTTCATCATCAAGTCGTACGCTAAAGGGCTGGACAACTCTGACTTTATCGGTGAAATGCGTGTGGTATTCAAGTTCTCTGGTGGCCATGTTGACAATGCCGTAGACAACGTTTTTGGTCTTAAGCAGGTTGGCGGCGGTCAAAAGGACGCGTTCAATAACACCGGCTTCATCCAGTAGTAGGGTCAGCTCTTGACCTAATAAATAGATAGCTTCTAGTTGCTCTTGTAGCTGCTTACGCTCGGTGATATCGGTAATAAGCCCTTCATAAGAGATAACCTGGCCTTGGTCATCTTTTCGCAAGACCATGGTGTTTCTTATCCAACGAATCGAACCATCTTTATGGGTGATCCGGTGCTCAACAGGTGGAACCCACTCACCGGCTCTCAACTTTTCGGTCTGATCCATGACCCGTTGCCGGTCGGCTTCATAGATCATTTCGTACCACAGATTTGGATCCGCTTCATACTCTTGAGAGGTATATCCGGTCACCGCTAAGCAGTTGGAGCCATGGTGCGTTTCTACCGGCTGACCGTGTTCAACTCTAACGGTAAAGATATAGTCTGTAACGGAATGCAACAGCCGCTTATATCGCTCTTCGCTGGCTTGTAATGCATTTTCAGTTTGCTGGCGTTCAGCGATTTCTCGTCTTAAATCGGCGGTTCGCTCTTGGACGCGTAACTCGAGATCTTCATGGGCTCGCTGGAGTGCCTCTTCTGCCACCTTACGCTGGGTGATGTCGATGATTGCTAAACGCATCGACTCAACGATGTCATCATTGCTCTGCACCGCAATACCTTCCAACCGAGCATAAAAGTTGACCGGATTCTGACCTACTAGCCTGATATCACAAGTTTGGGACGTCCTGGAAGAAAAAATTGCTCGCTGGTAAAAGTAGTATGCATCCTGGTCCGCGCGATCGACGAAATGAGCAAACGGCTGCCGGATTAATTCATAACGGTCTGTCCCCAGCATGGTCGCCCCGGTAAGGTTTACCTCTAAAATCAGACCCTGATTATCGACGGAAAAGTACCCAACCGGAGCAAAATCGTATAAATCAGCATATTTGTTGCGAGATGTTTCTAACTCGCGTTGAGCGGTAAAAAGCTGTTCATTCTGTAGCTCTAGTTCAATCTGATGAACTTGGAGTTCATGAAGGAGATGCTGCATATCCTCAGCCGAGTAGCCGCTGAGTTCAACCGATTTGCCATGCAACACTATTTCCGCTTGCTTACGTAAAGCCGCGAATATTGTCTCAGTATCTCTGTTCATGTCTTCAATGGTTACTTTTGGGTCTTACCTAATAGAACAACGTGGACTCAAACTGTTAAGCACCGGCCTGTTTTACAGGAATCAATATAGTAAAAGTTGTGCCGAGGCCAAGGTGGCTCTCCACGCTAATTTGTCCTTGATGAGCCTCAATTATCTTGTAGCTCACAAACAGACCCAATCCAGACCCATGTTCTTTTGTTGTAAAGAGAGGCTCGAACAGGCGTGATAAAGTCTCTGCTGACATACCTGTTCCAGAATCACCAAATTCTATCTGGACTGCCGACTGTAGCGGTTGATTACGAATTTCAGCTTTAACCAGAGATGTACGGAGGAACAGTACACCCTCAGATGCAGCCATCTCAGCTACGGCATCAATGCCGTTTAGCACTAGATTTAAGAAAACTTGTTTAAGTTGGTTAGGGTTGCCTTGAATGTGGGGAAGGTCAGAAGCCCAATCTCGCCTAATTTTGATTCTATGCTGTTCCAACTGTTTGTCTGTTAACTCTAATACATGTTCCAATATAGCATGCAGATCAGTGGATTGCAACTCGTCAGACGTTGAACGAAAAAAGTCATCAATCAAGTTAGGCTGGGGTTGATCGAATATGGGACGGTAAAACTTACGTACGCGTCTTACAATTGAGGAGATGCGGTCAATCTCATCCCCGGCAACTTTCAGATGATGCATCAGCTTATCTGAGTTCTCGTGACCATTTACGGCGCGTTCAATCAAAGCCAAAGAGTTTTGGGTGGCTTGTAAAGGATTGTTGATTTCATGCGCTACGGAGGCCATTAAACGCCCTAGAGCGGCCATTTTTTCTGCATGAACGAGCTGAGCCTGGGATACTTGTAAGCGCCGAAACTGTTCTCGCTCGGCTTTGTAAAGCTTAGCATTGTGAATGGCGGCGGCGGCTTGATTGGCAAAAGCCTGAGCCAAAGCAACCTCACCTGGATTAAATGAAGTCACTTGCCGATTTTCAAGCGTCAAGTAACCGATAACTTGCCCCTGCGCCATCAAGGGGATCTTTAACCAACCAGGGAAATCTTCATTGTCCGTTTGTTCGGCTAGGATATTAGTGACGGTTAGAAAATGATGATTTTGCTCAACTGTTCCGGCGGCAGAGCCGTTGGCTTTTGGCCGGGCTGCCGCTCTGGTGGCCGCCAAATGTAGTTCCTTGCCCTGCCACAGGAGCACACAAGCATTGTCATAAGGCACCAGGTGTTCCAGTTGAGCCAGGATGCTTGTTAGGACTTGGTTTAGGTCAAGCGTAGAAGTTAAAGCCGTCGTCGCCTGGCGTAGCACTTCCGCGCGTCGATTTAGGGTGGTTAACTCCTCGACACGGCTTTGGATTTCTTGGTATAACCAAGCATTTTCAATAGCGACCGCCGTATGGTCAGCCAGGGTCTGAAGCAGCTTTTGATCATCCGCGGTAAAATGGTTAGCCTCGACGCTGACCACTCGCAGCACACCCAGAACTTCCTCACCGATTTCCAGCGGTACACATAATTCCGAACGACCTAACCACCGAGCTGATAGAGGCGCGTAACGGGGATCAAGCCGTGTATCTGGAATATAAATGGACTCCCGCTTACGGATTACTTCAACTCCTACATCTAATTCCTCTTCGGTGAGCGGTAAACAGACTTTAGTAGAATGGCCCATGCCGTAGGTTAAATGGTAGCGATACTCTAGCTGGTTAGCTACCGTATTGACAATGCCGTAGCTGGCACTCTCTATATGCAGAACATCCACGGCTGTGCGCAAGACTCGCTCCACGATTGCCATTTCATTGCGGAGACGTGTCAATTTGTTCCCCAGAGCGTATATAGCTTGAAGTTGCAGTTGAAGTCGTTTTGACTCGGTGATATCACTAATTAGACCATCATACGAAATGACCTGCCCGGCTTCATCCACATGTATAACGATAGTATTTCTAATCCAACGGATTGAACCATCTTTGTGGATAATTCTGTGCTCAATCGGCTGCACCGGCTCGCCAGCCTTCAGTTTGGCGGTTTGAGCCATCACCACTTCCCGGTCGGTGGGATAAATCATGGCGTACCAGAGGTGAGGGTCCGCCTCGTACTCTTGCGAGGTGTAACCGGTAACGGCCAAACAGTTAGAGCTGTGGTGAGTGCGTACTGGCTCACCGTTTACAAACTCAACGGTGTAGATATAGTTGGTGACCGACTCTAACAGTTCTTTATAACGTTGCTCATTGTCGCGGAGGGCCTCTTCAATTCGTTTTTGCTCGGTAATGTCGCGGAGGACTACAAAAAAGAAAATATGCCCTTCTTGGTGTAGTTTTGAAATGGAGGCTTCTGCGGGGAACTCCAGGCCATCTTTTCGCAACCCGAACACTGAGCGGCGCGTGGCCATAATTCGGGAAGAAACAGGCTCAGTGGCGAATTTAACCACATGTTGCCGATGAGCTTCGGCAAAGCGGGCCGGAATAAGCCGGTCAAGCGACTGACCGATGATTTCATATTTAGTATAACCAAAGGTGTGCTCCGCACCTTGGTTAAATAACAAAATACGCTGGGACTCATCGACAACCAAGATGGCGTCAACTGAGAGATCAAGCAGTGTTGCAAAAGGACTTTCATGGCTGTTCTGACCTACCCCGGTCTCAGTTTGCTCGGCTACAAGTGCGCTGATTTCGGCCAGGTCTTGCCGTAACAAGAGAATCTCTTCAAAAAATCTTTCTCTGGCCTGAGTATTGTTGATACTGAACCGGCGTCGGGTTAACAGCACTGTCTATCCTTTTGCAGAACTTTTCGATCGTAGCCGCACAAAAGTGGACTTACGTCGTAACCAGCGCCGATTTACGGTTATGGTCCCAGCCCGCGCGGTAACCTAAAAGAGGTTGGTTATACATACCCTAATTCGTGCGCTGCCCGAAGTAGTTCGTCACGGAATTTGGGATGAGCGATACCAACCAACTCCTGGACGCGCTGGTGAATGGTTTTGCCGTGTAGAGAAGCAACGCCATATTCAGTAACTACAAAATGAACGTCATTGCGGGAGGTAATAACTCCTGCTCCTTCCAGAAGGGTTGGTACAATCCGGCTAACCTTTCCTTTCATGGATGTAGAAGGAAAGGCGATAATAGGTAAGCCTCCCTTTGAGCGAGCTGCACCACGAATAAAATCCACCTGACCACCCACCCCGCTATAGAAGCGCGTACCGATCGAATCAGCGCAGACTTGACCGGTTAGATCGATCTGCAGCGCCGAATTGATCGACACCATCTTTTCATTCTTGGCTATATTGTAGGGGTCATTAACATAATCGGTTGGATGCAGTTCGATGATGGGGTTGTCGTGGACAAAATCATACAACCGTTTTGAGCCAAACAGAAAGCCGGCTACCATTTTACTGGGGTGAAAGGTTTTTTTATAGCCGGTGATAACGCCGGCCTCAACCATGTCGATTACGCCATCTGAAAAAAGCTCAGTATGAATACCCAAATCTTTGTGGTTGCCCAGATTGTTGAGCACGGCATCGGGGATACTGCCGATGCCCATTTGCAACGTAGCTCCATCGGGAATCATCTCGGCAATGATCTGGCCAATACGCATATGCTCCTCTGAGCCACCGCCTTGCGGCGCTTCCGGCAATGATGAATCGGTTTCGATGATATGGTCGATCTGGCTAACGTGGATAAAACTGTCGCCGTGGGTGCGGGGCATCTGCCGGTTGATTTCAGCGATGATCACATGAGCTGCTTCAGCAGCCGGTTTGGTGGTCCCTACTTCCACACCGAAGCTGCAAAAGCCATGTTCATCTGGCGTAGAAAGAGAAATCAGGGCTACATCAATAGGCAAGATGCCGTTGCGGAACAGGCCAGGAATTTCGGACAGAAAAACCGGCGTAAAGTCGGCCCGGCCTTCTTGCACTGCTCCTCGAACATTATGACCAATGAACATCGCATTGTGACGAAATGAAGCAGCATACTCTGGAGCGACGTAGGGTGCTTCGGCAAAAGTCAAGATGTGAGTTATTTCTACGTTTCGCAAGACTAGTGCGCGACGGATCAGACCATCGATTAGGGTGCGTGGTACACCGGCTCCCCCGCCTAGATAGACACGTTGTCCAGATTTAATACTTGACAGCGCCGTATCAACATCAGTGATCTTACGTCGATAAATTGTTTCCCAGTTCATTATGTTTCTCCAGTGGGTAAGGTGATTTCAAGCTGTTTTCCAAGTGCAGCAGCAATTTTGGGATGAGCCACTTGACCGCGATAAAGATTAATCCCTCGGGCCAGCGCCGACGTTGTTCGAATAACTTCATCTAAGCCGTGATTACCCAACGCTTTAAGGCAGGGTAAGGCGGCATTAGTGAGAGCATAGCTGGCGGTGCGAGCCACCAGCGAAGTTATGTTGGGCAGGCAGTGGTGAATCACGCCCCCTACCTCAAAAATCTGATCATCCAGGGTAGTCGGGCGGCTGGTTTCTACACAGCCACCGTCAACAATAGATAGATCAATAATGACCGATCCTGGTCGCATTTGCCGAACCATCTCGCGCGTAATCAGGATCGGGGCCCGCTCACCGGGAGTCTGTACACAGCCAATGACGATATCGGCAAATGAGACCACCCGGTTAAGATTGTAGCGGTTGGAGAGCATAGTTGTCACCCCACCGCTAAACATATCATCAATAACCTGCAGATGATTGAGGTCGCGATCCAAGACGATTACCTGGGTCTTAAGGCCCATAAATGCCCGAGCCGCGTTTACACCGACCACGCCGCCGCCCAAAATCACTACGACCGCCGGTGGCACCCCGGGAATACCGCTGAGAAGGACACCACGCCCGCCTCTGTCACCCATTAGCAGTCGACCCGCAATGATGGGAGTCAAGCGACCAGCTACTTGACTGGTGGGATTTAGGACCGAAAGCCGACCATCGTCATGTTGGATCATTTCATAAGCGATGGCTGTCACTTCCCGCTCGGTCAGGGCTTGGAGTAAATCAGGCGATGAAACCGGCAGATGCAAGAATGAAAAAATGACTTGACCGTTACGGAAGAGGTCATGTTCTGTGGCTGTAGGCCGGGCAACTTTAACCACCACATCGGCCCGACCAAAGGCTTCAGCCGCAGAATAAACAATGTTAGCGCCGGCGCGGCGATACTCTTCATTGCTGAAGCCTGCCCCCGCCCCGGCATCCCGCTCGATATAGACGCTGTGTCCGGCTCGAACTAGACTCACGACCCCGGCCGGGGTCAACCCTACCCGGGTCTCACCTTGACGAATCTCTTTAGGAACGCCAAACTCCATTGTTTTTGCCTCCTTGAACTGCTGATTTGAATGGAGAAGATGTATTAGTTTTCCGGTAGTGATTATACTTATTTGACATATTTCTAATAAAACTCGTGATTCTGTTTTTGATGGTACAAGTTAATTCAGAGCGTTAACCAGCAGCGAACTGTCGCTCCAATAAGGCCTTTGGAGAGGACTTAACCGCATTATATCGCAGCGCAGTTACACCTGAGTTACGCCTCTACCCTCCATTTCCTTTCCATCGATTGAGCCAGCGTTCAAATAGACTTAACCCGACAAATAAACCCAAGCCTAAGAGGCTAATGGCCAAAATGCCGGCGTAAACCTTGTCATAGGCAAAACGGTTCCACTGCTCAACGACGATATAGTAACCCAGGCCGACATTGTTGCCGATGGTTTCCCCGATAAACAAAACTGCAATCGCTGTCCCGACACTGACCTTGAGGGCCGTGACGATGGCCGGTAGGCTAATCGGTAGGTAAACATAACGCAGCACAGCCCAGCGACTGGCCCCGAGCGACTTGATCGAGTCGATTGTCTCGGGCTGCACTTGAGCGGCTGTATCACTAACAATGACAAAGATTTGGAAGAAAACTACTAGTCCGATCAGAAAGTTAATCGACGGATCGCCCAGACCTAAAAAGAAGATGATAATCGGCAAGAAAACAATTTTTGGAGCCGGATAGAGAAAATAGATTAACGGCGAGAGAAATTTATTGAGGGTCTTGCTTTCGGCGGCGAGGAGAGCCAGTGGTGCAGCGACCAGCGTCCCCGCAATTACGCTGACCGTTACCCGCCGGGTGCTAACCCAGGCATGGGCCAGCAGATCACCCTGGATTTCGACGAAAAAGGTTAGAATAACGTCAAGGGGGTTGGGTAAAAATGGTTTATCTAACCAGGCCGAAGCGACAAACCAGAGCGTCAGGAGTACCAGAAGATCCAGGGTTAGAGCAATCCGCCGCGAAATTTTCATTGGGCCTGATCGGGCTGGAATTGAGTTTTCATTAGACACGGGAATTTTGGAGGATAAACACTTTTTCTAAGTTTGGGGTAGAGGGTCATACACCTACAATTTCTCGAATCTGCTGGCAAAAATCGATAAAATAGGGATCATTCCGCCGCGGCATGCTGGGTCCGGGGAACGGGGTAGGTAGGGCCTGAAAGCTGCTCAGCGGGGCATATTTAGTGATGACTAGTAGATGGTCGGCCAGCAGCACCGCTTCTTCGATATTGTGGGTGACCAAAATTGTGGTGGCCCCGCTGCTTCGACGCAATTCATCCAAGCGTTTTTGCAGGCGCTCACGGGTCAGTTCATCCACCGCCGAGAGCGGCTCATCTAACAGTAGGACCGAGGCTTGAAGAGCCAGCAAACGGGCCAAAGCCACGCGCTGCCGCTGACCGCCGGACATTTGGGTTGGATATTGGTGCCGAACGTGATCGATATTGAGTTTTTTAAGCCATTCGTCCGACCGCTGACGTACCTCAGAGTCGGGTACCGCTCGAATCTCCAACCCGATCCGAATATTGCGCTCGGCGGTGTACCAGGGCAGCAGGCCGTAGTGTTGCAGCATGAGGCCAATATTGTGATGGGGGTGGGTAATCGGATCTCCGTCATAGCAGACCCGCCCGGTCACCGGCTGTCGAATCCCGGCCAGCAGGTACAGCAGCGTCGTCTTACCGCTCCCCGACGGTCCGACAATGGCCCAAGATTGGCCTGCTTGAATGTGCCAGGTGAAATCTTCGATGATTTTCTTGGCCGAATCATACCAGAAAGAGACATCATCGAAAGAAATGAGGGGATCGCTCATCCGCGGAACTTCAAGGAAGATAACCGGCGTCTACCAGATCGCTGTAACTAACCGGTTGGTCGATGAGCCCGCGGGCTAACATCCAATCGATCACCGATTGCACCTCTGCTTCGGTGGGGACGCGGGCGGTCACAAATTGCGGGACGGTATAGGTGGCTCGCACCGGATCTGGAATGCGCACCGGGTTGTCGCGGTAGGTTTCGGGCTCGCTGTTGATGGCGACGACGGCTTGCTCGTAGGCGACCAGGAAAGCACGGACTGCCTCCGGCTTATTATCCAGCACCGACTGGTTGAAGGCCACCACGGTCGGTACGAAATCGATGTCACTATCCGACAGAATGGCCGTGCCTCCCTGAACTTCGGTCGCCAACGTGGTCAGCGGTTCCGGCAGCGTCCCGGCGGCGACCGTGCCCTGCGCTACCTGCTCCAGCCGGATCGGAATATCGGCCACTTCAAGGTAGTCATCGGGCTGGGCGCTGTAGCCGGCGCTGGCCAGCATCGTAGTGGTCAGGTACTCGATGATGGTGTTGTTGGAAATGGCAATCTGGGCCTCGTTGGCCTCCAACGCCGCAATCAACGCCTGCGGGGTGGTTAAGCCACTTTGTGACCCGGCCACAATCGAAAAAAAGCGGAACCCTTCCGCAAACGAGTCGTGGCGGACTGCTTTGATCGGACTCCCGGCTCCAGCCAGCAGAATTACCCCCATCAGATCCGTGTTGGCGCCATCAACCTGCCCGGCCTGGAGGGCAATTTGCCGGTCGCGAGCGCTTTCGACGGGGACAAGCTCAACCGACACGCCTTGCTCCTGATAAAAACCTTGCTCCTGAGCGACAAAAAGCGGCATGGTGTTGAGGACTGGCAACACAGCGACGCGTAGGTCAACGGTATCGCTTGGGGCCGGCTGCGTCTCGGGAGCGCTTGCAGCCGGGGGAGTTGGCTCAATTGCTGGAGAGGCAGGCTCGGAGGCCGTTGAGCCGCCGCACGCAGCCAGGAAAAAGACGATAAAAAGTGTAACCCAGGCACGGTAGATAGATATCATCTTTATCTTTCTAACCTCTATTGACATGATTTAAGCAATAAGTTTGGAGAACTTCGCCTCATCTCTAAACTTTCAATTATTACTGAAATTTTAGCATACCGTGAAAACTAGCACAAATCTAGGCTCAAAGCATGATTTCGGAAAACGTTTTTGACCGTTGTAAACTCTTTGTCTAAAATATTACTAGCTAAATTAACTTTGATGGTTAGAGTTAATGATGAGATATCCAATTTTAGCCGGATTATTACTGACTCTTCTATTCCTTGTGGCTTGTAGCCTCGGGTCAAAGGTAGATGAACAACCTGGGCCAGACGGGGCGGCGGTGGAGGTTGGGCCGGTTGAGTCAGATCTTCCTCCTGTTTGTCGTACCATCACCGAGATTCCGGTGGGCGATTGTGCAGCCCTGGTGGCCTTCTATGACAGCACGGACGGTCCAAACTGGAAAATCAGCAGTCGCTGGCTAGAGACGGACGAACCCTGTGACTGGGTTGGACTTCGCTGCGAGAAAGGGCACGTGACGGCTATCCTCATCAACGACAACAATTTGCGCGGCAGTCTCCCCCCTGAGATGGGCGATCTGTCGGAGTTGAAGAGCTTAACTCTCTATTTCAACGAATTAAACGGGCGTTTGCCGAAAGAATTGGGAAAACTCGGTCACCTCGAGACGCTCATTTTGCACAACAACGATCTGACGGGGTCAATTCCGGCGGAGTTGGGGAACCTGTGGAACCTCAAAATTCTCGATTTGGATAGCAACGAGCTAGAGGGATCGATTCCGCCGGCGTTGGGTAATCTAGCCAATTTGGAAACTCTCAAACTCAATGACAATAATTTAAGTGGCTCTATTCCGCCGGAATTAGGTCACTTGACTGAACTGGAAGGTCTCTTTCTAGCGGGCAACCAACTCAGCGGTTCAGTCCCGGCAGAATTGGCTGAATTGCCAAGGCTATGGATGCTTGACTTGAGGTACAACCAGCTTGATGGCCCATTACCGCCCGGGCTGGAGCAAACCGTGCGCTCCGGGTATGATCTGCTCAAGTGGCAGCGGCAGTAAGTCGCTCCACATCCACCGCCACTTTCAACTTGTGCTCACCGTGGCTGAAGAAGACGCCCTTGAGCGGGGGCACGTCCCCGTAGTCACGGCCCCAGGCCACGGTAATATGTTGGTCGTAAGGCAAAAGGTTGTTGGTTGGATCAAAGGCGAGCCAGTTTAAGCCCGGCACGTAGACTGCGACCCAGGCGTGAGAGGCATCGGCACCTTGGAGCTTCTCTTGACCAGGCGGGGGCACGGTTTCGATGTAGCCGCTAACGTAGCGAGCCGCCAGCCCTTGAGCCCGCAAGCAACCCAGCATCAAGTGGGCAAAATCCTGGCAAACACCCCGCTTCTCACGCAGGACCTCTATCACCGGAGTAGCGATGGTAGTCGCCCCCGGCATAAAGTCGAACTCCTCATAAATGCGACCCATCAAATGGTAAACAGCTTCGATAATGGGCCGGCCCTCAGGAAAAGATGGCGCGGCGTAGGCCGCCAAATCGGGTAGCACCGGCACGAGCGGTGAAGCGAGCGTGTACTGCCGGGCGTCGAGCAGGTTAGGTTCAAGCTCGTGATGGAGCCGGTGGCGAACCGAGTCCCAGGCTTCGCTACCCGCTGCCTCTTTTAAAAGTTGTTCAACCGACCCGATCAGGGGCGGCGGCAAGTCGAGCCGTACCCGACTGACCGCGGTGATGGTTGTGGCCTCGTGAGGGAAACGCACGGTGAAATAGCGGACTTGATTCTCAAAAAAATCGGTAAAGACCCGCTGGTCGCTGGGCCGGGGCGAAATATCGATCCGGTGCTCCAAACAAGTTTGGGCAAATAGCGGGGCCTGAAACGTACGGGGCGTTAGCCAGGCCTCGTTATAGCTTAGACTGGCTGTTTCACTATAGTGGTATTGGGTGGTGTGGGTGACCAGGTATTCCATCTAGTTTAACTCGGTTCGGCATCGGGTTGGACTACAATCAGTTGGTGCGGCACCTGAGCATGGCTAAAGTAGGTCTGAGTCAAGACCTCGGAGATGCGACTGAGGCGATCGGTAAGCCGGGCTAGCAGATCAAGTAGACTGGTGCGAGTATCAGTTTCCTCAACCACACAAACGAGCCGGCTGGTATGGGATAGGCGCAGTTGGGTAGCGGCATCAAGGATGAGGCGCTCTTCTTGGCTGAGACGATAGGCAATTCGCTCGCGTGGTAGGGCAGCCAGGTGGTCTTGTAGCCGGTCAAGTTGGAAGACGAGCGAGCGGGGATTGGTCTCATCCAACAGGAGCAGATCCAGCACTGTTTGGAGCTGTAAGGTGGAGCGGTAACGGCGGCGGTACGTAATTACGGTTTCGGTGGTGGTCAGGAGATTTTCCAGTAGGAGATGCTGCACTGCCTCAGCTTCTTGACGGCCCAGGATGGCGCCGATAAACGTCATCGACAGCAACGCTCGCTCCAGCCGCCGGCCAATATCGAGCAGCAACCAGCCGGCTTCATGGGTCATACTCTCGGAGTTGAGCCCGGCGAAAGCCATCAGTTGGATAATCGACTGGTTGAGGCCGGCCTGGATCTGGCGCGGGCTAACCCGGGTTCGGCGCTCTAAGTCTTTCCAAGGCGACTCCAGATCATCGATGACACGCCAGGTGTCGATGGACCATAGATTGCGCACGGCGAAAGCGGCTTGGACCATTGCGCTGAGGTTGGACGGAAGTGACCCGATGCGTTCATTATCCAGAGCGACCGAGCGCAGCTCGTGAAGAGGACGAGCTAGCCGGGCCGGACTGCCCTTACCGATGAAGCCGGGCCGGGTACCCGTCACTTCGGTCAAGGCCCGTAGCAGGATAGTAAAGCACCTACCTTCCATTTCGTAAGCCGGTGGCTCGCCATCACTGCTCAGGTTGAAGATGGTCCGCAAAAGTCGGGCGGTCCATTCCGCTCGTTCGGCGTAGCGGCCGACCCAGAAGAGATTTTCGGCAGCGCGGCTGGGTAAATAAGCGGTGCTGCGGTAGGCGGTCTCTACCCGGTCAGTTTGGAGCCAGAGGCTGGTGTGCTGCTGCGGCTGGGAGGTCAAGATCCAAGTGTCTTTGCTGACCCCGCCGGCCCAGTTGGCCACGATAATATTATCCTTAGAGGAGGCGCTGCGGGTCAAGCTGCCGGGCATAACACTGTAACCGGAGGCCGTGCCGACACTAAAACAGCGCATCACGGCGTGCCGGGCTTCCAAATGACCATTGATTAAGGAGGGCGTGGTCGAGATCCCCACTTCTTCCCGGCCAATAAACTGAGAAGGGTTGGCCTTGATCTGATCACGTAGTTGGGTCAACTCGGTGAGGCTCAGTTGTCCACCAAAGACCGTCCGGCTAAACGCCTGGCGAGCGATGCGCTTGATGACCAACTTATCCAGATGATTAAGGACGTAGTTCAACTCTTTCGGTTGGCCGCACCACCAGGTGGCGGCAGTCGGCAAGATCAGGTCTTCGCCCAGAAAATAGTGCGCCAGACCCGGTAAGAACGGCATTAGGCCGGGATTCTCCAAAACACCGCTGCCCAAGGGGTTGACCATAGCGACATTGCCCCGTCGAGCCGCTTCCAAAAGGCCGGCCACGCCCAGGCGAGAGTCGACCCGTAGCTCCAGGGGGTCACAATAGGTATCGTCCACCCGGCGCAGGATAACGTCGACCGGCTGCAAGCCCTCGATGGTTTTGAGGGAAACGACTCCTTCGCGCACGGTCAGGTCGTCGCCCTGAACGAGGACATAGCCGAGGTAAGCAGCCAGGTAAGCATGCTCAAAATAGGTTTCGTTGAGAGGGCCGGGAGTCATAACGACCAGCCGGGGTGAGTCTTTGCGGGGAGCTAATTCGGCCAGGGCTGTCCGCAGCTCGCGAAAGAAGTTAGACAGCCGGAAAATCTTGTCGTCTTTAAACATGCCGCGCATGATTTGGGCCATCACCGTCCGGTTTTCCAAGGCGTAGCCGGCACCGGAGGGAGCCTGGGTGCGGTCGGCCAGGACCCACATGCGGCCATCGGGGCCGCGGGCTAGATCGGCGGCGTAGAGCATCAGTTGGTGGGTGCCATGGTGACGAACGCCATCGCACTGGCGTAAGAAACCGGCGTGACCGTAGATCAACTCGACCGGCAGCCGACCTTCGCGCAGCAGACGGCGCGGGCCGTAGAGGTCGGTTAGGATCAGGTTGAGCAGTTCGGCGCGCTGCTTGAGGCCGTGTTCGATGATACGCCAGTCTTCTTCACTGATGACCAAGGGGATGATGTCGAAGGCCCAAGGCCGCTGCAGACCATCCGGTGCGCCGTGGACGTTATAAGTGACGCCGTTTTCGCGCAGCAGACGGCGGGCTTCTTGCTGGTAGCGTTCCAACTCCGCCGGGCCGAGTCGCTCCAGGGTCTGGATCAAGGGCTGCCAGTGGGGGCGCACGGTGTCACCTTGCCACATTTCATCGTAGGCCCCGTTTAAACTGTATTGGTTGAGCAATGTGTGGGTGGTTATGGTAGTTACCAAAAGCGTCTCAAACTATTTCCTTGATGGGCAGTATTTTACCCGCTAATAAAAAGTAGGAAAACTATGCCTTAAGTTCTGATAATCTGTCCGGTAAAGCGATTTAAAATGCGGGCTTCAAGTTCAGAGTTTTGACGCCTGATTTGTTGAACGGCGCGTTTGGCTTGGGCTAACTCTCTAAACGAGGCATGCTCTTGCCACGCGCCGAATTTGTAGCGAGTTTGCACCACATAGTTTTTAAGCAGCGCCGGGAAAAATATCGGTGAAGTCACTCTCGCTCACTTACCCTTTACCGGTGGCGGCTGAGGGGATCGAGACCTATCCTGCCCCCGGACTAACCTACTTATCTCATCCAATCCTCATAATTGGCCTGCATCTGCTCGATATGGTCTGGAATGTGCCGTTCGTAGGTGTTGAGCCAGTCATCCAGCGTCACGAGCCCATTCTCTGTATGATAAACCGTGTTTGACCAAACTGAGGCGGGTAGATCCTTGATCAGCGCGTAAGATTTGTGCCGGAGCCACTTGAACAGTTGGAGGGCATCGTCGGGGCTTTGGTGGTGATAGTGTAAATCGCGCGCCCATTTGTTTTCGTCATAGCCCAATATAGTACTGCCGGGTTCCGCCAGCAACCGGCGGCAACGAATGTAGCTGTTGGCTTCGCTATCGGTAAGGTGGACAATGATTTCGTGGATCGTCCAGCGATCCGGGGCCGGCCGGAACTGCCACATTTCCGGGGGGAAATTTTCTAAGGCGGAGACCAGTTGCTGATGGGCCGCGCCGTAGGATTCGATCTTTTGGGTGCGTTCGTCAGGGGTCATTGGTTACACTCCAACAAGTGAAACGTAGAATGCAAGGATTATACCTCACTTGGCATTTAGGCCAAAGCGGTTTAGGGTTTAGCCCGCCAGCGCAGATCGAGCATATAAGGATACTCCGCGTTGATCTCCTCCGGCGGCAGCTCGACCGGCTGGACCGCGGCCTCGGTCGGGCTGAAACTCCACTGGCTGCGAGGGATAGTGTAACGGACAAAGGCGCCGGCCGGCGTATGGCCGTGGTCCCAGAAGCGGCTAATGCGCCGGGCTTCGGCGACGTTGGCGTTGACCGGGGTATCCTCGTAGCTGCGGCCGCCGGGGTGGGCGACGTGGTAGGTGCAGCCGCCAATCGAGCGTTTGTGCCAGCTATCGACCAGGTCAAACACCAGCGGCGAGTGGATACCCAAGGTCGGATGGAGGGCCGAGGGTGGCTGCCAGGCCTGGTAGCGGACGCCGGCCACATATTCGGCCTGGACGCCGGTTTGACGCAGCGGCACGCGCCGGCCATTGCAGAGTAGGACGTAGCGTGAGTCGTTGAGGCCGCGCAGCTTGACCTGCAAGCGCTCGACCGACGAGTCGACGTAGCGGGCCGTGCCCTGGCTGGTAGCCTCCTCGCCCAAGACGTGCCACGGTTCGATAGCCAGACGCAGCTCGATCTCAATGTCGCGCAGGTTGACCGTGCCGTAGCGGGGAAAGCGGAACTCGAAGAAAGGAGCCAGCCACTCGAGCTTGAACTCGTAGCCGGCCCGCTGCAAATCGTCGATCACTTCCCGCAGATCCGCCTCAACGTAGTGGGGCAGTAGGAAGCGGTCGTGTAGCTCGGCCCCCCAGCGGACCAGGGGATGGTGGTAAGGCTCGCGCCAGAACCAGGCGATCAAAGCCCGGACCAGCAGCATTTGGGCCGCGCTCATACGGGCGTGGGGCGGCATATCGAAGGCGCGGAACTCGACCAGCCCTTGCCGGCCACTGGCCGAGTCGGGCGAGTAGAGTTTGTCAATGGAGAACTCGGCCCGGTGGGTGTTGCCGGTTAAATCGACCAGCAGATTGCGGAAGATCCGGTCGACCAGCCAGGGCGGCACCGGCCCGGCCTCCTTGTCTGGAATTTGCTGGAAGGCGATCTCCAATTCGTACAGCCGCTCCAGGCGACCCTCATCGACGCGGGGGGCCTGGCTGGTGGGGCCGATGAACATACCGCTGAAGAGGTAGGACAGGCCGGGGTGGTGCTGCCAGTAGGTGATCAGGCTGCGCAGTAGATCGGGCCGGCGCAGGAAGGGACTGTCCGACGGGGTGGGACCGCCCAGGGTGACGTGGTTGCCGCCGCCGGTACCGGTGTGCCGCCCGTCGAGCATAAACTTCTCGGTGCCGAGCCGGGTCTGGCGAGCTTCTTCGTACAAGGTCTCGGTGTTGGCGACCAACTCGCCCCAGCCTTGGGCCGGATGGATGTTGACCTCGATCACGCCGGGATCGGGCGTGACCAGTATTTTGCGCAGGCGCGGGTCGCTCGGTGGTTCGTAGCCCTCGATGATAATGGGTAAGCCCAGAGACTCGGCGGTCGACTCGAGCGCGGCCAGCAGGGCGAGGTACTGCTCCAGGCGAGGTAGCGGCGGCATGAAGATGTGCAGCCGGCCGTGGCGGGGTTCAAGGCAAAGGGCGGTGTGGGGGATTTTGGTGGAGGGTTGGAGGGCTGGAGGGCTGGAAGGTTGGAAGGTTGGAAGGCTGGAAGGTTGGAGGATTGGATTGGAAGGTTGGAAGGTTGGAGGGTTGGAGGGTTGGAGGGAAGCGGTTGTTAATTGCTCATTGTTCATTGCTAATTGATCTGGAGGAGTGGGTTGGAGGGGTGGAGCGGTGTTAATTGTTAATTGTTCATTGTTAATTGCTAATTGATTGGCGTGGAAATCGGGGAGGGGGGGGTAATCGTCGAAGGGATCACGCTCTATAGGCAGCTCGCGCTCTTCTTCGGCGATCCAGGGCAGGGAGTCGAGGGGGAGGCGGAGGCCCATGGGCGAGTCGCCGGGGATAAGGAACATCTGGTCGCGACGGAAAGGCCAGGGGCCGCTGGTCCAGCGCTGGGCGACCTCGTCCCAACCGAGCGGGAGAGCGTAGCCGGTCGGCGCGCCGAGATCGCGGTCGAGGAGTTCGGCCAGTTTGCGCCGCTCTTGGGAGTCTTTCAGGTCGGCTTGGATCGGATCGAGGTTGACCGGCAGCTTGCCCTCCGACCAGAGAAAGTAAAAGATGTCTTCGTAGCCGGGCCGGATGTAGGCGGCCGGCAGGCCGAGCGTATCGGCCAGTTTTTTGATAAAGGTTTCGGCCTCGGCCAGACCAAAGCCGTAATCTTTTCGTTCATCGGCCAGCCATTGGGGATCGCGCCAGAGCGGCCAGCCATCCGCGCGCCAGAAGGTGGCCAGCTTCCAGCGGGGCAGCGGCTCGCCGGGATACCACTTGCCCTGACCGTAGTAGATAACGCCGTCCGATCCAAACACTTTTTGCAGCCGCCGGACCAGATCACCGGCCAATTGGCGCTTGTGCTCGCCGTCGGCGGTAGTATTCCACTCCGGGGCGTCCATATCGTCGATGGAAACGAAGGTCGGTTCGCCGCCCATGGTCAGGCGCACGTCGCCGGCCTGTAAGTCGCGATCCACCTGCTCGCCCAGAGCGTTGATGGCCGCCCACTGCGTGTCGGTGTAGGGTTTGGTCACGCGCGGATCTTCCTTGAGGCGGGTGACGCTGTTCTTGAAGCTGAACTCCAGCACCTCGCACTCGCCGGTGTAGCCGGTGACCGGCGCGGCGCTGGCCGGATTGGGGGTGCAGGCCAGCGGAATGTGACCCTCGCCGGCAAAGAGGCCGGAGGTCGGATCGAGGCCGACCCAGCCCGCCCCGGGGATGTAGACCTCGGCCCAGGCGTGCAGATCGGTGAAGTCAGCCTCCGGGCCGGAGGGACCGTCCAGGGCTTTGAGGTCGGCGGTCAGTTGGACCAGGTAACCGGAGACAAAGCGCGCGGCCAGCCCCAAATGGCGCAAAATCTGGACCAGCAGCCAGCCGGAGTCGCGGCAGGAGCCGAGGGCTTTCTCCAGGGTCTCCTCGCAGCTTTGGATGCCCGGCTCCAGGCGGATGGTGTAATCAAGATCGCGCCACAGCTTCTGGTTGAGATCGACCAGGAAGTCGACAATCTGGTTGGGGGAACGATCGACGCCGGCTAACCAGTTGAGCAGACGCGGGCCATTCTCCTTGATTTCCAGGTAAGGGGCCAACTCCTTGGCTTCGATCTCGCTGTAGGGGAAAGGGTATTTCTCGGCGTACTCTTCGACAAAAAAGTCGAAGGGGTTGATGACGGTCATATCGGCCACGACATCGACCTCCAGGTACAACTCGTTGGCCGGTTCCAGAAAGACGACCCGGGCCAGGTAGTTGCCAAAGGGGTCTTGCTGCCAGTTGATAAAGTGGTTGGTGGGCCGGATAGTCAGCGAGTAGGCCTCGATGGGGGTGCGGCTGTGGGGGGCGGGGCGTAGCCGGAAAATATGCGGCGACAGGCTAACGTGCCGGTCGTAGCGATAATGGGTTTTGTGGTTGATTTCAACGTGAATAGCCATGCTTCCTCCTGAAGCGAGCGCGACTGTGATATAAAAAACGCTCTGAAAACCTCGTCCGGGTCAGAGACGGTTCAGAGCGTCTAGGCTCAACTGAGTGATGAATTTTGGAAGAGTATACTTCGCCTGGGTGGAGAAGACAAAGTATCTTTAATCGTTACGGTTATTCAACCGAATCGGCCCTTCGCCGACTTAAGCCGGCATAATTCCGGTTGCAGTTTCAAAACTGCAACCTTTAGAAAAACCGGGCCGGATTGTGGCGGGTGCGAGAATTATACGCTCGGTTGGCCTACACGCCAAGGGAAATGAGGGCTTGGAACACGAGGCGCACGAAGCGCACGAAAGGAACCTTCCGGCTGAACGGTTGACTGGCCTACTCTCTCAGTCATCTCGCCGCCGAACGATTGGTCTCGTCAAACTTGTGACTTTTGCCCTTAGACGACGAAAGAGTCGATCGTGGCCCCCACCCGCGGATGGGGAATTTCAACCTGGAGGATCATACCGCCCTGGGGACGATTCTGCAGATTGAGCCGGCCGCCCAAGAGGGCCACCCGTTCGCTGATGCCAAGTAAGCCGTAGTGCTCCTGGGTCGCCCAGGTCGCTAGATCAAAATCCTGGGCCAAGCCACGACCATTGTCAGAGACAGAAATCATCAACGTGCGCGGCGAGGTATGCTTCAGACAGATCTCAACGCTGCTCGCCTGGGCGTGTTTGCGGGCGTTGCTTAACCCTTCTTGAATAATTCGAAAAATTGACAGCTCAATGGGTTCAGGTAGACGGCCCAAATTAGCATCGAGCGAGAGGTTGACCTCAATCCCGGTGCGCTCACTCCAGTCCCGAGTGTAAGACTGGAGCGCTGCCCCCAACCCCAAACTATCGATGGTGGGCGGGCGCAAGTTGCCACAAATCCGGCGCAAATCGTCGACCATCAGCCGGATGCTGGTCCGCACCTCTTCTACCTCTTCAATCAAATTGGGATTCCCGGCGTAACTAGACTCAATGTCTTCCAACTGGTAGTTGAGGCTGAGTAAGTCCTGAATGACCTGATCATGGAGTTCGCGGGCCAGATGTTTGCGTTCTTGCTCGCGTTCGGTCATCAGACGGCGCTGGGCAGCCTGCAAGGCCATATTGGCCTGATCCAGGGCTTCAATCTGCTCGGCCAGTTGATCAACCAGTTGTTGGTTAAGGGTATCGCGCTCTACTAAATTTTGCTCCAGCAAGGTTTGCTGGTGGCGCAACTTTTCGGCCTGCTCTCGAGCGCGATAATAGTTGTCCAGGGCCCAAATGGCCGGGGTGAGCTGCTGGTGGCCGCTGGTGCCGACCAACTCGGCCACGATCTCTTCGCGGCTGGTTTCGTCGGTGCGGTGGTGAGCCACCTGCCGCCCCTTGCGGAGGGTAATGATCCGGTCGGTCACGGCAAAGAGGTGTTCCAGGTTTTTGCTGCTGAAGATCACGGAAATGCCACGCTGTTGCCAGCTCTGGATGAGCGACAGCAAACGCTGCTGGTAGGAGTAGCTCAGTAGCACGGTCGGTTCATCGACAAAAATGAGCTTGGCCGGGTGGGTCATTACCCGGGCAATGGCAACCAGTTGCCGTTGCTCACTGGTGAGGTTAGAGACTTTTTCGTCCAGGTTGTTGAAGTTGGCTTCAAGTTGCTGTAATACGCGGGTGGCTTCGCGATACATCCGCCATTGGTTAGGGAGTTTTAGCAACTTGTTGGGGCCTGGCCAGCCCAATTCATGCCCCAAAAAAATGTTGCTAACCACATCGAGGTTTTCGGCCAGACTTGGCTCTTGGTGGATGACTCCAATTCCTAACTTGTGAGCTTGAAACGGCCACGGTAAGCGCCGGTTTTCGTAATAGATGTCGCCGTCACTGGGGGGATGTAGGCCGGCAATGAGCATCGCCAGGACCGTTTTGCCGGCCCCGGTGCGTCCGGCCAGGCCCAGGACCTCGCCCGGGTAGACCTCAAAGTTGATCTGCTCGAGGACATGCAAGCGTCCAAACCGTTTGGACAGATTGATAACTCTTAGCAGTTGGTCCACCGGAAAACCTAAAAAGTGGTAATTCGTAATTGGTAATTAGCGGTGGTAGGGTCCAGATTGGGACAGGAGACAATGATGATTTTACTAATTACCAATTACCTTAAGCCAGCCCGGATTGGCTGCGACTGCGGCGTGAGATCGCATCGACCAGGACGGCGACCAAAAGCACTAATCCGGTAATCACGAATTTGACCCCGGAACTTAAGCCCAACAGGCCCATCCCGTTTTCGACGCTGGCGATGATCAAGGCGCCCAGGACCGCGCTCGAGACCCGGCCACTCCCGCCGAACAGACTGGTGCCCCCGATCACGGCGGCCGCAATCGCATTGAGCAGCAGGTTGCCACCCCCGGCCGCGGTATCGACCGAACGAAGCCGGGAGGCCAGGACAATACCGCCCACCCCGGCCATCGTGCTGGAGATCATAAAGACAATAACCCGAATGCGTTCAACCGCGATCCCGGCCCGGCGCGCGGCTTCTTTATTGCCGCCGACGGCATAGACATAGCGACCAAACGGCGTTCGGATGGCCAGAAAATTGAGACCGGCCAAGAAAACCAGGAGAAGAATGCCGACAAACGGAACGCCTCGGTCTAGATTACAGACATAAACTGCTATCGCCGCCAGGATGGCCAGGCCCACAATCTGGAAGATCACAATCGGCATAGGGCTAGCGGCTAGCCCCTGGCTGCGGCGGGCGGTGACTTGCTGGATTTGGATGAGGGCAAATCCCCCCACAAACACCAGCGCCACCAGCCAGCCCCAAATCGGCGGGAAGAAATAGTTGGCAATTCCAATCACCACCGGGTCTTGAATAATGACCGTGCCCGCGCCGCCAATTAGGATAAGCACTACCCCGTTCCAGGCCAGCAAACCGGCCAGGGTGACCACAAACGAGGGTACTTGGAAGGTCGTAATGATCAAGCCTTGGATCAAGCCAATCCCGGCGACAGCCAGGAGAGCAATGCCAATCGCCAGCGGCCACGATAAACCGCCAGGCTCGCGCAGCAACAGGGTCATACTCACCGCCGCGACGGCACTGACATAGCCAACCGACAAGTCAATCTCACCCAGGAGCAAGACAAACACGACCCCATAGGCAATCGTGGTAATCCCGGCCATCTGAACGATTAGATTGACAAAGTTGCGAGAGGTCAAAAAGTTTTCATTTTGCGACTGGAAAACAATGGCGATCAGGAGCAAGCCCAAAATAATGGGGAGCGATCCCAAATCGCCGGAACTGACCCGCTTGAGATAGGCGCGGAGGTAATCGGCGACGCTTTGGGAAGATTGGCTGCCCAGCAGGGTTTCGGGGGTAGAGGTGGTATCTTTAATGCTCATTTTGCACCATCCCAGGAACGGACTCCAGCTTACCGGCCGTAATGGCATGCACGACTTCTTGCTGGGTCGTTTCGTTTTTGTTAAATTCGGCCACTTTTTGGCCCAGCCGCAGAACTGTGATGCGGTCGGCCACTTCAAAGATGTCATGCAGGTTGTGGGAGATGATGATCACGGCCAGCCCTTTCTCGGCCAGGCGGCGCACCAAATCGAGCACCTGCCGGGTTTGAGCCACGCCTAAAGCCGCGGTCGGCTCATCAAGAATGACCAGGCGAGAGTTCCACATGACCGCTTTGGCCACCGCCACCGCCTGCCGTTGGCCCCCCGACAGACCGGCCACAGCCTGGCGTACCGACCGGAGCGTGGTCACCGAAAGCGAATCCAGGGTCTTGACGCACTCCTTTTCCATTCTAGCTTCATCCAGGCGCCAGGGCGGCAAGACTCGCTCCCGACCCAGGAACATATTAGCCACCACGTCCAGATTATCAGCCAGGGCCAAATCCTGGTAAACCACTTCGATGCCCAGGGCTGAACTATCGCGGGGATTATGGATTTTGACCACCTTGCTGTCAAAAAAGGTCTGACCCTCATCAAAGGGATAGATACCGGCAATCCCTTTGATCAAGGTCGATTTTCCGGCGCCATTATCGCCGACGAGAGCCATAACCTCACCGACTCGAGCGCCAAAATCAACTTTGGTGAGCGCCTGCACAGCGCCAAAACTTTTCGATACGCCTTTGAGTTCTAGTAGGGGTTGGTCTGACAAGATGTTACTCCTTTGTAAGTAACCCCCTCCCCATCCCGCCCCCGATATCGGGGGCGGGAGTCGCGTTAGCGACGGGTGGAGGTAGATTGGTTTTGGCTGAGGGCGCTATTATTGGCGTCCTCACCCGGTTGGTCTAAGACTTAACGATCCGCCGGGCAGTACTCTTCAAACTCACCGACGCAGATTTCATCCCAGGTGCGGAAGCCATCGGCGATAACGGTTTCGGCGATGTTGTCCTGGGTGACGGCGAGAGGGGTAAGTTTGAGGAAGGGGACGTCGGCTTGACCGTTGTTAAGGGTATCGGGTGCGATGGCGGCCGGGTCTTCGCCTTGGAGGAGGCGGATGGCGGCATCGGCAGCGGCTTCGGCTTCAAGCTGGATGGGCTTGTAGACGGTCATGGACTGCCAGCCGGCGAGGATGTTCTGGATGCCGCCGACGGTGGCATCTTGGCCGCTGAGGGGCAGGGGGTCGAGCCCCTGGCTCTTGAGAGCGGAGATGACGGAACCGGCCAGGCCATCGTTGGCGGCGAAGACGGCGTCGACATCACCGCCGGCGGCGGTCAGGATCTGTTCGAAGATGACGAGGGCTTGCTGGTTGTCCCAGTCGGGGACGGCCTGGTCATCGACCAGTGCCCAGTCACCGGCGTCGTAGCGAGGGCTGGCAACGGAGAAGTAGCCTTCGCGGAAGAGGGTGGCGTTGTTGTCGGTGGGGGAGCCGTTAAGTTGGACGACCTGCGGGGTTTCGACCTCGAGGGCATCGATCAGGGGTTCGAGGGTTTCGCCCATCAAGCGACCGACGGCGACGTTGTCGAAGGAGACATAGATGTCAGCGCCGGGTCCTTCGATGGTCAGGCGGTCGTAGTCGATGACTTTGACGCCGGCTTCGCGGGCTTGAGCGATGATGGCGGCTCCGGAACCGGAGTCGAGGTTGACCAGGAGGATGACCTTGGCTCCGTTGGTGATGGCTTGTTCAGCCTGGGTTTGTTGGGTGCGGGCATCGCCTTCAGCGTTGACGATGGTGTACTCGACCCCAGCGGCCTCAAAGGCTTGCTCAAAGAAGCGGCGGTCATCGTTTTCCCACCGCGCCGAGGAGGCGCTATCCGGTAACAAGACCGCGATACTGCCTTCGACCTCGACCGCGGCTTCTTCCGCCGCGGCTTCTTCTTCAGCCGGAGCGGCTTCACTCCCGGCATCTTCCGGACAAAATTCGGCAAACTCACCGACGCAGATTTCATCCCAGGTGCGGAAGCCATCGGCGATAACGGTTTCGGCGATGTTGTCCTGGGTGACGGCGAGAGGGGTAAGTTTGAGGAAGGGGACGTCGGCTTGACCGTTGTTAAGGGTATCGGGTGCGATGGCGGCCGGGTCTTCGCCTTGGAGGAGGCGGATGGCGGCATCGGCAGCGGCTTCGGCTTCAAGCTGGATGGGCTTGTAGACGGTCATGGACTGCCAGCCGGCGAGGATGTTCTGGATGCCGCCGACGGTGGCATCTTGGCCGCTGAGGGGCAGGGGGTCGAGCCCCTGGCTCTTGAGAGCGGAGATGACGGAACCGGCCAGGCCATCGTTGGCGGCGAAGACGGCGTCGACATCACCGCCGGCGGCGGTCAGGATCTGTTCGAAGATGACGAGGGCTTGCTGGTTGTCCCAGTCGGGGACGGCCTGGTCATCGACCAGTGCCCAGTCACCGGCGTCGTAGCGAGGGCTGGCAACGGAGAAGTAGCCTTCGCGGAAGAGGGTGGCGTTGTTGTCGGTGGGGGAGCCGTTAAGTTGGACGACCTGCGGGGTTTCGACCTCGAGGGCATCGATCAGGGGTTCGAGGGTTTCGCCCATCAAGCGACCGACGGCGACGTTGTCGAAGGAGACATAGATGTCAGCGCCGGGTCCTTCGATGGTCAGGCGGTCGTAGTCGATGACTTTGACGCCGGCTTCGCGGGCTTGAGCGATGATGGCGGCTCCGGAACCGGAGTCGAGGTTGACCAGGAGGATGACCTTGGCTCCGTTGGTGATGGCTTGTTCAGCCTGGGTTTGTTGGGTGCGGGCATCGCCTTCAGCGTTGACGATGGTGTACTCGACCCCAGCGGCCTCAAAGGCTTGCTCAAAGAAGCGGCGGTCATCGTTTTCCCACCGCGCCGAGGAGGCGCTATCCGGTAACAAGACCGCGATACTGCCTTCGACCTCGACCGCGGCTTCTTCCGCCGCAGCTTCTTCTTCAGCCGGAGCGGCTTCTTCAGCAGGGGCGGCTTCTTCTTCGGCCGGTGCCGCTTCTTCTTCAGCCGGTGCTGCTTCTTCAGCGGGGGCGGCTTCTTCTTGAGCCGGAGCTTCTTCAGCAGGAGCACTCGGAGGTTCGGCGGCCCCGCCACAAGCGCTGATGGCCAAGATAAGCAATAGAATTGAGATTAAAGTAAGGAATTTACTACGCATTTTTCTCCTCTTTGAGTGATATAGTGAAACGTCCACAGTAGGTCTCCACTTTGAGCTTAAAAACAAAAAAAGGCTGTTATCAAATTTGCTCGATTACAAGTCTAACTTGATTAACGGCTGCCAGGTTACCACCACCTCCTTTCTTGGTGGGTTGATCAACTGATTTGAAATTAAGGAAGGCTCAATCGTGGAGTGTCCGGTACGATACCGGCATACTAATCTATTGATGCTGTTTAGTCTAATACAGCACCATCGTCTATTGAACCCTATTTTCCCTAAAAAATCCAGCGGGGTTCCCCTCGACCGGTAGGGGGATTTCCCCCCATTGGCTACTACCGTCGCTAGCCAGAATCGCCGGCCAGGGTATAATTGAGACCATCATGAACCAAGTTCGCGTCTTACTGGCCGATGATCACGATTTGATCCGGGCCGGCATTGCCAATGCCCTGCGAGAGTTACCCAGTTTAACCGTTGTGGCTGAAGTTGGTGACGGGATCGCTCTGAGACAGGCTTTGAGCCAGGTCCAACCGGATTTGCTTTTGATCGACGTAACCATGCCTGACTTTGATCCCCTCTCCACGATTCGTCACATTAAAACGAACAAGCCTGACCTCAAAATTTTAGTGATTAGCGCCTACGATGACGATATTTATGTTCAAGGGCTGCTGGGGGCCGGGGTGGACGGTTATCATCTGAAAGACCAACCTTTGAGCGACCTCCGGCTGGCGGTCCAGCGGGTCTTAGCCGGCGAAAAATGGGTCTCCAGCCGCCTTGTCAGCAAGTTGGTCAACTCGACTAACGCTGCCCCGCTGCCGACCTCGCTAACCGCGCGCCAGCGAGATATGCTGCACTGTTTGCAGCGGGGATTGGATAACCAGACGATTGCCCGACGGATGGGGCTAAGCATTAAAACCGTCGAAAACCACCTCACCCGCCTCTACCGGCACTTGCACGTCCAGAGTCGTTTAGAGGCCGTTAATTATGTCAGCCAGCACCCCGAAGTGCTGGGGCTCCCGGGTCAAGTCGCCGCTCAGGAAGTCGTTGGGATAGAGGCGGCCACATCAGATCAGGTCACCATTCTGCTGGTCGATGATAATGCTCGTTACCGCAGCCAATTGCGGCGCACTGTCGGCAAAATTTGTCCGCAAGCCTTCATCTATGAGGCTGAAGATATTGCCACAGCGGTTCGGCTGGCCCAACGGGTCGAGCCCCGGCTGGCTTTGGTCGATGTCGTGCTGGGCGACGAAGATGGCATTAGCTGTACCCGGCGGATCAAGGCCATCTCGCCCGCGTCTCGGATTGTGCTGATTAGCGCCTATCCTGACCGTGAATTCCACCGGCTGGGCCTCGAGGCCGGAGCCGTGGCTTTCTTGGACAAAAAAGATCTGGACGCCAACGTTTTGCGCCAGGTGATCGATGATGTGATTGGGTAAACGATGTCTCAACCGCTCAACAAATCCGATGCGCTCGCATCTCTGCCGCCCGAGTGGCCCGAGCCGCTGCTCCCCCAAATCCAGACGGCGATTAAAGCCAGCGGGCGCAAAATCGTCGTCTTGGATGACGACCCGACCGGCACCCAAACCGTCTATGATCTGCCGGTCCTGACCGAATGGTCGATCGAGTCGCTCAGCGCCGAGTTTGCTGACGCTTCAGCCGCCTTCTACATTTTGACCAACTCCCGCAGCTTGCCCCTGAATGAAGCTCAAGCTCTCAATCGTGAGCTTGGCCACAACCTGGTTGTGGCGGCCAAGCAGGTGGGGTGCGATTTTGTTGTGGTCAGCCGCAGCGACTCAACCCTGCGCGGTCACTTTCCCGGCGAGGTCGAGGCCCTGGCCAAGGCCCTGAACCAAAGCTTTGATGGCTGGCTGCTCATCCCCTACTTTTTGGAAGGTGGGCGTTATACCATTAATGATGTCCACTACGTCGCCGAGGGGGATGTCCTCATACCCGCGGCCGAGACTCCCTTTGCCCAAGACTCGGCTTTTGGCTACCGCTCTTCAAATTTACGAGCCTGGATTGAAGAAAAAACCGGGGGACGGGTGCCGGCGGAGAAAGTGGCCTCGATCTCGCTGGATGACATTCGCCAGGGTGGGCCGGAGCGAGTCGCTCAGCAGCTCGCCTCTCTCAACAATGGGTCAACCTGCCTTGTCAACGCGGTCAGCCAGCGCGATATGGACGTTTTTGTGCACGGTTCGCTGCTGGCGGAGGCCCAAGGCCAGCAGTTCTTGTACCGTACGGCCGCATCATTTGTCCAGGCGCGCCTCGGACTGGCCCCGCGCCCCTTGCTAACGGCAAATGATTTAGATCTGCCTGAAAGTGGCGGCGGGCTGATTATCGTCGGCTCCCACGTACCGAAAACCACCCACCAGGTCGAGACCCTGCTGGCTCAAACGGGCGTAAAAGGTATCGAAGTGGCGGTTGAAGCCTTGCTTGATGAGACGCGGCGAGCGGTCACCATCGACCAGGCCGTAGCCCAAATCGAACAAGGGTTGCGTCAGAACCACGAGGTGATGGTCTATACCAGCCGCCGGCTCGTCACCGGCAGCGATGCCGGGGCGAGCCTGGCGCTGGGCCGGCGGGGAACCGAGAGCCCCGTCCCAAATGTGCGCGCGATTTCTGTCCGGCCCCGCGATCTGCTGGCCAAAGGCGGCATCACCGCCAGCGATGTGGCGACGCAGGGCTTGGGGCTTAAACGGGCGTGGGTGTTAGGCCAAATTTTGCCCGGCGTACCGGTTTGGCGGGCCGGCGCCGAGAGCCGCCAGCCCGGCCTGGCCTACATTGTCTTTCCGGGCAATGTGGGTAACGATGCGGCGCTAGTAGAAGTGGTGACTAAACTCCGCCATAGACTTCCGGGTTAACGCAGTTCGGTAGCCGCTCTCCTCGAAGACCGGCGATGAGATTGTGGGCGGCCATCTCGGCCATCTTATCCCGGGTCGGTTTGCTGGCGCTGGCGATGTGCGGCGTGATGATCAGGTTCTTCAACTCAAGGAGCGGGCTGTCCATGGGCAGCGGTTCCGGATCGGTCACGTCGATGGCCGCGGCAAAGATCTGGTTTTGTTTCAACGCCTCGTAGAGCGCCGCCTGATCAACGATAGGACCGCGAGCGGTGTTAATCAAAATAGCGCTCGGCTTCATCAGGCCGAGCGTTTCTCGGTTGATCAAGTGGCGTGTCTCTGGCGTGAGCGGCGTATGGATCGAGACAAAATCGGCCTCACGCAGCAAGGTTTCCAAAGCAACGGGCGTGCCCGGTAGGGTGGGGTCGGGTTTGGGCGTATAGTAAAGGACGCGCATCTCGAAACCGCGGGCTCGTCTGGCCATGGTCTGGCCAATACGGCCATAGCCGATAATGCCCAGCGTCGCTCCGGTTAAATCCGGCCCCAACAGCACCGACGGTCCCCACGTTCTCCACTCACCCTGCCGGGTATAGCGATCGCCCTCGACGATCCGCCGGGCGGCAGCCAGCAGCAGCGCAAAAGCAAAGTCCGCCGTGGCGTCGGTCAGGATGCCGGGGGTATTGCCCACCGGTAGGCCTCGGGCCGTGGCGGCAGGGATATCGATGTTGTCAAAGCCAACCGCGTGATTGCTGATTACCTTCAATTGAGGCCCGGCCGCATCCATAACTTCGCCATCGATGCGATCTGTGAGCAAGCAGAGCAGGCCATCCTTACCCCGCAGCCGGTCGATCAATTCGGTCCGGGGCGGCGGCAACGCTTCCGTCCATAGATCAACCTCGCATTGGGCTTGAAGAAGGTCAAGTCCTTTGGCCGGGATGATGCGGGTGACGAAGACGGTGGGTTTGGACATGGGCGGCTCCTTAAAATGTAAAACTTACACCAATTTGTAACTGAAATGTAACCAGTGGGTCACTGAAGGGTTACTCGTGGGTAACTTAAATCGGTTATGATAAGGGCAAGTTAAAGTTTACTCAACAGTCATCAATGAAAGGATGAATAATATAATGGATGCGGTAAATCAATATCTGGCAGTCGTTAAAAATTGGACCGATGGTCAAGTCAAGATCGGGCAAGGTTGGTTCGAGGCGGTGCAGAAACTGGATCGGTTTGACCCGGCTTTGGTTGTGGCCCAGTCATTTGATGCTTACAAAGCTTCAGTGCAAGGCACCCTGGACGCGGAAGTGGCCGGTTCCAAGGTGGTGTTTAACGGTTTAGCCGCTATCGAAGGCCTGCCCGCCGAAGCCGGGAGTTTGGTCAAGCAAATGCAAGATGCTTCTGAGCAAGTCGCCAACGTCCAGCAGTCTGTTGTTGATAACTGGTTCGAGTTGCTTGGGAAAATCGACTTTTCCAAGGCAATTCTAACCAATTGATCGACTAGCTTCATCGTTGCTCAAAAACCCTCCCTCAAGCCGTCCCTGTTATTTCAGGGACGGCTTTTCTTTTTCCGGTGCAGTTAAAATTCTGTGAGCTACTGAGAAGCTACAGCCTTTTCTAAATAACGTTATACTCCTTCGTCAACTCCTCTTCAGAAAAACGATCATACGCCAGGCGGCTAATATTGAGCGTGTGCGCCTGCCCGTCGAGGATGATTTCGGTCAGCAGCAAACCGGCGATAGGGCCGTGCATAAAACCGTGACCGGAGAAACCGGTGACGACGTAGTAACCAGGTTGCTCCGCAATAGCGCTGATGATCGGATGCGCATCAGGGGTCACCTCATAGAGGCCGGCCCAGTGACTCTGGAGACCGGCCGTTTCCAGCAAGGGCAGCCGGGCGATCGCCGCCTCGAGATGGGTGAATTCCCACTCCTCATCCACCGACTCGTCAAAGCCGGCCGGTTGGTTGGGGTTGGTCATCCCGGTCAGCAAACCCTCGCCTTCGCGATGGAAGTAGAGACTCTGGGCAAAATCGATCACAAAGGGAAAGTCCGGCTGGATCTGGGGCAGCGGGCTGGTGGTCAGCATTTGCTGACGGACCGGCTTCACCGGCAGCGGTACTCCGACCATCTCGCTAACTGGGCTGGACCAGGGACCGGCCGCATTGACGATTTTTTCGCAGGCAATGGCTCCATGTGGCGTCTGCACCGAAAAGCCCCTTTTGACAAGATCAATGGCCCTAACCGGCGAGTCGGTAAAGCTCTGGACCCCCAGGCGCCGGGCCGCCGTGATGTAGCCATTAACCACGCTGTTGGGATCGGCCAAGCCGTCTTCGGGGTGGTTGGTGCCAGCCAGGACATCATCTGTTTTGAGCTGTGGCACCCGACGGCGGACCTCGTCGCCGGTTAGCCATTCGGTTTGAACGCCCAACCGGTGCTGCAAGGCCACAATTTCTTTGAACCGCTCCACGTTTGCCTGCCGGGTGAGCAGGAACAGATACCCGGTCTTGCGCCGGTCGATCTCCTGACCAATTTCGTCGGGGAAGCGATCGAGCATTGGCAGGCTGTGCTGCGAGAGGCGAATGTTGATCTCGGTGCTAAACTGGTAGCGGACGCCACCCGCGCATTTACCGGTCGCGCCCATACCGAACAGAGACTGCTTCTCGAGCAGGACAATGTCTTTAACCCCGCGTACAGCCAGGTGATAAGCGGTGCTGGCCCCCATCACCCCTCCACCGATAATGACGATTTGAGCCTTTGTCGGAAAATCTCTCATCATTTACTCCGTAAAATTGCTAGCGTGCCGCCAGCCGCTCTTTGAGTCTGGCAGTTAGGGCCGGTACGATTTCGAAGAGATCGCCGACCAGGCCGTAGTGGGCGAACTTGAAGATCGGTGCGTCCGGATCTTGGTTGATGGCCACGATGGTTTTGGCGGTCTTCATCCCGGCCAGATGCTGAATCGTGCCGGAGATGCCGCAGGCGATGTATAGATCGGGTTGGACGATCTTGCCGGTTTGACCCACCTGATGGGCGTAAGGAATCCAGCCGGCATCGACCGCGACCCGGCTGGCCCCAACCGCACCGCCCAACACGGAGGCCAGCTCCCTAATGACGGCAAAGCCCTCCGGTCCTCCCACCCCTCGCCCACCGGCGATGATCACTTTAGCATCAGCCAGACTGACCTCGCTGCTGCTGGTCTCGAACCCTTCGACTTTGGTGGTAATCGCTGCTTCCGCTAAAATAGCTTCGGCTCTCGAGATGTCACCGCCGCGGTCAGGGACCGGGTCGAGTGGTGAAAAAATGCGGCGGCGCAGGCTGGCGATCCGTGGCCGGACCTGGCCGAACGTAACTTTCGCCACAACATTGCCGGCCAGGGCGGGACGGATGGCGATGAACTCACCGTTTTCGACGGTCAGGCCGGTGCAGTCGGGTGCCAGGCCGCTTCCCAGTTTGGCCGCTACATAAGCGGATAACTCTAACCCGGCGCTGCTGGCGCCCATCAAAATGAGAGCCGGTTGGTGGGTTTGGGCCAGTTGGACCAACGCTTGGGCGTACGGTTGGAGCCGATAGCTCTGCAACGTCTCGTCATCGATCACCATGGCCCGGCTGGCGCCGCGCTGAATGGCCTGTTCGGCCAACGGAGCGATGCTCGCCCCCAAGACCAGGGCGACGACTGGTGCGCCCAACTGACCTGCGACCTCTTGGGCTGCGCCAAGGCTTTCCCAGGCCACCGGATCGGCCTGACCCTCGCTCTGCTCAATCCAGACAAAAATATCGTTAGGCATGTATTTCCCTCGTGTCCTTTATTCTCGTTTCTCGGGCTTCTCAAATGACCTGGTCGTCAATGAGCCGGTCGGCCAGGGTGGCGGCTGCTTCAGCCGGCGGGCCCTGGAGCATTTCTAGCCGAGCTTCGCGGCTGGGCGCGGCGCTAACTTGCCAGGAGACCCGGGCTTTAAGCTGTCCGGCCTCGAGGCCCAAATCGGCCAGCGTCCAGGTGGGAATGATCGCTTTCTTGGCTTGGCGCAGCCCCATAAAGCTGGGGTAACGCGGTTCGTTGATCTCTTTGACCACCGTGATCAGGGCCGGCAGTCGGCTGCTGACTCGCTGCCGGCCGTTTTCCAACAGCCGGATAGCCATGAGGCTGGCCATGGCCGGATCAACGCTTTTGAGTTCCGCCACGTAAGAGATCACTGGTAGGTCTAGCAAAGCGGCTACCTGGACCGCCGTTGCCGAGGCAGCGGCGTCTATACTGGCCCGCCCGCCAACGATCAGATCGTAGTGGCCCAGTTTACCAATTCCGGCCGCCAGGAGGCGGGCCGTGACCAAGCTGTCGATCCGGGTCAGGGCCGGGTCGGAGATGAGCACTGCCTGATCGAGGCCCATGGCCAGGGCTGTGCGCAGCGCTTCCACGGCCTGGGGTGGGCCGACGGTCAGGCCGGTAACCTGACCGCCATGAACCTCTTTCAATTGGATGGCTGTTTCCAAGGCGTACTCATCCCAAGGGTTGACGACTTTGGGGGCATCCGCCTCCAACATCCGCGGGCCATCGGCCGGGCCGGCGAGTTGGGTCAGATCCGGTACCTGCTTTAACAAAACGATGATGTTCATCGGTCTCCCTTCTTTGCGTTTGATTTGGCCCAAGTTTACCGCTTTCGTGAGTTTAAGAAAAGTTTTGATTTTTCGGTTAGCCAGAATCGAGTTATCATAGCCAAAATGTTAATTTTTAGGTGTATCTGGAGGATCTGATCCGTGAAACAAAAAGACGCTATCATTATTGGCGCGGGGATAATTGGCTGCGCGATTGCATTTGAGCTGGCCAAGAAAAGTTACCGGGTGCGAGTCATCGATAAAAATGATGAGGTCGGCTACGGTTCGACCGGCAACTCTTGTGCCATTGTGCGAACCTGCTACTCCACCTACCAGGGGGTAGCGATGGCCTACGAGGGCTTACACTACTGGCGCGATTGGGCCCACTACCTGGAAACCAAGGACGAACGCGGCCTGGCAGAGTTCGTGTCATGCGGGATGTCCCAAATTAAATCACCGGACGGTCATTGGCAAAAGGCCCTGCCGCATTACGATAAGATCGGCATTCCGTACGAGGAGTGGAACCCGGCTGAGGTCAGGGAAAAGATGCCGATGTGGAATACCGGGGCCTATTATCCCCCCTCGTTGCCGGACGATGACGCCTTTTGGCAGGAGGCTACCGCCGAAATCCCCGGGGCTATTTATGTGCCCGGCGAAGGTTATGTCAACGATCCGATCCTGGCCACGCACAATCTGCGCCGGGCCGCCGAGGCTTACGGCGCCGAGTTTCTGTTAGGGCAAAAAGTGGTGGAGATCCGGCGGGAGGGAAATCGGGTCAGCGGCGTGACCCTGGAAGATGGGGAGCAGCTCGATGCGCCTATCGTGGTCAATGTGGCCGGGCCGCACTCTTATCTGATCAATCGGCTGGCCGGGGTGGAAGAGCAAATGCAGATCAAGACCGTACCGTTACGGCGAGAGGTTCATTTTGTGCCGGCCCCGGCCGGGGTTGATTACCAGAGTCAAGGGCACGTCACGGCCGATACGGACAACGGGATCTATTTTCGGCCGGAAGCCGGAAACTTGATCCTGGTCGGGAGCGGTGACCCACCCTGCGATCCGCGTGATTGGGTCGATCCGGACGATTACAATCAGCACATAACCGAAGCTCGCTGGCAGGCGCAGACGTATCGCCTGGCCAAACGGATTGACGGCCTGCAAGTACCCAACCAGCCGCAGGGCATTGTCGATATGTACGATGTCTCCGATGATTGGATTCCGATCTACGACAAATCCGATCTGGATGGCTTCTATCTGGCCATTGGCACCAGCGGCAACCAATTTAAAAACGCCGGTCCGGCCGGGCACTTGATGGCGGAGTTGATCGATCGCTGCGAAGCCGGCCATGACCACGATCGCGACCCGATCAAGGTGACCGGTCGCTACACCGGGTTGGAATTCGATGCTAGCTTTTACTCGCGCCTGCGGAAGATCAACCAGGAGAGCAGCTTTTCGGTGTTGGGGTAAAGTTGGCCCGGTCTAAGCGACGCGGCTTAAAAAGGCAAACAGCCGGGCTGCTTCAACCCGGCTGTTTCATCTAGGAGTTTCCCTCAATGTATCAAGATACAGCCATAGGATACCGGAAAAAGCTGTTTAGATCCATAAAGTTTGCGTAAAAGTTGGCTGCCAATGGGGGCAGTTGCCAAACCACGCCCGGTTCTGTGGTTACCTTCCCGGACAGGTTTATCCATCAGGGGATGCATTATGCCTTCAGCACCTGTTCTACGACATGTTTCAGCTCTGCAAAGCGATAGGGTTTTGCAACGAGTCCTTGAAAACCGTATGCGGTATAATTTGCCATCACAGGATCCGTATGGTAACCGCTAGAGACAATAAGTTTGGCCTGCGGGTTTATTTTAATAATCTCCCGGGCTGCGGCTTGGCCTCCCATCCCGCCGGAAATGGTTAAGTCCATTATGACCATATCGTAAGCTTGGCCACTTTGGTAAGCATCCCGATATTGCGCGATTGCTTCCTGGCCATTGATAGCCCAAGATACGTTGTGACCCATTCTTTTTAGCATTGCTCCAAGTACCTGCCGGATTTTTTCTTCGTCATCAAGTACTAAAATATGAGCGGCAGAGACAAGCATTCCATTAATTTCCTGCAATAAATTTTTGGGGGAAGTTATTTTTTCCGTTGCTTGTGCCGCAGGCAAGCGGATGGTAAAGATTGTGCCCCGATTGAGTTGGGAGTCAACGGTGATTGTACCGTTATGCTTGCTGATGATGGAGTGCGTAACTGCCAAGCCCAGCCCGGTTGCTGTTCGCTTGGTGGTGAAATAGGGATCAAATATCTTGTCAAGATGTTGAGGCGCTATCCCCACTCCTTCATCTTGCACGGTGATTTGTACATATTTCCCTTCTGAAGTTTCGATATTACTGACGGAAAGTGTAATGATCCCGCCATTAGGCATTGCCTGTTGGGCATTGATAACCAAGTTGTTGATGACTTGACTCAGTTGCCCTTTATCTGCCTCTATCTCCCACAACCCCGAGGCGATATTAATCTGCAATTTGACGTTGCTCCCTTGTAGGGAGAATTGCGCAGACTCGGTAAGCGCTTCACTAATAGCAAAAACTTCTTTGATGGGGTCTCCACCTTTGGCAAAAGTAAGCAATTGTTTGGTCAGGTTAGTGGCTCTCCCCATTGCTTGTTGGGCAGATTCAAGGAACTTATACGCTTCATGGTCGGGAGTCAAAAACATCTTCGCTAACTCGATATTGCCAAACACGCCTGTAAGCAAGTTATTAAAATCGTGAGCAATGCCACCCGCCAACATCCCCACAGTCTCTAGTTTTCTCAATTTCAGCCGTTCTGCTTCGGCCCGTTTGCGATCGGTAATATCTCTAGCAATACTCAAGATTGCCTTTTCGCCCTGATACTTAACCACACAGGATTGAATCTCGACCGGGATTTGCTTTCCGTTTTTGGTACTATGGCTTGTTTCAAAAATTTGTAATTTGTCTGACGGTATCTGTTTAATAAGCCTCTTTATTACTGTTACATCCAGACTCGAATCGATATCCGCTGGTCCCATAGAAAGCAATTCTTCTCGAGTGTATCCTAGGATTTCCGTAGCGGCATTGTTCGTATCAATGAATCTACCGTTAAAGTCAATAACCCACACCGTATCATGCATACCGTTCACTAAAGTTCTATACTTCTCCTCGCTCTCCCGTAGCTCCTGATCTACTAGCTTACGCGCAGTGATATCCCTGGCGATGGCGTGATAGAAGATGGTATCGCCTAATTTACTTTTTTTGCCGCTGACTTCAACAGATAATAAAGTTCCGTCTTTCTTTTTGTGGATGGTTTCAAATATATGTTTCTTATCTAAAGGAATATCTTCCCAGAATTTTTGGAATTCTTCGATCGAGTAATTAGGATCGATATCGGATATTGTTTTACCGAGTAATTCCTCTTTTGACCATTCCAAAGTAGAACAGGCACTCGCATTGGTATCGATAACTATGCCCTCTTCTGATATTAGATAAATGGCGTCCGAAGCGGTTTCAACTAGCTGTCTATAGTTCTCGGCATTTCTCGTGACCGCTTGCTCTGCATGCTTAGTATGTTCGGTCATGTCCATATGCGTTCCTGCTACCCTTAAAGTTCTTCAGCTTTGTCCGACTCACGTACAAAGACCTAAAATTGCTCGTCCATCCTTCTTTTTACCTTATTTTACGCAAGTCGTGTGTTTAGAAAACTATGATATAAACAGAATAGTGCTTGTTAAAAAGACACTTGGCTTCGGATTATAAACAATTTGTAAGTCCGCTTATATTTTTGTTGGTTATCGAAAATAGTTGCATGATAAGACACGCTGCTCACCTTGGCGATAACTAGCAGTCTTTAATCTCCACGTAAGAACTTTGATCTATTCTGCAAGGGATAACGGTTCGTGTTTAGATTAGAAGAGAAGAGGTCCAAAAAGATGTTACTGATTGACCAACAAACTGACAGTAAAAAAATTCCGCCCATCGATCTGGCAGCGCCCAAAACTACCCAGACCGCCACCTTCGCTTTAGGTTGATTCTGGGGACCGGACGCCCAGTTTGGGAGTCTCAAAGGCGTGGTCCGGACCCGGGTCGGTTACTGTGGCGGGCGCAAACTCAACCCCACCTATCACGATCTAGGCGACCACACCGAAACGCTGCAACTCGACTATGACCCGACGGTGATTACTTATGATGAGCTGTTGGAGATTTTCTGGAACAGCCACAACCCCACCCGCCAGGTGTGGAGCCAGCAGTACAAAGCCGCTATCTTTGTCCACAACGAGCGCCAACAGCGGCAAGCAGAACGCTCCATAGCCAGGATCAGCCAGGAAAAAACGGGTCGTTTTTTCAACCGGACTATCCATACTGAAATCCTGTCGGCGGAGACTTTCTATCTGGCTGAAGATTACCACCAGAAATATCTCCTCCAACACTCGCCCCGCCTGTGGGCCGAAATGCTAGAGATTTATCGCCACCCGCTCGACTGGATCAACTCAACGGCGGCGGCCCGGCTTAACGGCTATGCCGGTGGGTACGGCACCCAGGCTCAGTTGGACGAGGAGATCGACCGGTTGGGGTTATCGTCGCAGGGGCGGGACTCTCTGTGGCAGACGGTGCGGCGATTTGGTAAGTAGGGTACTGGTTCCACCACTTCCTAAAGGTATACTGCCCCAAAAAGAACTAGCAAGTAGGGTTAGCATCGTAGCGGTCATAGGGATGTACCTTTTCTAAGGAACCTGTTCAATTACAGTTGTCGTCGCGGCCGGTACTGAATCGCCTCGGCGATGTGGGGCGTCTGGATATTCGCTGAGCCGGCCAGATCCGCGATCGTGCGGGCCAGCTTGAGAATGCGGTGGTAGGCTCGGGCGCTTAATTGGAGCTGCTGCATGGCCGCTTTGAGTAGATTGGCTCCGGTCACATCCAGCGGGCAAAACTGGCGGATCTCCGCTGGTCCCATATCCGAGTTGGTTTGAGCGGCCAACTCTTTAAACCGCTCGCGTTGGATGGCTCTGGCCTGCTCCACCCGGGCCCGGACAACCGCGCTGGTTTCGCCGGTGCGGTCGCTGCTGAGTTTCTCGAAGGGCACGCGCGGTACTTCGACATGAATGTCGATCCGGTCTAGCAGTGGACCGGATATTTTTTTCTGGTAGCTCTTCACCATTGAAGCCGAGCAGGTACATTCTTTTTCGGGATCGGAGGCAAAACCGCATGGGCAGGGGTTCATCGAGCCGACCAGGATAAAGTTGGCTGGGTAGGTCAGCGAGCCGGCCGAGCGGCTGATAGCCACGATTTTGTCCTCTAGTGGCTGGCGCAGCATCTCCAGCATGCGGCTGCCGAACTCCGGCAGTTCATCCAAGAAGAGGACGCCACGATGGGCCAGGCTGATTTCACCCGGTTTGGGCCAGCGCCCGCCGCCGATCAGGCCGGCGTAGCTCACAGTATGGTGCGGCGCCCGGAAGGGACGATGCCGGACCAGGGGTTCATCTGGCGAGAGCTGGTCGGCCACCGAGTAGATACGGGTTACGTCCAGGGCTTCCTCGATGTCCAGGCTGGGCAGAATACCCGGCATCGAGCGGGCCAGCAGCGTTTTGCCGGAACCGGGCGGGCCGGAGAGCAGCATGTTGTGCGCCCCGGCAGCGGCGACTTCCATTGCCCGTTTGACGTGTTCTTGTCCTTTTATTTCGCTTAGATCGGCGGCGTAAGGCGGTAAGCAGCCGTTGAGTGAGACCTTGATTCGATACGGTTCCAGCTTCTTATGCCCGCTCAGGTGATCGATCAGGTGCAGCAGTGACTCGACCGGGTAGACGGTTAGCCCATCGATCAGGGCGGCTTGGGCCGCATCTTCGGCCGGGACAAAAAGGGTCTCGAAGCCGGCTTTTTTGGCCAAACTGGCCATCGGCAAGGCTCCGCTGATGTGCCGGACACCCCCATCCAACGAAAGCTCGCCCATGATGATCGCGTTTTCGACACTGCCGTAAATCTGTTCCCCGGCCAGTAACAGGCCGACAGCAATAGGTAGGTCGTAAGCTGGGCCGGCCTTGCGAATATCGGCCGGAGCGAGGTTGACGGTCAGGCGCTGCGCCGGAAAGGGCAGGCCGGAATTTTTGATGGCCGCCCGGACGCGTTCGCGGCTTTCCTGGACCGCGGCATCGGGCAAGCCGACGATGGTCATCGAGGGGAGGCCGTTAGAGATATCAACTTCTACGGAAATAAGAACGCCTTCGAGGCCAACAACGGCGCAGCTGGTAACGGTGGCAAGCATGGGATTCTCCTGTTGAAGGACAAGGTTTAGTTATATTCATCGATCGAGGTTTGAACTGTAAGGTCAAGAAAGGTCACCTTAGCTGTTTAAGGCTATTTGTTAAGCATATCCAACTTTGGCTTGTTAGGCAAGTAAAAACAAAAAATCGGGAGACTCTCCCGATTCTTTACCTTTATCGTTTGTTTTCTAACAGCGATGTGGCCTGTCCGATTACCGCCGGGTGATAAACATCAGGGCCGGATCTTCAATAATGTCGCAAATGTAGTCCAGAAAACGGGCCGCCGGGGCACCGTCGGTCAGGCGGTGATCGAAGACGAGACTGAGCGTAAGCATGCGCCGGGCCACAATCTGACCGTCTTTGACCACCGGCTTCTCTTTAATGCGTCCGATGCCCAAAATGGCCGCTTCCGGGAGATTGATGACCGGCGTAAAGGCATCGACCCGATAGGTACCCAGGCTGGTAAGGGTAAAGGTACTGCCGGTCAGATCCTCCGGCGCGGCTTTGCCCTCACGCGTTTTTTGCACAAGGTCACGAAACTCCGCGCCGATCTGCTGCAATCCCTTCTGATCGGCGTTATTGATCACCGGTACCAACAGACCGCGATCTGTATCGACGGCCATGCCCAAATGCACCGGCTTCAGCCGCTCGATGACCTCGCTGTCCTTAGAAAAGCGCGCGTTCATATAGGGGAATTCGCGTAGGCCACTGGCTACGATCATGGCCAACAGATCGTTGTAGCCGGGGGCAAAACCCCACTCCTCAGCGTACTGGTCTTTTAACTGAGTCCGTACCGTTACAAAGTCGGTGGCATCAACCTCGGTCATCAGGGTAACCCGAGCCGTAGTCTGAGTACTCTCGGCCATACGACGGGCAATAGTTTTACGAATGCCTTTGAGTTTAATCGTTTCCAGCACATCGCTGGCTGGCGCTGCCGGGATCTCGGGTTGAGGGGCGGCTTCGACTGCCGAGGGCTTTTTCTCTTCAGGCGTTACAGGTTCGGCCGCCGGTTGAGCCGCTTCTGTCCGGGGCGACTCGGCTTGGGGAGTGGGGGCCCGCCAGGTATCCGGCTTGGGTTCAGGCAAATCCTCTGACTTTGAGGCGGGTGTGTCGCCATTCGACCCCAATCGCAGGACATCGGCCTTAGTAATTTTGCCGTGGTCACCGGTGCCCTTGACCGTCTCCAGGTCGACCCCCAAATCCGCCGCCACCTTTTGAGCAACCGGTGTTGCCTTACGAAAATCCACCATTGGATCAGTTCTTTCAGCCATAGTTTTTCCTCACCCTGGGATTGAACGGTAGTATACTGATTCTAAGCTGATTTGCGAATCGTTTTTAAGCTATCCACCTAGCATATAGCGCACGATCAGCCGGTGGATCACCTGCTCGACCGGCGCTTTGTCGTCCGTAAAGATCAGGCCGGTGGGCTTCAATTCGTAAATACCGCTGTTGTAGGCACGCGAGGCCACCACTTGCAGCAGCGGGCTTTCAAGCTGGACCGCGTTAGCCACAAAGTTATCGAGCCGGGTGGGCTGCTTGGTGGCGATGACCAGGCTATTGCCCAGGTCGCTCCCGTAATCCGGCACGTCGATAACGTAAACATTCGGGAAGACGCTTTGCATCGTGCTGCCGAGGGCCTCTATCAGGCTGTAGTCGCTCGAGGTGCGGCCGGCATTGATGACCATCACTCCATCTTCATTTAGATGGTCGTAAATCTGTCGAAAAAATTCTTGCGTTGTCAAATGAAAAGGAATGTAAGGCGGGCGGTAGGCATCTACGCCGATAACGTCGTAGGTGTTTGAAGTGGTCGATAAAAAGTAACGGCCATCCTGAGCGTGGTTGCGCACGTTGGGTTCAGTCATATCGAACCATTGTTGCCCGGCGGAGATGATTTCCGGATCAATCTCCACGTTGTCAATCAGGATAGGACCGTAAATGGCGGTGTAAGCTTTAGAGATGGTTCCGGCGGCCGAACCAATCACCAACAGGCTTTCGACCTCGCGCTCGTGATAGGGAGGATTGTTGAAATATGGAGCAATCGTGAAATAGTCCCACACCCCATCGACCAGGGGAAACTCCTCGAATTGAGGATTGTAAAGCGAATGAATGCCCTGCCCTTCGTTGAGTTGGAGGGCGTACCAGTCGCCTTGCCCCCGGGGATCGCTCTGGCGAATAACTTGGATGTAGTTGTAGCTCGATTCGGTTTCAAAGACCTGGCCGGGTGTCGCTTTAACGGGTCCACCGGACCAGATCAGATTCATGGTAATCAATAGGACCGGCATGGCGCTATAAGCCAACACTCGTTTGCGGTGTGTGAGCAGTAGACCACCCAGACTGACCAGTAGCAGTACAATCGAAAAGACGAAGAAGGTCATGCGTGTGCCCAAATTAGGGATGAGCACCAATACCGGCAAAAAAGTCCCGACCAAACTCCCTAGAGTACTCAAAGCATAGATCGAACCGGCGACATCGCCGCCACGTTTAACATCTTGCAGCGCGAGCCGGATGGCAAACGGCGAGACCATACCCAACAACGTGATCGGCAAACTGAACAGCACCAGCACCCCAATGAACGACCCAGCCAAGACACCGACGCTAAACTGGGCCAGCCCTTGCACCGACAGACTCAACACCGGACGAGCTACAAATGGCACCAGCCCAACCAAAAAAGCTCCCCAAGCCGTAATCTGGTACAGGGTGCCCGGATAGGGACTGCGGTCGGCCCAGCGCCCCCCGATATAATAGCCTACCGTCAAGTAAAGCAGCATCAAGCCGATGATACTGGCCCAGACTAGAATGGAATTGCCGAAGAACGGATCAAGCAAGCGGCTGGCTGAGAGTTCCGTGCCAAGCGTGGTCATGCCGGAGATAAAAACTGTTAGCAGTAGATAAGCATTCTTTTTGCGCAACAATATCTCCTACTTGAAAACTTTAAGGTCGAAAGAGTCCGCTTTTTCGCTCTTAGATTTTAGTTGGACTATTATAACGATTGTTGGCTGCTTTGCAATCAAACAAAAAAAGGGCTGCCAGTGAGGCAGCCCTTGTAAACTTTTAAATAAGCAAGCCGTTAACTCAAATAATCACGTAACTGGCGGCTCCGGCGCGGATGGCGCAGCTTTCGTAGGGCTTGACCCTCGATTTGACGGATGCGCTCACGAGTTAACCCAAACTTTTTGCCAACTTCTTCGAGAGTGTAGCTACGACCATTTTGCAAGCCGAAGCGCAGCCGTAAAATGCGGGCTTCACGCGGGGTGAGCGTACTGAGCACATCTTCCAATTTTTCTTGGAGAAGCCGATGATAGGCCGCATCCGGCGGAGTAGGCGCATCTTCATCTTCAATGAAATTGCCCAGTTCGCTATCTTCTTCTTCGCCGACGGGGCGCTCTAACGATACAGGATGACGGCTAACGCGAAGCATCCAGCGCACTTTAGAAGGCTCCAGATCTAGATGCTCAGCCAACTCTTCGGGGGTCGGTTTGCGGCCCCACACTTGCTCAAGTTGGCGGGAAACCTGATGCAACTTCCGGATACGGTCACTCATATGGACCGGAACTCGAATGGTGCGTCCCTGATCAGCCAACGCACGAGTGATGGCCTGTCTAATCCACCAGGTAGCGTAGGTGCTAAATTTATAGCCCCGGCGATAATCAAATTTTTCGACCGCCTTCATAAGGCCCAAGTTACCTTCTTGAATCAAGTCAGAGAAGGGAACGCCTTGGCCCATATACTTCTTGGCGATGCTAACAACAAGGCGAGTATTAGCCTTGATCAAGTGGTCACGGGCTTTGTCGCCTTCTCGGACAGTACGGTTAAGTCTAATGATTTCTTCGTCACTGCTTTGTCTTTTGCTAAGCTTCTTTTGCGCTTTACGACCCTTTTCCAGGGTCTTGGCTAGCATAATTTCTTCGGCTGGGGCCAGCAGCGGCACCCGAGCCATTTCTTTGAGGTAAAGACTGATGGTATCGTCAGCAGCAATTCCACTTAAATCAAAGGGATCGATTTGGGGATTTTGTAGTTCGTTGAGCGACTCTTGCTCTTTGAGACGTTTTTCCTCTTCGGCTTCTTCGGGATCACCGTAAACTTCAATGCCTTGGTTAATCAGTTGAATAAAGATCTCTTCCAACTGAGCCATGCTGTCCTCTACTTCGGGAAATGCGGACAGCAAATCATCGGTTACAAGGTAACCTTGCGCCATGGCCTTGTGCATGAGCTCGTTGAGGATATTCACTTCGGGTTTAATATCTGGGTTCAACTCGGAGTTCTGGAAAATTTCTTCGGAGTCTGATGTTAATACGTCTGCTAACATGATCACCTCATACATTACGTGAAATATGGTTGATTTACAAGCGTTTACACAGTCCAACCCATACGCACGCCTAGGGAGCAAAGTTCTCTGTACCGGAATACCAGATAGTCAAGGGACTGTCAGCGCAACGCTGCGCCTCACCGAAAAGGTGGAGTGCTGTGAAGGAAACTGCCTTAGCAGCCGTCACTAAATTTAGTGAAGATTAAAATAATTTAATCAAATAGGGGATATTTCTATAAGAATAGTTAGTACTCTAGCCACAACAACGGCGCTATTATATCACACGCTAAAGCCCATGTCAACCCTTTTTTGATTATGTCAATACAACTTTGTCCTTGCTGTCAAAATAAACATAAAATCCCTTTATTTCTTGTAACTTGCCATAATAATTATCGAGTGCTATAATGAATATGTCAAGTTGCACCCATATATTGTAGATAGGGTGTTGACACCCCCTACAAATAGTGGTAGTCTTATAATGCTAATTTTGTGTGGTGTTTCTCTACCTTTGTACGCCGTAGCCGTTGCAGATGTCAGATTTAATTTTACTGCGCTATTGAAGCTTGTACACCACACCAGGTTGCAGAGCAATGGCAGGGGTGGGGTCCAAAGTCGGTCGTAACCGGACGAAAAGGACGCTAGCAGCCCATCCCTGCCGTTTGCCTTAATTGACTACGACTTTTCAATAAGCGATAGGGGGCACGGAACAGTAAGGCATAGGCCGATACTAATGAGAAGCCTCAAACGAGAAATCGCCTCTATTTCCGATCGGCAGTGGACCGTCTTGCTTTCGCTTCTAACTATGGTAAATATGGTGGTGCTGGGTGGATTAGTCTGGTTGATAACCCTTCAATCGCCCGGACAATTTCTGCGAGTTTTGGCCCAAGCTCCGGTCACGCGAACTCCCTATCCTACGTTTACCCCTACCTATACACCCGAACCTTGGGCTACACCGCTTAATACGTTAGTCCCAACTTGGACTCCTTCAGTTACGCTCACCCCCTGGCCGACTGATACCCCTGAGAATACTCCCACCCGATTGCCTGCTACCCCTTTCCGAGCGACCAGTACGCCTGCTCCTACGGCGACCTCTACGCCGGAGTTTGACTACATTGGCACGGTGCGCCAGCTTTCCGCCTGCGAGAACGCCGGTAAGCACCATATTTTTGCTTATGTTAAAGATAGCCTCGGCAACAGTATTCCTGGCGTAAAAATGAAAGTCTCCTGGCCGGGCGGTGAAGGGATCCTCACTACCGGGACCAAAACGGAGGATCCTGGCCTGGCCGACTTCGCCATGTTTAAAGGTACTTATTATATAGAAGTCCTGGATGGACTGAGTCAAGTCGTTGGCCCAATTAGTCCAGACATTCCTCAGGCTGAGGTGTGTGAGGAAACCGGCAACGCCGTCGCTAACTCCTTATTTCACTATTCTTTTGAAGTCAATTTTACTAAAGTTCGATAATTTAGCGAGATGGGCAAGTGGAAACCCTGGCACATCGCCGTTCTGGTCTACCTCATAGTTCTTAACTGTTTTGTCTTTGGGGTGCTTGGTTTTGTACTGCTAACCAACTATGTCTTAATACCACAACCGACTCAGTCAGCTTCCATCCTTGTTCCCAACCCAGCTACTACTCCAGCGAGCCCTTCATCGCCGCCTCTCTTGGAAACCGTTGTTATATCTTCTCCAGAACCGTCCGCTACTTTGCCGGTTATTCCCTCTGTTCAAATCCCACCGGTGCCGCCGCCGACTCCAGCAGATGCCCCAACTGCAGATTCAGAAACTGGCGCTTCGGTGCCGGAAAATGAGGCTCAAGTAGTGGGTGGTACAATTGAGTCCGGTGATGGGATCCCATCTCAAACCGAGTTGCCGGCCGAAACCGTGCTCGCCCAAGCCAATACTCCCACTTCCTCGCCGACCGATACCCCAACGGCTTCTGCTACGGCTACATCTCCGCCTACTGCTACCGCTACTCAGACTCCGACACCGACTTCAACGCCAACCGCAACTGCCACCTCCAGCCCAACGGCGACGAACACGCCTAGACCTACAGCTACCTCCAGTCCGACGTCGACCAACACCCCCAGACCCACTGCCACCTCCAGCCCAACGGCGACGAACACGCCTAGACCTACAGCTACCTCCA
>CALMIS010000297.1 GCA_937864185.1 uncultured Chloroflexota bacterium
ACCAGACGGGCCGTCTGGGAATAGTAGCGGTCTCCCACAAAGTCAGGCACGGTGTACTTGCCGAACTTGCGCAGGTAGGGAGCTAGTAACAGCGCCAACAACACATAACCGCCGGTCCAACCCATCAAATAGATAGCCCCGTCATAGCCCATAAAGGCAATCAGGCCGGCCATCGAAATAAACGAGGCCGCTGACATCCAGTCTGCCGCGGTGGCCGCGCCGTTGGCCACGGCGGGGACACCCTGCCCGGCTACGTAAAAGCCTTTGGTGTCGCGCACCCGGTTGGCGTAACCAATGTAGATGTATCCGGCAAAACTCAAACCAACCAGAATATAGGTCCAAAGTTCAGTACTCATCGTTTCTCACCTCACTCCTGAACGTCGTGCGCGGCGTCGAGGCCGTCCATTAGCTTGCAATAGACAAAAATCAAGACCACAAAAGTGATCATCGAGCCTTGGTGGGCAAACCAGAACCCTAGGGGTAAACTCCCCAGATAAATACTGTTGAGAGCCGGGGCCAGTAAAATGCCACAGACATAAGATACCAACGCCCAAATTGCCAACAAAATTGTTATCAGCCGAATATTGGCTTTCCAATACCCTTCAAACCTGGCTTTATCGCTCATAGAATGCTACTCTCCCTTCATCGGTGGGTCTTAAATTTTCAAGTGGGCTACAATAAAGATAAAACGCCTTGATCCAAACCTAACTTACTCAACTGAACCGAGTCTTTCTATGGGCGCCCTCCTTTCTGATGCGAACAGGGTAAGCATAGGCAAAGAGGTGGATCAATCCGCCGTTATTAACCGACAAAATAGCTTTTGCCAGAGTATGTTGCAGTGGGGGAATAGAACTGAAGTACAAACTTTTGGCAACTTTACCAGTTAGCGTCATCATTGATGTTCCTCAAGTTCGCCGTCGAACCTATCCGTGTTTGGTATGGCACTAGAGGATTAACCAAACACCTTTACGTGCTAATCGTGACCTACTATCTATTGTAGGAGATTTAGGAGAGAAAGTCATCACCTTTGAGGGGAGAAAAGGCTTCCCCCCTAGGGGGGATTGGGGTGTCCCCCCTAGGGGGGATAAGGTCAATTACTCAGCCGGAATATGATCAGGCACAGCACATCCACACCGGCTTAACTCAGTTCGAAAGTAATGCGCTTCCTCCGCGTTGCGATGGATAATCGTTAACCGTTGCCCATTTTTGAGCAGCCAACAAGTGGCATGATTCAAAAACGCATCCCGGCGCTCGTCGTCTTTGTATTGGCAATCGATGCTGGCCTGCACCGGGAGTTTGAGTAAATAGTTTTGAGGTTTACCGCGCCAGCCAAAGGTCCGCGTCTCCACTTGCATTTGACCCGAAGTCAAATCCAACCGGTAATAAGTATGGCGGCTCCGCAGCCAAAGCGAAACCACGAGCGTAAGCAGCAAGATAGCGCCGACCATGCCCATAACACTGGCAAAAAAGCCGGGCGTGGGCCAGGGATACAACGCAACCAGGATGGCCACGACCATAAAACCGCCCAAGAGTAGCGCCGGCACCTGGTCCCAGCGGACACTGCTGTACTCACCGATTTCCAGAACCTGATCGCTCACCGGGCGGACGCTGGGCGGCCAGCGTTTGAAGGAAAGGGGGGCTCGGCGTTGTCTCAGCCGGTCATCCAGTTGATTGACGAGGTGATTAAGGCCGATCAGGACCGCAAAACCGCCCAGCATCGAAACAAGGATAATGATCACCGGGTTATACACTGCTCTGCTCCCAATTCTAAGGTGGCTAATAATGTAACAAAAAAGCCCGTTAGGGCAAAACCCTAACAGGCTTTTCAAGCGACAGGTAACAAGTTAGCCCTGAACCATATTGCGAACTTCTTCAACCACATCCGGATTGGCCAGCGTGGTCACATCACCCACATCCTTGCCGTTGGAGATGGCGGACAAAACCCGGCGCATAATCTTACCGGAGCGCGTTTTGGGCATGTCAGATACAACATAGACGTGAGCAGGCTTGGCAATTGGGCCGATATGGTCCACAATCGCTTTGACCACCCGCTTCTCGACATCGCCATCGACCGACTCGTGGCCCGGCTTGAGCGCAACGTAAATATCCGGCACTTTGCCCTTCAGCTCATCCGAAACGGGTACCACCGCCGCTTCGGCCACTTCCGGAACCAACAGGCAGGCCGACTCAAGTTCCTTGGTCCCCAGCCGGTGACCGGCTACGTTGATCACATCATCTACACGGCCCAGAATCCGGAAGTAACCATCGGGGGCTTGCACCGCCGCATCGCCGGGGAAGTAAGG
>CALMIS010000298.1 GCA_937864185.1 uncultured Chloroflexota bacterium
AGCGTAGCCGTCAATGATCCTGATGGCAACATCGTCAACGTCAGCTTGGAGGTCTGGGACCCCTCGGCTAAACAGTGGCAAAGCTACGGGCCGCAACCGATCCAGGCGCCAGGCCGGCTGACCTGGCCGGTGCCGGCTCCGTTTGACACCTGGGACTCCGGGCGGGAGAGCCGCTACCGCTTCCGCTACAACGACGGCCGGGCTGAGCGGCTCACGGCCGAGATGCCCGGCCCGCTGACGATTCCGACCTCGCCCTGGTACGCCCATTATGGCCGGCAGATTGGGCTGGCGGCCCTGCTGCTGGCCGTCCCGGTTCTGGGCTGGCTCCTCTACCGCCGCCAGCGGGTTTACCAACGCTCACCGGTGGGCCGGGCCGAAAGACTGCTCCACCAAGTCCAAGCTGAGCCGGGCCGGACGCTGGTCAGTCTGCACCAGGCCAGTCGGGTTGAACCGGCCGTCCTAACCCACCTGTCCGGCCTGGCCGGCAACGCCGGCGAGCCGGCCCTGGCCGGGTTGAGTGAGGGCTTTCATCTGATCCTGACGCGACCTGACCTGGCCGAAGAAGGGCTGCGCCTGGTAACGGCTGGCCTGGAACAGTTGCCGCGGCAAACAGACCCTCTTTCCGATCAGCTCAGCCGGCTCTATCTCGTCTGCCGGCAGGCGCTGGCCGCCAACACGGTCGCGCGCATCATCATGATGGGGCAGGCTGAGTTGGCGGCTCTCCGCCAGGCCTTGCCCCCGCCGAACCCGGTCCTGGGTAAGGTTAGTCCGGTTGTGGCTCAGTTGGAGCAGGTCGTTCAAGCGCTGTACCGCAGTCAGCTTGTTGAGGCGGTTGAGGACAAGGTGGCTTATCTGGCCCAAGCGCTCGAACGGCTGGGCCGTCTGGACCGGGAGGTTCAGGCCCGGCTCCCCCAACCCGAGCGCCCTCTCTTCAGCCAATTGATCAGCGGCTGGCTGTCGGTCACCAGCAACGCGCTCCAGGAGTTGCAGGGTCGGGCTCAACTTGAACTATCGCTAAGAACACACTACCTGCCCCCGGTCGAGCCGGCGGTTGTGGCCTTGCAACTAACCAATACCGGGCGCAGTCCGGCGGCGAATATCGTGGTCAGGCTGCTGCCGGGGCCGGGTTATGAAGTCACCAATGGGACCGTCCAGCTCGCCAACTTACCCGCGGGCGGCTCAACGCAGGTGGAGATACCTCTTTTAACCCTGGCTGCCACCGCACCCTTCCGGGCAGAGTTTAGCGTCACCTATGACGATCCCGAGCGCCGCAATAAATCGGTGGCCTTCGCCGATCTGGTGCAGGTGGTGCAGCCGGTGACTGAATTCAAGCCTATTCCCAACCCCTACGTCCCTGGTACACCTCTACAGACAGGCTCGCCCCTCTTTTTTGGCCGGGGAGACCTGTTCCGGGTTGTGGCCGAGAATATAGCCGGGTTGGCCCGCCCAAACATTTTAGTTTTGATTGGGCAGCGGCGGATGGGCAAGACCTCTTTTCTGCGGCAGCTCTCTACCCGGCTGAGCCGAGACTGTCTGGCGGTGTATCTGGATGGCCAATCCTTGGGGATCGATCCGGGGATGGCCAACTTCTTCTATGATTTAGCTCTGGACATCAGCGACACCCTGACCCGACAGGGGATCGACCTTGCCCGGCCAAACCTTACCGATTTTAAGGCGCGCCCCAGCCGCGTGTTTGAGCGGGTTTTTTTGCCGGCAGTTTTCGCGGCTATTTATCCCCGGCGACTGCTGCTGCTGTTGGATGAGTTCGAGGAGCTCGAAATGCGGGTCCAAGCCGGCAAACTGACCCCGGATATCTTCTCTTTCTTCCGCCATCTGATGCAGCATACTCCCCAAGTCGGTTTTATTTTTGTCGGCACCCATCGCTTGGAGGCCCTCAGCGCCGATTATTGGTCAATTTTTTTCAACATCGCCCTTTACAGACACGTCGCTTTTCTGGACGAGGCCGCTGCCCGGACGCTTGTCGTCGAGCCGGTAGCTCCGTACGGTCTGCGCTACGATGAGTTAGCCCTGGACAAAATCTTACGGGTAACGGCCGGCCACCCCTACTTTCTGCAGTTACTCTGTCATACTCTGGTCAACCGGGCCAACCGGCGGCGACGAGGTTATCTCACCATCCAGGACGTGAATGACGTACTCGGCGAGCTGGTTGAGTTGGGCGAGGCCCACTTCGCCTTTCTGTGGGAACAGTCCAGCCAGCCCGAGCGACTGATCCTGGCTACCTTGACCCACTTATTAGGCCGGGAACCGACAGTGACGGCCATCCAACTTGTCCAAGTCCTGGCCGAGCGAGGCATGGTGGTCACCCTGGCCCAAGTCTTGGCGTCGCTCCGGCGGTTAATCGAACGGGATATTGTCCGTGAAATCAGCGGCGAGCCGTCGCGGTATGAGTATAAGGTCGTGTTGGTCCGTCTTTGGATAGAACGATACAAAACGCTCGGCCGGGTGATTGAGGAGAACCTCTAGCAGTTGCCGCTGCCCTTGATTTTTAATTCCTTAACGACCAACTCCAAAAGTGTTAACAGCCCCGTTGAATCCGGCCTGGGTCCTTTGAATGCCTGTTGTTGGCTCTCCCGGCCAGCCCGTCTATAATTTCCGCAGCGCCGCAGAAACGACGGAAAGGAGAGCTCTGATGCGCCTGATCACCGCTTCAAGTCTGATGGCAATGAGCAGCGGGTTGCTGGGCTGCAAGTTGGCCAAGGCCGGGGCTGCTAAAAAGTGAGCAAAAAATGAATAGCTTTTGATCTGGCGATCAATTTGGTCTTAAGGTAAACTAAAGCCGGTTAAAGCTGTACCGGGAAACCCCGCTGGCTCAGGCCGATTTTTAGATAAGCGGAGCCTGTCACAGAAAACTATCCCATCTTTGTTACGGGGGTTTTGTGGAGCCTACCCTATCACAGCAGTCAGATGAGGTTTTGCTAGCTTTGGTGGCGCAGCAAAACCCCGCGGCCTTGGAAGTTCTGTATGACCGCCATGCTCAAGTAATATTTAATTTAATCATGCGCATTGTTCAGGATAGGGGCGCCGCTGATGATCTGCTGCAAGAGACCTTTTGGCAAGTGTGGCAGGCGGGTAACCAAAGCCAATTTAGAGGTGAAGGCGCGGCCGCGGCCTGGCTTTTTCGCATTGCCCGTAACAAATCTTTGGATTACCTTCGCCGCCAAAAGGCTCGCCCCCAAGCCGCGGAAGCCACCTCACCGGAGGAGGAGCAGCCGGTGTGGGATCAACTGGTCACCCCCGGGGCCGAGATCGAACAGATTACCGAACGGCAGTGGCAACAACAGTCTGTTCGCCAGGCCCTCCAAAACATTCCCGCCGAGCAACGTCGTTGTCTGGAGTTAGCCTATTTTGAAGGCATGAGCCAGCGCCAAATTGCCGCGCAGACCAATACCTCGTTGGGAACAATTAAAACCCGGCTGCGGTTAGGCCTGGAAAAGCTGGAACAAATCCTCCGTTCGGCAGGCTATTCTACCGAGCATCTTTAAGCCTCTCTGCTGACAATAACCTGTCCCTCTTGATCCGTTTCGTCTTGCGTTTTGACGAAACGGATTTTTTATTTTCCCCTGTTTTCATACATCCACTTTGCATTTTTTCGCGTCAGGAAAGATGGGTAACAAAAAATTTGGACAGTTACCTCACGCCATCTTAGCTGAAACCCCCAGGTCAAAAATTGGGAGTAAGGAGTGTTTATGAATTAGTTGGACCCATCAAATCCTTAATTTCTGTTGGTCTTTGCCTGAATTAGCAGGCTCTTTATGGAGATTAGGCGGTTCTAAATAACAATGAAGGAGAATCTTTACCCATGAAAAAGATAATCGCTATGCTTGGCGTCCTCGGTTTGGTCGCCATCGCCTTAAGTATTGGGGTAGCGGCTAGGCCGAGCCGGGCCGCTGACCACCTGGATGCGCCGGGACTAACCCCTCCGGGTGGTATTCCTGCCTTAGACATCAATGACGTCTATGCGTTTCAGTCCCCGGCTAACAAAAAAAATACGGTGCTGATTATGACCGTTAGCCCGGCTGCCGGGGCAATTGGCCCAACCACCTTCGATACCAAAGGGCGGTATCAGTTTTTTATTGATACCAACAGCGACGCTAGAGAAAACATCCGAATTGTGGCTAATTTTGGAAAAGTGGAAAAGAAAGGGCAGCGAGTCACGGTTCGCTGGTCTGGACCGGGGCTTAATGAGAATTTGGCCCAAGGTTGGACCAACGAAGTGCTTAAGAAGGGCGACGCCAAAGTATTTGCTGGTTTGGTCGATGACCCTTTCTTCTTTGATTTGAACGGCTTCCTGGGGGCGGACGGCCGCAGTTTCTGCGATGGCAAAGAGCAGAACTTCTTTTTAGGCCTGAATACCTTGGCCATTGCCGTGGAAGTTCCGAGTAAGTGGTTTGGCCCCAGCCAGATTGGGGTTTGGGCCCGGACCGGTCTGGCTGGCAACCAGATCGACCGCATGGGCCGCCCGGCCATCAACACCGTCTTTGTTCCCAACAATCCGTTTGAACCAGCCGGCACCGAGCCTTCCCAGAAAAACAACTTTAACGCCGGAAAACCCAAGAATGATCAGGGCAATTTCCGCGGCGAAGTGGTTGATACCCTGGAACTGTTCTATGGGGCCGGAGCGCAGCAAGCCCAAGACCTGGCCAATGTTTTACTCCCGGATATCCTGACGGTCGATACTTCTTCGTCGGATGGTTTCCTGAACGGCCGCAAACTGGCCGACGACGTGATCGACGCTGAACTGGCTTTGGTGACCAACGGTCAAGTGCCGTCGGACTGTGTGGGTAACGACTCAGCCTTCCGCGATAGCTTCCCCTACCTGGCTCCGGCCAACTAGTTTGGCTCTAGTCTCGCCTTATCCCGGTGGAGTCCCCGGCTTCACCGGGATGTTCCGGGCGGATAACTTAACTTAGGGAGATGCAAGCAATGACTAAATCCAGACTGATAATGATTAGCTTAATGACTCTGACGATTGTGGTTACTTCTCACTTAGCCTTCTTCTATAACTCGGGCAAGGCCACGGCGCCGCTGCTTCAAGACCTGAGCCAGATCGATCCCGATCAGTTTGCGGCGTTGCCTTCTCCGGCTGAAGGTATTGCGGTGTTCCAACAAAAGGTTGAACGTAACCCCCAAGATGCAGTCAGCCTGACCATTTTAGGCCAGTTATTTTTTCGGCAGGCCCGCCAGACCGGAGATATCAGTAGTTACCAGCGGGCCGAAACCGCGCTGCGCCAGGCTATAAGGCTGCTGCCCAATAATACTACCGCCCGGCTGGCCCTGGCCTCGACTCTTTTTGCCCAACATGACTTCGGCGAAGCTCTGAAGTTGGCCCGGGCCCTTTTTCAAGAGGATGCTCGGCGCACCGAGGCTTTAGCCATTATGGCCGACGCCTATCTAGCTATCGGACAATATCAGGCGGCTGACCAGGCTTATACTGACTTGAGCGGTCGAGCGGCGACGCCGCCGGTCTGGGCTCGCCTGGCCTACCAAGCCGAGTTGCACGGCCGGCCCGAAGAGGCTTTACGTCTCTTACAGCAAGCGGCCGGCCCAACCCTGGCCGAGGCCCAATCAAAGGAAGATTTGGCCTGGTACCTGATTCGCTTGGGCGATCTTTATTTTAATCTCGGCCAGCCGGACGAAGCCGGTGAACATTACCAGGCCGCGCTTCAGTTAGTTGATAATTATTACCTGGCTCTGGCCGGATTGGGTAAAGTGCGGGCCGCCCAAGCCCGGTATGCCGAAGCCATTGATTTTTACCAACAGGCCGTGGCTATTATCCCTCAACCCGAGGTTGTGGCCGCTTTAGGCGACGTTTATCTGGTTACCGGTCAGCCAGATCAGGCCGAACGTCAATACGAGACTGTCGATTTTATTGGCCGCCTGGCTGAGATCAACCAGGACGTCTATAACCGCCAGTTGGCTAATTTCTATAGCGATCGCAACCGGCAGCTCACCCAGGCCTTGACCCTGGCCACCGCCGAACTTGAATTTCGCCAGGATATTCATGGGTACGATGCCACCGCCTGGGCATTTTATAAACTTGGGCGGTATGAAGAAGCCCAACCCTTGATGGAGCAGGCGATGAAGTTAGGCACCCGAGACGCCAAGCTCTATTACCATGCCGGTTTAATTGCTAAAGCCCAAGGTCGTTGGGCTGACGCCGAGCGTTTTTTGACCGAGGCCCTGGCGATCAATCCCCATTTTGATCTATTACAGACGCGGGTAGCCGAGGCTGCCCTCAAACAATTACGCAACAGATGAGGTCATCATGAAGAGAGTTAGATTTGTTACTTTGATTTTGCTCCTGATAACAGCCACCCCCTTTTTTGTCTCAACCGCCGCCGCCCATCCCCTGGGCAACTTTACCATCAATCACTATGCCGGTCTGGATGTTCAGCCAGAGGCTATCGTGATTGATTATCTGCTCGATATGGCCGAGATCCCCACCTTTCAGGAGATTGCTGCCCTTGACGCTAATGGCAACGGCCGGGCTGATCCTGAAGAAACTGCTCCCTACCACGTGGCTCAATGCCACAGGCTGCAAACCGAACTGGTCTTGCGGTTAAACGGCCGGCCAGAGCCGCTAATGGGAGAGTCATCAGCCCTTGAGTTTCTGCCCGGGGCGGGCGGCTTACCCACCCTTCGTTTAAATTGTACTTTTCAAGTGCCCCTCGCTTTAGACGGGAGCCAGACGTACGTGGAGTTCAACAATAACGCCTATGCCGAGCGGCTGGGCTGGCGCGAAATCGTGGTGACCGGCGACGGTGTTTTGCTCCAGGGAGAGTTGGCTGCTTATAGTCAAAGTTCCAGCCGGCGTCTGTCCGCCTATCCCGATGACCTCCTGGCCAATCCGCTTGACCAACGTGAGGTAAAGTTTAGCCTAGGGTCAACCGCCAAAGCCAACCAGCATCCCGCGTCTGCCTCCAACCCGGCAGACTCTTCTCCCCTCCTCTTCTCCCCCAATTCTGGCCTCTCTCATGAAACTGGCGTCTTGGGCTTCGATCGGAACGATGGTTTTACCAGATTGATCACCTTGGAGCAACTCGGGCCGGTAAGCCTCTTATTGGCGATAGCCATTGCTTTTGGCTGGGGCGCTGCCCACGCTTTGACGCCTGGCCATGGCAAGACCATTGTCGCCGCTTATTTGGTTGGTTCACGGGGCACCAGCCGCCATGCCCTCTTCCTCGGCCTGACCACGACGATCACCCACACGCTTGGCGTTTTCGGGCTGGGTTTCTTAACGCTCTTAGCCTCGCGCTTTATCGTGCCTGATCAACTTTATCCCTGGCTGGGCGTTGTCTCTGGCTTGATGGTGGTCGGATTGGGCCTGTCCTTATTTAGAGGTCGATGGCGCCAGCTCTTAGGTCAGCCCTCCCATCACCCCCACGACCACCATCACCCTCATCAACCCCATGATCGTGACCACGGTCATGATCATGATCACCACCATCATCATCATCGTGACCACGGTCATGATCATGATCACCACCATCATCATCATGACCATGATCATGATCACAGTCACCTGCCCCCCGGCGCCGATGGCTCGCCGGTCACCTGGCGCAGTTTACTGGCCTTGGGAATTTCCGGCGGGCTGGCGCCCTGTCCTTCAGCCTTGGTCGTTATGCTCAGCGCTATTGCCCTGGGCCGAATCGGTTTTGGGTTGGTGTTGATTGTGGCCTTTAGCCTGGGGTTAGCCAGTGTCTTAACCGCTATTGGCTTACTCTGGGTTCATTCCGGCCGCCTGATGGGCCGTCTACCCCTGGCCGCCGGGCTCCTGCCTCGAGTGGCCCCGGCCCTGAGCGCTCTCTTTATTGTAGGGGCCGGTCTGGTCATCACCTGGCAGGCCTTGGTCCAAACCGGCGTCGTGCCCGCCGCTATCGCCACGATAACGCTGGTTTTTAATAACGGTTAAGGATCGTTGCTAACGTCTTGTCAAAGAGGGAAATACTATGCAAAATTTTGAAGATTTTCACCGTTCGGCGAGCCAGGGTCAGCCCATGCGGCGCCCTCCAGCAAGGGTAGTTCGCTATATTTCGCCTCGCCCGGCCGAGCGATTCTCGGCCCGGTGGCGACCTCGGCCGCTGCTAAGCCTGGCCGATCTCCTGACCTTAGCGGCGGTTTTTCTAGCCATGCTGGCTTGCACCTGTACCAGCTTTGTGGCCGGCCGGATTCAGAGGCTCCAGATCGTTTCACCGGCCGGCGAGTCGGTCTCCCGGTCCATTTTTATTCAAAACCAATTGCCCACGCTGACGCCCACACTTGTCCCCACCTTGATTGCCGCGCCGCCTTCTTTACCGACCCCGGTGGCCAGCCTGGAAACGACGCCGCTGGCCCTGACCGCTACCGGCATCTTTACACCCGTCACCGGACCAGTCGACTCGGCCGTAGTAGCCCAGGCCGAACCAGCCTTAGCGCCGTTTACGGCCACCCTGTCCATAGCTGAGGCTGGCGACGCGGTCCCAGTCCCGCCTACACAGCCGGTTACGCCTCCGACCCCTGGCCTGTCGCCGGTCATGACGCCGCCTCCAGGCCAGACGCCACTCTCGACGGCCACGCCCGTCGCCTCGCCTACTTTGCCGCCAACCTGGACACCCACGTCGACCCCTAGCCCGACTGCCTCGCCAACGGTAGCGCCAACAACCACGCCCACGCCCACCCCGCCTCCGGCCGACTGGGCTTTTGTCGGCGTTCAACTCCGGCCTCACGAAGAGGCCGGGTTGTTGCTGTCCGGCCATCTGGTCAACAACACCACCTCGACTCAAGAGATTGAGGAGGTTAAGGGCACCTTTTACGATGCTCAAGGTCAGGTCATTGCCGCTGACGATTTGGTCTACGGCTACTGGCCGGTCGATCTGGTGTTGCCCGGCGGGGGGGTGCCATTTGAACTGATCATCGAAGGCATTAGCGAGACCGCCGGCTATGACCTGGGCGTACAGGCTAACCCAAGCGATGAAAAACTACTCCAAGATTTTGAGTTTAAAGATCTCAACCAACGGAATGAAAATGGCAACTACTGTTTAGGCGGTACGCTTGAAACCTCGGGCGACGAACCGGAAGATTATTTGATCATTAGCGCGGCTCTTTACGATGATCAAGGGCGCGTGGTCGGATTTAGTGATAACCAAGATATCTTTCCCGAAGATATTGCTGATGGCCAGTCGGTCGGTTTTGAAATCTGCCTGCCTACACCGGTCGAACCCATCGCTCGGTACGATGTTCTTGCCTGGGGACAATAAAGTCTTGACCTTTCATAAGTTTATCGCTACAATTTCCCCGATTAAGGCATGGGCACTGAACTTACCTACAGTCAAGTTTCAGAATTGTTACCCGCTTACGCTTTGGGCGCTTTAGAACCTGAGGAAATGCTGGCGGTTGATGCTTATTTAAGCAATAGCCAGGCGTTAGTTGCCAGACTTCATGACATCGAACTAACCGTCGCTCAAATGGCTTTTGCTGCCCCTGATGTTCCCTTGCCCACCGAGGCCAAAAGCCAACTACTGGCTCGTGTCCAGGCCGACCTCGGCGCCCAAGCCTCGCTCGAGACTGGGGCCGCGCCCCAAACTCGGCCCGTCGCGCGTAATTCTGATCTGCCGCGCCAACAAACTTCAAAGACTGCCCAAACCGGCAGTTGGTGGGTCAGGCTGGGCTTGACCCTGAGTAACCATCGCTGGCTTGTGGCGACAGGGTGCGCTTTGATGGGGTTGGCTGTGCTGGGGCTTTACACCGCTCAAATCCGGACCGAACTGAGCCAGGTAACGGCTCAATTTGGGGTCTTGCAGCGCCAGAGCGAGCAGTGGCAAGAGAGCAATGCCGGTTTGCAGCAAACCGTTGAAGATCTCCAGCATCAACTGGAGACGAGCCACAACCAACTTCAACAGGCCAGTGTCACCCTTGACACTCTTCAGACCGAGGCGGCTGAACTCAGGCTGGCTAACAGCCAATTGCAAGAAGCCAATCAAGCGCTGCGGCAGCAAGCTCAAGTCAATCAAGATCTGATGAATTTGGTTGCTAGCGCTGATCGCACCGTGTTTTTGCCCGGAACGGATGAATCCCCCGAAGCCAGCGGCGTCCTCTACCTCAACCCTGTTGACCAGGCCGTCCTCGTGCTGCGCGGCTTGGAACCTTTACCGGCGGAGCAGACTTATCAGCTTTGGCTCATCCCGGCTGATAACGCCCCTCAACCGGCCGGCCTGCTTGAAGTGGAAACTGACGGCCTGGCCTGGCTACCCCTAAAAATTCCCGCCACGGCGCGAGATTTTGCTGCGGTCGGGGTAAGTGTGGAACCGGCCGGCGGCAGCCCCGCTCCCAGTGGACCTATTGTGCTGTTGGGCACAGTTGGCTAATTTATGGCTGGTCAGCAACCAACGGCATTTTAACTTATCACCCCCCATACCGAAGCCCGTGTTTCGGCCTGAATTCGACAAAATCCTTGGCCTCGAACAGATCATCCGGTTGCCTTTAGTCCCGAAGCAATGCCATTGACCGCCAGTAAAATCGCCTGTAAGATCGCCTCGGCTTCCGGGCCGTCAGGGTTGTCCAGAGCGCGATATTGACGGAGCAAGCTGATCTGAATAAAGTTAAGGGGATCGACATAAGGGTTCCGCCGCCGAATCGAGCGTTGCAGGAAGCGACCGGCTAGAATTTCGCTTTGGTTCGTGATTTGCAGCACGGCCTGACATGTGCGTTCGTGTTCGGCTTTGATATCGGCATAGATCATCTTCCGCACCCGCTCGTCCTCCACCAGATTAGCATATTGCCGGGCGATGCCCATATCGGCCTGGCCCAACGAAACCTGAACGTTGTCAACGGCGTCCTTGAAAAAAAGCCAGTTGGCATACATGTCTTGAAGAAGCTGTAGGCCAGCCTCATCCGCGGTGTAGACTGCCAGCGCTGTACCGAAACCATACCAACCCGGCAAGTTGTGACGCGATTGCATCCAGCTAAAAACCCAGGGGATTGCCCGCAAATCCGTAATCATGCTGCTGTTGGAGCGCCTCGCCGGGCGAGAGCCGATGCGCAGTTGGCCCAGTTCGTTGATCGGCGTGGCCTGCTGCCAATAATCCAGGAGTTCCGGCGTCTCATAAACGAGCCGCCGGTAGGCGCGATAGCCCGCCTCAGCCAGGTTGTCCATCGCCGCTCGCCAAACAGGGTTAACCGGGGGATGGAGGGGCGAGTGGGGGGCGCTACTCAACAAGACGGCATTGACCATCTGTTCCAGGTGACGCCGCGCAATCGACGGGTGACCATAGCGCGCGTCGATCACTTCGCCCTGTTCGGTCAACCGCAGCCGACCGGCGACGGTCCCTCGGGGTTGGGCCATTACCCCTCGGTTGGGCGCGCCGCCGCCCCGGGCTATGGTGCCGCCGCGCCCATGGAACAGGGTCAGGTCGATACCGAACTCACGGCACCGGTTAGCCAAAGCATCCTGCGCTTTGAACAGTTCCCACTTGGCCGCGATATAACCGGCATCTTTGTTGCTATCCGAGTAGCCGATCATGATTATTTGCTGCTGGTTGCGGCGGCGGAGGTGTTCGGCGTAGTGGGGGTGGTTGAATAACTGCGCCATAATCTCGGGGCCGGCGGCCAGATCGGCCCGGGTTTCAAACAGCGGCGCCAGGGCTAACCCTTCAGGGTGGCCATCGGCCCGCAAGCACAACCCGGCCCAGCGGGCCAGGAGCAGCACCGCCAGAATGTCATCCGGACCGCGGGTCATACTGACAATGTAAGGGCCAATGAATTCGGGGCCGTATTGATCGACCACGCGCCGCAAGAGCTTGAACAGGGCCAGAGTCTCGGTTGTCTCCGCCGAGAGGCCGGCCAGCAGCGACAGATCGGGCGGCCAGTAGGTCAACAACCGAGAGAGCAGCTCCACTCGTTCGGTTGAGTCAAGCCCGGCGTAATCATCGGCATAACCCAGACAGCGAAATATCTCGGCCAAGACCTTGGCGTTGTAGTCGCTGTATTGGCGAATATCGAGGCAGGCTGAGTGCAGCCCAAACGTCTGAAGTTGATGGTGCAGGCTGCGTAAATCGGCATCCGCGACGCTGCTCAGGCCGCTGCTTCGCAATGACTGCTCAAGCAACGCAACTCGCCGCACAAAGTCATCCCGCCGCTGCCGGTCAGAGCGAGCCCGGCTGGTCGGGCGCAGAAGGCGCGCGACCATGTCATCTCGATTCATCGCCGCAAATCGCTCGGACATTTCAGCCAGCAGCAGGCGATACGGTTCATGCGGGTAACGCTCATGCAGGTAGGCGACATGGTCCGACATTTTTTCCTTAGGCACGTTATCCAACTCTGAAGTTAATTCTAGCGGATTAGGGATGTATCGACTCGACACACTCATCGAACGGTCCAGGAGACGAGCCGCCGCCCGATGTTTCTCGGTCGCCAGACGATGATGGAGGTGAAGGCTTTCGGCCGTGACGGTCGCGGTGACAAAGGGATTGCCATCGCGGTCGCCGCCAATCCAAGAACCAAAGCTCAAAAATCGACCGGGCGGAGAGAGTTGAGGATAATAGGTTTTAATCGCGTCAGCCATAGCTCGATAGACCTGGGGGATGACGCTCCAAAGCGTGGTGTTTAGATAGAACAGGCCGGTACGGACCTCATCGACGACGGTGGGCTTGATCGCCCGGCTACGCTCGGTGACCCATAACAGAGTAATTTCTGAACGGATCTCGGCCAGCAGTTCCTCGCGCTTGGCGGGTAGATAATCATAAAGCTCCAGATCGAATAAGGTTTGGGCGATGCGATGCAATTTGGAGAGAATGGTCCGGCGGCGGGCTTCGGTGGGATGAGCGGTGAAGACTAATTCGATGGACAGTTTCTCCAACAAGTCGGCCATGGCCGTCTCCTCAACCCCGGCTGCCTGGAGTTGCTGGATCGCCCCGGCGATGGTTTCTGGGAGGGGCTCAGGATAGGCCGCCCGCTCACGCTCTCGCAGAATGCGGACGCGATGGTGTTCCTCCACCAGGTTGATCAGTTCAAAGTAAACGGTAAAGGCCCGAGCCACGGTTTCTTTATCGCTCAGGCTAAGGCCATCAATAAGGGCAACCAACTCTGCTTCACTCGCCGGGTGGACGCCGGTGCGGTGGGCCTTGGCCAAGCCTCGTATCCGTTCCTCCAGTTGAAGCAGCCCTTCGCCGGATTGCTCACGGATGACCTCGCCTAATAAATTGCCCAACAGTCGCACGTCGGCGCTGATCTGGCTATGATAATCGGTTTCTGTCATTGCTTCCTCTGCTTTAACGGGGTCTATAACAAACGGTAGCACCAAAGTTTAGGTCTACGCCTGCAATTTTAAATATAGGTGCATCGTCGTCAACATCGGCTCCTTGGAACAGGAGAAGTTGGCCCTCTGGTTGGGCTACTTCACCCTGCGCCCGCTCTTCTTGCTTCTGTTCACCGGTTTGTATTTGTTCGGGCTGCTGGATACCACCCAGTAGCACAGTGAGGGTCACGCTAATAAACAACGGCCGGCCACACCCGAGTGGTAAGGTGAAAGCCTTTTTCAGAGCAAAGTGACAGATAAATGGTGATTGTGATCAAGGAGAGATGACATCGCAGCATTGGCTGTCGCCGCAATCGTTTTGAATGACATAGTGACCGTGCCTTCCATCATCTAACGCCGCTGCGCTGGCGGAGCAGATCGAGCGTGGCTGGCCGGCCGACCTGTCGGCCATAGTCGAGGTCGTTGACCGGCGGTCTGGTCGTGAGCAACATTCTCCCCTATGTTGGCCGGGGCACCGACTCGCGATAGTCATTACGAAAAGTGGTGACGGCTAGAATCACCGCCAGCAGAGCCGCCACGGCGGCGGCAGCAAAAACCAGGGTCACCTCCGTCTGCCTGACCGCGATAGCGGTACAGGCCCAGGCGATCACCAGCAGGTAAGCCGTGTCAGACCGGGGCAAGCTGACCCCCACGGCAATGGCCAGACCCGCCATAATCATAATTACCGTCCAGACGGTCGGGCTGATGCCCCAGCCACCCCAATCCAGGTAGGTCAGCCAGATCGTGGCGTTGGCGATCGTCGCGACGGTGACCCAGGCCAGATAGAGGCTGAATGGCACATGGGCCAGCCATTTTTCGGCCGTTGAGACCGGGATTTGCCCCACTTGCAGCCCCAGATAAATCGCGATCAGCCCGCCGAGCAGAGTCAGTATCGCCAGCATGGACAGGGAAAACAGCTCATAGTGCCAGCAAAAGATCCAGGCGATATTGGCCAGGCCCGTCAGCACAACCAGGGACCCTACCCGGCGCAGGCGAGGGTTATCTCGCTGGTTTGGCAGGGTCTGGTACACAGCAAAAGCGACCAGCCCCAGGTAAATTACGGACCAAATAGCAAAGGCGTATCCGGCGGGGAAAAAGTAAACGTCAAACTGGTTGGCCACAGCGCCGGTCGTTTGCCCTCCAATCGGTAAAGTATCAGCCAGGATGTTAACGACGATAACGGCCAGTACGGTAGCCACAACCAGGATCTGCCTCACTTTATCACCCATTGCTTTCTCTTTTCATTGATCTTTTATTTATAGTAACATCGACCTCCGCCGAATGACAGGCCAATTTGGGTGAGTACCAGCCAAAAAGAGAGCTATTTCTATTGACTTTAAATTAGCTCGACCGGCCTCCTGCAGTCAAGAATGTTCTAAATGGAGTTTTACCCCATCTATGACAAGTTAAGGCAGGAGCGATTTGTCAAATCGAAAAAACCGAATAAGTTAACCAGATGACCGAACGAAAAACTCGATTCCGCAACCCAATTTTGCCCGGCTGTTATCCCGATCCTTCCATTTGCCGCGTGGGCGAGGATTACTTCCTGGTCACCTCCAGCTTTGAATACTATCCGGGTCTGCCCATCTTTCACAGCCGCGACCTGGTCCACTGGCGGCAGTTGGGCCATGTGCTGGACCGCCCCTCGCAGCTCAACCTCGATGGACTGGTGATTAGTAACGGTCTGTCCCGGGGACTGTATGCGCCAACCATTCGCCATCACGACGGCACGTTTTATGTCGCTAACACTTGGGTCGGCAACGATTACGATCTCCTGGTCAACGACCAGGGGCATGAGCGCAATTTCATTGTCACCGCCGTCGACCCGACCGGCCCGTGGTCCGAGCCGTACTGGCTGGTGGATGCGCCGGGTATCGATCCGTCGCTCTTTTTTGATGACGATGGCCGGGCCTGGTACACCGGTAACCGCGTGCCGCCGCAAGGAGCCCAGTACCCGCATCACAAAGAAATCTACCTGCAAGAGCTCAACCTGGACACGATGCAGTTGATGGGTCCCACCTTTAGCCTGTGGGATGGAGCGCTTAAAGGCAGCCTGGAGGTTGAAGCACCGCACCTGTACAAAATTAACGGCTGGTACTATCTGCTCATCGCCGAGGGCGGCACCGCCCATAACCACGCGGTCACCATCGCTCGCAGCCAGAGCCTTACCGGGCCATACCAGGGCAACCCGCGCAATCCCATTCTGACCCACCGCCACCTGGGGCAGGCTTACCCCATTGCCTGCACCGGCCACGCTGACCTGGTTGAAACCCAGACCGGCGAGTGGTGGCTGGTGTTACTGGCTACCCGGCCCTACGGCGGCTACTTTTACAACCTGGGGCGCGAAACCTTTCTGGCCCCCGTTAGTTGGGAAGAGGGCTGGCCCATCGTTAGCCCCGGCAGTGGGCGGATTGAGTTTGAATATCCTGCTCCCAACCTGCCACCGCAGCCGTGGCCGGAGTCGCCGCCTGGCGACCACTTCGAGGCGAAGGAACTGGCCCCTCACTGGAACTTTCTCCGGACTCCCCGCGCTGACTTCTGGAGTCTAACCGAGCGGCCCGGTTATCTGCGTCTGCGCTTGCGTCCCGAAACTATCACTGAGCCGGTCAATCCCTGCTTCATCGGTCGCCGGCAGCAGCACATCAACTTTGCCGTCCGGGTTGCCCTGGAATTCACGCCTGACCAGGCCGGTGAGTGTGCCGGATTGGTCCTCTTGCAAAACAACGACTTTCAGTTTCGCTGCGTGGTGACTCAGGCTGAAAACGGCGGAACCGTGGCTCAATTGTTCAAGCGCGAGCGCGGGGGGGAGCACCTCCTTGCCACCCGCCCCGTTGGCGGCCCTCGCCTTTATTTCAAGGTGGAAGGACGGGGACAAGCTTACAGTTTCGCCTTTGCCCTCTCACCCGAAGCCTGGCAGCCGCTGGCTGAGAGCGTCGACGGGCGTCTGCTCAGCACGCCGGTGGCCGGCGGTTTTGTCGGCGCTTACCTCGGTATGTATACCAGCAGCAACGGCCAGCCCAGCACCAACATCGCCGATTTTGACTCGTTTGAATATTTACCTTTAGAGGCTCCCGGACAATGCTGAATTCTGATATCGACGACAATGGCCCGACCCGAGCCCCAGGCGGCGACTTGCAGAAGGAGGATAAGTTGTGGCGGATCAACTCACCAATCAACTACGCGAAGCTTACGACCGCAAGGTTGAAGAGCGAGACCGGCAAGCGCCGGCCCCCTGGAAAATCGAGGAGCGGCAGTCGTTTCTCGGACTGCTACAGAAGCACGACAAAACAAGGCTCCTCGACATCGGGGCCGGTCCCGGCACCCACGCTAAGTTCTTTCAGGACAGCGGCCTGCAGGTCACCTGCACCGACCTGTCCCCGGCGATGGTCAAGCGCTGCCGCCAAAAAGGCTTAACCGCCTATGTGATGGATTTTCTGAGCCTCGACTTCCCGGCCGCCTCCTTCGAGGCCGTCTTCGCGATGAACTGCCTGCTTCACCTGCCGCCTGAGAATCTACCCGGCGCGCTCAGGATTCTGGCGCGGTTGTTGGCGCCGGACGGCTTTTTCTACTGGGGCCAATATGGCGGGCCCAACCGGGCCGGGGTCTGGCCAAAGGATCATTACCAGCCCCGGCGGTATTTCTCTTTCCTATCGGATGCGCTGATGCACGAGGTCGCCGCCGAGCACTTCGCCGTCCACAGCTTTAGGACCATCGCTCCTGAACCCGATCCCGAGATTTATTATCAGGCGATGATTTTGCGGCCAAAGGGCTTGGCGTAGATGATGCTTTCCTGGATGTCAGCGACCTGCCCGACAGCGGCGAGGCCATCGCCCGCCACCTGCAAGCCGAGACCCGGACCCAGTTGAAGCTGCCCTGCTCTCTGGGGGTAGCCGGCAACAAGCTGGTGGCCAAAATCACCAACAATGTCGGCAAAGCGACCGCTCGCGTCTGGTTGGTGGCTTCGGTGGCCTGGTCTGCAATAGCCGCTAATTGATGGGAGGTAGTGTTGACCGCCCCGGCATTTACGCTCAACTGGCTGATCGCATACCGTAAATTATGCTGCATCTGATGAAAAGCCCGGCCAAAAGTGTCTCTGTCCGAACGAGGGGTGACCTGACTGGTCAGATCGCCGGTCGCAATTTGGTCAGCTACCCGCGACATGCCTTGCAGGTAGACGACCATCTGGCGGAAGGCTTCGGCCAACTGGCCCACTTCATCTTGTTGGTTGATTTCAATTTTCTGGGTCAAATCCCCTTCGGCAATCGTGTTGGCCATGGTGGCCATCATAGCAATGGGCGCGGTGATTTTTCGGGTGGCGATATATACCACCCCACCCACGGCTATAGCGACCAGCGCAAAAATCCCAAAGGAAACCAGCATCGTCTGCCGCGCCAACGACTGAATTTCATTATGAATAACAGCCTCATCAGCTTCGATCGAGTCGATATACCGCCCGGTCCCGAGCCACATCTGAGCCGCCGGCACGAGTTTAGCGGTGCCTAGTTTGGGGGAAGCTGATTGTTCGCCCGGTTTTGGATAGTGATACCGCACAAACATGGAGCCATCTTGGGCTGCGTTATCGAGCTCACGAATGTAATAGTTGCCATCCGCGTCCTGGGCATCCCACAGTGATTGTCCCTGCAAGTCCGGTTTAGCGCCGTGAATTTGTACGATTCCCTCGCCCGCTTGAAAGGCATAGTAGTAACCCTCTTGACCAAACCGGGCCGACCCTAAAACCTTTTGCATCAGTTCAAGTTTTTCCGCTTCCGATAATTTTTCCAAGCTGTAAATCGCTTCCAACATTGTGGCGCCTATTTCGGTGCTGCTCTGTAGTTCTTGCTCAAATTTGTCGTTGAGCAACCGATCCGAGAGGTTCAAGACAAAGGCACCATACTGTTGCAAAGAGTAATAGAACACCCCAAATATCAACCCAAACCCGATGACCAGAGTGATGGTTAAGGCAAACAGTAGTTTTCTTGAAATGCTATTCACTCTAAGGTAACTCATAATGTCCTCTTTTTCGACTAAAATTTTATCAACCCCAGGTCATCGAACATGTCCCGCTATCCCAAAAACCACTAGTCAGGGATTCCATGGCCCTGGAGGATACCTAGTTCATTGGGGCCAACAGCAGTAGCCCTCTTGTATGCTTATCAGGCTGGGCTAAACCAGTGACACAATCAACTATCCCAATCACCCATTTGCTGGTCGTCTCAAACAACCAGCTTTATCTGCTGCGCTGCTATTGCGATCGAAATAGACTATACTTTACAATTCAAAACTACCTGGTCTCATACGCCCCCGGTATCCGGGGTTAAATCCTGGCCGCTTGCGTTATTTGGGGTTGCTCGGTCACTCTAATCAAGATCCTGATCGCCGTAGTCCTAAACAGATCCGGCGTAAATTGCCGGCTGACCTGCACCAAGTCATTCTGGAGTCCGATTATCACTTTGGGCAAACACAGTTAGCGATTACTAAGAAAGAACTCCGCCCTAAAGATTAGAGATTAAGGCCTATACTGACTATTTTCGTCAGGTAGTGTTGCGAGTTTAGGTATGGAAAGTAAACTATACGTAAAAAGATTACAAGACAGCTGGGGATTGCCAGCTATAAATCCTAACTAAAGAAAGAAGCTCAGGAGCCGATATTAAAGTAGTTAAACCGGTAGACTGCCCGGCAATATTCACTCAAGGAGCAGGTAGTTTGCTTCGCTCTTGGAGCTTCGGGAACCCAGAGGCTTAATTCTAAGCTCAGTCGGCTGCACATCGTATTTTTTGCCACAGTTACCGGCAGCGGCTATACATCTTCCCCTTAAAGAAGGCCGATATTTAGAGAAAGGCTAACTCTGTGATGAATGGTCAAATCGCTCCGTCCCTCTCATCCCTCCTTACCCCTCAGTTATGGTCTGTCTTTGAGCTGGCCAGGGAAGGCGTTTTTCTATTCCATACCTCCGGCCGCCTCAGTAAGGTCAACGCCTTCGGTGGCCGGATGCTGGGCTACACGCCCGCCGAACTCTTAAAGCTCACCTGGCGGGATCTCTTACCCTCGGAAGATTTGGCCCTCTCTGAGCCGCTGACCGAGCTGCGGTCTGGTCAGCAGGCGCTGCTGGAGCGCCGCCTGCGCGGCAAAGACGGCCGCCTGCTCCCGGTCGAGATGAACGCCCAACGGATCGATGATGATCATATCATCGCTTTTGTTCGCGCTATCACCGAGCCCAAACAGGCCGAGGGAACGCTCCAGCCGTCCGAGCAGCACTTTGCTAAAGCCTTCCGGGCCAGCCCCGTCGCGATGAGCCTTTCCCGCCAGGATAATGGCCGCTTTATCGATGTCAACAACAGTTTTCTGCACCTCTTTGGCTATAGTCGGGCGGAGGTGATTGGCCGGACTTCGCTTGAGTTAGGGCTGTACCCTCACCCTGACGAGCGGGCGGAACTGATCCGGCAGTTGCGGCAGCAAGGGGCGCTGTATAACTATGAGCAAACCATGATCGCCAAATCAGGCGAACCTCGCGGCACGCTGATCTCCGCCGAAGTGATCGACCTGATCGGTGAAGGTCATTTGCTGGGGATCTTTGTTGACATTACCGCGCGCAAGCAGATGGAATCAACCCTGCGTGAAATGGCCGAGAATATGGCTGCAGCGCAGCGCATCAACCATTTTGGCAGTTGGGAGGTGAGCTTCACCCCCGATCTCCAACCGGTCGAACCCCACCTTTGGTCGGATGAATGTTATCGCATTTTTGGCCTAGAGCCGGGCTCGGTCCCGATCACGGCCGATTTATTTGTCAGCTTGATTCACCCGGATGACCGCCAGGTTCTGCAGCAAAGAGTCAATCAAGCTTTCCAAGATTATCTCTTCCTCCCCTATGAGCATCGCATCGTGCGGCCCGATGGGTCAGTCCGGACCGTTTGGGAGCAAGCCAGCGTGGTTTTAGATGAGACAGGCCGCCGGCCCATTAAGGTGGTCGGCACAGTCCACGACATCACCGAGCGCAAGCAGGCTGAAGCGGCGCTGCAAACTAACGAGAAACGGCTTTCTCTGGCTGTTGAGGCGGCCGGTTTGGGGATCTATGAAAACGCGGTGCCGGTAGATGCCGCCCCTTACTGTAGCGACCGGTGGGCGGCGATTTTGGGGTACAAACCGGAGCAACTGCCTCCGCCAACCGACCGGTTGGAATGGGTTATCAAGCAGGTGCATCCTGACGATCTTGCGACTTTAGAAGCGGCTTACAGAGCGTTTACCGCCGGGCAGGCGCCCACCTTTAGCGCCGAATTCCGGCTGAAGCACCAATCAGGGGAATGGATCTGGGTCAAGAATTGTGCCAAAGCAGCGGAACAAAACGAACAGGGGCAAATTACCCGGATCTTGGGGGTCATCCAGGATATTACCCACGCCAAACAGTTGCAAGCGCAGTTGTTGCAAGCTCAGAAAATGGAGAGCGTGGGCCGGCTGGCCGGGGGAGTAGCCCACGATTTCAACAACCTGCTGACCGTCATCCAGGGCTACGCCAGCTTGATGGAAGACGACCTGAACCTCGACGACCCGCTAAGGGTCAGCCTGGCTCAGATTCAGCAGGCCGCCGACAGCGCCGCCGGCCTCACCCGGCAGTTGTTGGCCTTCAGCCGCCAGCAAATGCTGACCCCCACCCTCCTGGACCTGAACGACCTGGTCAGCAACCTCCAGAAAATGCTCAAGCGGCTCATCGGGGAAGATATCCTGCTAAATATCGAGCTGGCCTCCGCGGTTCACCCGGTGCTGGCCGACCCTGGCCAACTGGAGCAGGTCATGCTCAACCTGACGGTCAACGCCCGCGACGCCATGCCCACCGGCGGTCGCTTGACCATCGAAACAGCCCAGGTGGAGCTTGATGAGGTCTACCTCAGCACCCACCTCGAAGCACCCCTTGGGCCGGCCGTGATGCTGGCCGTCTCCGACACCGGCTATGGCATGGATCAGAAAACGCAAGCCAAAATCTTCGACCCCTTCTTCACCACCAAAGCGCCGGGCCAGGGCACCGGTCTGGGCCTGGCTACCGTCTATGGCATTGTCAAGCAGAGCGGAGGTGACATTCACGTCTACAGCGAGCCGGGCCAGGGTACCACCTTCAAAATCTATCTCCCCGCGGCTCAAAAGGCCGGCGCCCCGCCCGCTGCCGAGCCCGCCCAGCCTGAACTTCGGGGGGGTAACGAAACCATCCTGTTGGTTGAAGATGAAGATCAGCTCCGCAGCCTGATCCAGCTCAGCCTCCAAAAGCGAGGCTACACGTTGCTGACCGCCCGCCGGGGCGATGAAGCGATGGTCTTGGTCGAGGCCCGTCCGGAGCCGATCGACCTGCTGCTAACCGATGTGGTCATGCCCGAAATGAGCGGCCGGGTGCTGGCCGAGCAGCTAACCGCCCGGCAACCCGGCCTCAGGGTGCTGTACATCTCCGGCTACACCAATGATGCCGTGGTGCGCCACGGCCTGCTGACCGCTGAGGTTGAGTTTCTGTCCAAACCCTTCTCCCCTACCGCCCTGACCGCCAAAGTGCGCCAGGTGCTTGACAAGTGAGCCAGGCCTCAGAAGGAGGGGATTAGCCCAGACATAACCGGCCAGCCAAGTTGTCCCAGACTGAGGCCAAAGTTGATACCCTGATGATGTTTTTGCACTCCAACTCCAGTTTGGGGAGCAAGCTTCCCCTTTTTAGCTATCCATAACCCGACGGATCACCTGGTCAATTTCACTCATCTGATAAGGCTTACTCAGGAAGGCCTGAGGACGTTTGTGGTGTTGAGCGACCATCACCTCGGCTTCGTCGTAGCCACTGCTCAATATCACCGGAATATCCGGCGATAGCTGGCGTAAAGCCGCCAGCGTTTCCCAGCCGTCCATCCCCGGCATATTAATATCGCACAACACACAATCGATTTCATGTTGACGCTGCCGGAACAGTTCCACCGCCTTAACGCCGCCCTCGGCGACCACCACGGTAAAGCCCAGGTGTACGAGCATCTCTGCGACCATCTCGTTCACCAACTTGTCATCATCAACCAGCAGGATGGTTGCTCCCTTCGCCTTTTTGGAACCGGCGGTCACCGGCTCCGGCAGCCGAGTCGAGACCTGGGGCGTGAGCGGGAAGAAGAACCGAAAAGTGCTGCCCTGCCCCGGGCTGCTGTCCACTGTCACGGCCCCGGAATGGCTCCGAATGATCCCCATTACGATAGCCAGACCCAAACCCCGCCCGGTGAATTTGGTAGAGAAAAACGGATCAAAGAGTTTCTCGATATCCGAGGCGGCGATCCCGCTCCCGGTGTCTGATATCGCTAAACAGGCATAGGCCTGTTCCCGCGGCTGCCATTCGAGCGGGAAGCGGGCCGTGGCGGGAATGTTAGCAGCGGAAACCGTGGTAATGGTCAGATCAATGACGCCGGGGCCATTCCCCATGGCCTCCCAGGCATTGGTGACCAGTTGAGTCAGCAACTGGCGGAGGCGGGGGGTGTTGCCCGTGATGACCGGGCCAGGACTGGGGACATCGATATTCAGCGCCACACCGGGCGGGAGAGTTTTCCGCAGCGAGGTCAGGCTTTTAGTACAGGTTTCAGCCAGGTCTAGTCGTTCTAGGGCATCGGTTGTTTGGCCCAGGTAGACCAACATCATCCGGCTCATCTCCACCGACTGTTCGGCCGCGGCCAGCGCCTGCCTCAAATTTGGGCCAGATGAGGAATGTTCCGGCAACTTCAGCATCGCTATTTCGATGTAGCCTATCACCCCTTGTAGCCAGTTGTTAAAGTGATGCGCAACTGCCCCGGCCATACGCCCGAGGCTTTCGGCCTTCTGGAGTTGCCGTTGTTGGGCCTCAAGTTGGTTTCTGGCCGCTTCCGCCAGTTTACGGTCGGTGATGTCGGTCACCATGCCGTGCCATAAGGTGTCTCCATTTTCCAGTGGTTCAGGCGTGGATTCAATGCGCAACCAGCGGGTAGTTTCCCTGATGACAGCCCGTCCTTCCCATTCAAAAGGCTGCAATTGTTGAAGTCGCTTCTGATTTAGTATTACAAACGCCTCTAAGTCATCGGGATGAATCAACTGGAAACAAACTTGTGGATCGGCCAGAAAATCTTCGACCTTGAGATCAAACATTTCGGCCAATTTGGGGCTGACGTATGCAAAGTCAAATGCCCCCTTCGGTTGACTATGTATAATATAAACGCCTACAGGAATCTTGGAGACAAGCTTATCATATTGCTCTTTGCTTTTACGCAGGGCCGCTTCTGTCTGTTTTTGCCGGGTGAGGTCGATGTCGATACAAAACAGTTCCAACTCTTGGTAGGGCCTTTGCACCAGCGCGTGGCTTGAATACACTGACACCCTTGAACCGTCTTTTCGCCTCAAACTCAGATCCGAGGCCGGGAGGGGCTGTCCGGTCTCACTCATCTGCCGGATCCCCTGCCTGACCTCTGCCTGCATTTCCGGCGGAATAATCAGATCTAGCAAATTCCGGCCGAGGGCTTCTTCGGCGGTGTACCCGTAAAGAAACTCAGAGGCCTTATTCCAATATTGCGTGGTACCATCCATCCCATAGCCTTGCACCGCAACAGCCGGTACATCTTGCAGGACCATACGAAACCGCTTTTCACTCTCCCGCAGAGCTTCTTCGGCCAGCTTGCGCTCGGTGATGTCGTGGATCACGCCGAAGATAACCCGCCTATCCGGGTCGTACTCGGCAATTGAATGGATGTCGCGCAACTCGCCGTCGTCGAGACGCCGAATGCGGAACTCGACATTGTATGGCTGGTTGTGTTCGATCAGACCCTCGAGGGCCGCGTCCAGTAACGGTCGATATTCTGGTAAGGGAACACCCTGCACCACTGCCAGCGGCCATTCATCGCCTGCCAACCCGTAGATGGTCCGCGCGCCCGCCGAACCGTGAAATTTGCGCTCAACTAAGTCCAACTCCCAGTTGCCAAAATGGGCCACACTCTCGGCCCGTTGCAGCCGATCCCTAATTTCGCGCAATGTTTCCTCGGTCTGTTTGCGCTCGGTTACATCGCGTTGCACGCAGACCTGGCCGGTTATCCGCCCGGCGTCATCGTAAAGGCAAATATAGTCGCTTTCAATCATCATCGCCGTGCCATCAAAACGGGGCACGTTGGTTTCAGTTCGTAACTGTCCCTGATCAAAAAGCTGTCGCCACACCGCCCGACTCTCCTTAATGGCCGGTTTAAAGAGGTCATTGGGGGTTTTGCCGATAAACTGCTCCGGCGTGGCGCGATACTGCGCCAACAAGGCTGGGTTGACGCGAGTGACGCGCTGATGGGCAAACGCATAATCCAGCACCGTCTCTTTGTCTACGCCCTCGTTCCAGACCACTGGTTCATCCAGCATCATAAAGAAAATGGCATCCAGGGCCTGGGAAAAAAAGGCTGTCAGCAATTGTTGATTCTGGGCCAAGTCGGCTTCGGTCTGCTTTTGGGCGGTAATATCCCTAGCAATCCCACCGATGTGCTGCGGCTGGCCTGTCTTATCGTAAATCAGGTATTGTCGGTCACGTATCCAGCGAACCTCGCCGTCCGGACGCACAATGCGGTAGGTGGCCTCTGTATGGCTCTGCTCCAACAGGTTATGGGCTGATTGCGCGGCGGCTGCCCGGTCGTCCGGGTGAACCATCTCTAGCCACAAGTCGCGATTATCCAAAAAATCGGCAATGGGCCGACCGTAGACTCGTTCCAGCGCCGAGTTGGCATAGAGTAATGTGCGGCCGTTCAATGTGGCCGTCCAAATAACTTCATCGATCAACGCCAGGAGAGGGTTGGGTAAGGACGCTTCAGTCGTTGGTTGTGTCATCGGTCTGCCTCAGGAATGTTTCCAGGTCGTGACAGCCATTATCATTCTCTTTTGTCTCGCTGGATAATCAGACTGGGTTGTGGCAAAAGTATAGTTGTCACTCTCAGTTTTGATAAAATTAAAGACGCCGCCCATTGACGGAGCGGCGTAAAGTTACTAAGTGGGCACAAGGGTGGTAGGTGCCCTTATCGTCTACTGGTTACAACAAAGCCCTACTCCATGGGGACTTTAAACTTTCAAAATTATACACCCTTTCCAGCGAAATATCATCTGCTAGCGGTGGGATTGGGATGGTGGGACGAGGGTAGATACACTTTCAGTCGGAGATTGGCGGGCATCGCAGTTTGCCCGGTAGGGGTTAATGTTTTTATTGGCCCCTCTGCGAAGAAAATAGGTTGTCGCTAAGATTTGCCTATTGTTTTTCATCACCTCTCCGCCTGCGATTTTGACACTCCGGGTGTATACTTGACGGATAGTAGCCTGCTTCTTCTGTCCCTCTTGCTCGCTGGCTTTTTACCGCTAACTATCCATGGGAGGTCCACGCCTATCTGCCTGACTTTACTTATCCAACAGCGCCCGGACTGTGGCCGCCAGGGTCACCGGGGAGAATGGC
>CALMIS010000299.1 GCA_937864185.1 uncultured Chloroflexota bacterium
GTCTGGCCGCGCTTGCCACCGCTGCTGCAGCTTCGGCAGCAAGTCTTTCAGGACAGCTTCGAAACGGCACCGAGCTTGGAGTGGCCTGGCTATTAACTGGGCAGGCACCTATCGCCACGCGGCCGACCGCTTCCTCAGACAGCTTTCTTTGGAGGTCCAGTGGTCGAGCTAGGCAGTTCCGAAATTCAGAATTTTCTACAGCAGCTGGGTGACCGTTATCCAGGCGCAGGTCGGCTTTATCTTCTCGGTGGGAGCGCCCTGTGTTTGCTCGGCAGTACCCGGCGCACCTTGGATATTGATTACAGCCTGGCCGCGCCTGACGAAGACATGGATCAGCTTCAGGCCACCGTCGATGCCCTGGCGATGGAGCTGAAACTGGATCTGGAAGCGGTTCCGCTTGAAGAATTCATTCCCCTGCCGGAGGAGTCCGAGACTCGGCATCGGCGGGTGGATCAGTTTGGCGGCATAACCGTCTACGTCTACGATCCGTACAGTCTTGCTCTCAGCAAAGTGGCCCGCGGGTTCGAGACCGATCTAGAAGATGTTTTGTTCATGCTAGGGACGTTTGCGTTGAAGTCGTAGGCTGCGCCGCCTTGTTTTTGGTCCGAGTATAAGGTCCGGCCGCTACCCTGGAATTGGCCCGAACTGTCAAAACCGCAGCGGCCTCGCCCGGCCAAAAAAGGAGAGAGTGCGTGACCAGCCGCCTGCCGGGACCAAGATCTGGTTTATTCAGCAAGATTAGGACTTACGCAAAACGAAAAAAGATTTGCGAAATAGAGTAATAAAAGCTAGGGTCAAGGGTATGGTAAACAACCCCCGACATCATGTCGGGGGTTGTTTACTAATGGGAAGTACGTCAGCCATCGCCTCTGGTATCTTTGATGGACATGTAAGTCTGTTCGAGGAAACCCAGGGTTTCGTCGTAGTGTTTAACCGCAAAACAGGCATACAGAATATCGATCACCAGAGTCTGGGCGCTCTTTGACGTGGTCGACTCCCAAGAAAGACCCGGGCCTAGGGAAGAGGACTTTGTCGGCGTAAACAGGGTAATACTGGCATACTTGACCAAAGGGGCATCTTCAGAGGAGGTAATCGCAATTGTTTGAGCGCCATTGGCTTGGGCCAGTTTCAAAGCCTCAACGACCGGCGTCGAACGGCCGGAATTGCTAATCCCAATCACCACATCACTTTGGTTTACAATCGCGGCCGTCATTAACTGAATGCTTTGATCTCTAAAGAGCAAGCACTTTTTTCCGGCTCGCGTGAAGCGCATCACCCCTTCCTCAGCAGCCACACTGGAGGAGCCCATACAACAAAAGACGATTACATTCGCTTTTTCGATAGCCTCTACCGCCTTGTCCAGTTCGGCCAAGTTCAGTCGTTGCTTGGTGTCGGTTAGAGCCTGAATATTGCGATAGACGACTTTTTCAACAATGGTTTGATTTGAGTCGGTCCGGGCGATGCCCTCATAAACGTAGTTATCCTCGGCAGGGGTGTCGGAGCCATTACTCGAGGAGAGAGCTTCGGCAATGGCGATTTTTAACTCCTGATATCCATGCAGGCCGATCTCCTTGACAAACCGGGTGACCGTGGCCTCGGCCACGTTACAGGCGGTCGCCAGTTGATTGATTGTCATCGTTTTGCACTGATCCGGATTTTCAACAATGAAGTCAGCGATCCGCCGCAACGCCGGATTCAGATAGGGCGCTTCCTTATAGATCCGCTCGATGACGTTTTGCTGCTCACCGGGTGATGGTTTGTCCATAGCTATTCTCCACTAATCGGGCTGCGGCCCGCCTCAAATGACTGCAAGCATTAGCGATCTCGCCTCGCCCCTAAACAGGCAGAGCAATTTACTTTTCTTGGTCAATCCAGTGACGGCTGCCAAGGGCTATTATAGTGCATATGCCGGCGACTTTCAACGACGGGGCAAACCCAAGAAGGCGCCGAAATAATAAAAATAAAATTTTTTGATATTACTATTGACAAAAATAAAATTTTATTCTATACTGTGTTTAACTATAAAATAAATTTTGTTAAATGTCAAGACTTGAGGCAGTCCGACACCGTTAAAACTAACTTTCTACGCTTTCGGTCTTGAATGGAATGAACGCGGGTGTTCGACAGGGTGCGCCGGCTCGCCGGGAGAGGGGACAACTCTCTTCAAAAGTTACCTCCGGTTTGGTGCCCCACTTTCAAGGAAGAAAAGACATGCTTAGCCTTACAGCGACCCAAGCCGAAACAGATCTGGCCGTAGCCTTTTGTCAGTCTGATGACCAAGACCAGGCAGTGCGGATCTGGTGGCTAGGCCAGGCCGGTTTCGCCCTGAAGTATCAAACCACGCTCTTGCTAGTTGACCCCTACCTCTCTGACTCGTTGGCCGAAAAATACCGCGACAAAAAGCTCAAGCATCAGCGCCTGATGCCGGTGCCGGTTGACCCGGAAAAGATCCGCAACTGCGCTTGGTACCTCTGCACGCACAGCCACACCGACCACATGGACCCGCTCACCCTTCAGGCGGTAAATCGGGCCAGCGCGCCCCACTTTCTGGTGCCTCGAGCCGACCTTGCGCGCGCCCTGCGGCGAGGCGTGCCTTCTCACAAATTGTTCGCCCTGACTGCCGGCGAAAGCCTGGCCCTGACCGGCGAAATCACGGTTGAGGCTGTGGCTGCCGCCCACGAGCAACTGGAAATAGACGAGCACGGCAACTTCAAATACTTGGGCTACATTCTCTCTTTGGGCGGGCTGCGCCTGTACCATTCGGGCGATACCATCCCCTATCCCGGCCTGACCGAGACTCTGGCATCCAAACAGATTGACATCGCCATGCTCCCTATCAACGGACGAGACCCGTTCCGCCGCTCGCACGGTGTGCCGGGCAACTTTACCCTGGAAGAGGCAATCACGCTGTGCCACGATACGGGTATCCCTTACTTGGTCGGTCACCATTTTGAGATGTTTGATTTTAACACCATCAATCGCTGCACAGCGGAAACCATCTTGCAGCAACGAGCCGGCTCGCTGAACTGGCTCCTGCCCGAAGTTGGCCTGACTTACACCATTCTTACGGAAGATGCACAGCCATGAACCCAATCTTTGAACAAATTGGCCATTTAAAGTTAGTGCCGGTCGTAAAAATTGAGCAAACGAGCGATGCTCTGGCTCTAGGTCAAGCGCTCTTGGCCGGTGGGCTGCCGCTGGCCGAAATCACCTTCAGGACCGAGGCCGCCGCCGAGTCGATCCGCATTCTCAGCGACTCCCTGCCGGAACTGTTGGTCGGCGCAGGCACGGTGCTGAGCCTTGAGCAAGTCCGGCAGGCGAAGGCCGCCGGGGCTAGCTTCATCGTGGCGCCCGGTTTTAGTCCAAAGGTGGTTGACTACTGTCTGGAGCATGGCATCCCGGTCGTGCCCGGCGTCAACTCGCCCACGCAAGTGGAGATGGGCCTGGAGCGCGGGCTGGCGCTACTCAAATTCTTTCCGGCAGAGGCGTCCGGCGGGCTCAGGCTGCTAAAGGCGATGGCTGAGCCATACGGCGGGGTCAACTTCATGCCCACCGGCGGGATAGACGCCGGTAATCTGCTAGAGTATCTGGCCTTTAAGCGGGTGGTAGCCTGCGGGGGCAGCTGGATGGTAAAAGCAGCGCTGATTTCGGCCGGCCGGTTCGATGAAATCACTCGCCTGACTCGCGAGGCGGTAAAGCTCATCCATTCGAATTAATTAAATCCAAGCGGGTGGCGTAGGGCATAGCAAGATGAGCGACACCCTCCGCTAGGTCTAGACGCAAATTAGAAAAATCTCAGCCATGACCAAAGGAGAAAAAATTATGTATCCATCAGGAACAGCTTTAGCCGGTAGAGTGGCCATCGTAACGGGCGGCGCTTCCGGTATTGGCGAGGCAGTGGCCAAGATTTTTGCCGCCAACCAGTGCAAAGTCGTTTTAGTCGATATCAATAACGAACGGCTGCAAAACGTGGCTGCCGAAATTACCGCCGCCGGCGGCCTCTGCCGGGCGGTCCACGCCGACGTTACCGATGAAAGCCAAGTCATCAAATTTTTCAAAGACACGGTCGATGAGTGGGACCGGCTCGACCTTTTGGTCAACAGCGCCGGACGCGACTCGCTGGCTCCGCCGGTGACGGAAGTAACCTTGGAGGAGTGGAATAAAACAATCGGGCCAAATATGACCGCCGTGTTCCTCTGCTGCCGGGAAGCGTTCAGAATTATGGAAAAACAGGACAGCGGCGGGCGGATCATCAATATGGGCTCCTCATCGGCCCGGTTGGCCTCCGGCCCCGGTCACAGCCCTTACCGCGCCTCCAAGCACGGCATGATGGGCTTTAGCAAGAATATCCTACTGGAAGGCAAGGATAAAAAGATTGGCGTAACCGTCATCAATCCCTCCCACGTTAAGACGCCAATGACCCAAATCATTGACCAGGGGCTGTACGATGAGGATATTCCGGCTTACCTGGACGGCTGGCTGGACGAGAAAGAGCTGAAAGAAGGGATTCACGCCAGTTGTATCGACGTTGATAACGTGGCTGAGGCGACCTTATATGTAGCCACCCGGACACCCGATGTGACCATCCCCCAATTTGCCCTGTACCCCACCCACAAGGCGCATCGCTACGGGATGGAAGTGTGAGAGAGAGGTTTTAGCGATGAAGGCCATGGTCCTGGAAAGCGAAGGCAAATTGATTTACACCGATGTGCCGGAGCCCGAGCCCGTCGGTGAACGGCCGGTCCTGGTGCGCATCGGGGCGGTGGGTGTGTGTGGCTCCGATATTCTGCGCTTTGCCAAGGGGAAAGCCTACCACTACCCGCTGATCTTGGGGCATGAATTCTCCGCCGTCGTGGCACAGACGCCGCCGGGCAGTCAGTTTACTCCCGGCGACCGGGCTGCTGTCTTTCCGCTTATCCCCGATTTTCGTGACCCCTACGCGCGCATTGGCGAATACGCGGTCAGCTCCGGTTACGACTACTTTGGCTCGCGCCGGGATGGCGCCTTTGCCGAGCGGCTTTATGTCCCGGAGGACAATCTGGTCCGGGTCCCGCCTGACTTTCCCCTGACCTACGCCGCTTGCGTCGAGCCGGCGGCGGTCGCTTTACACGCGATGCTTAAGTTTGACCTTCCGGCCGACGCCACCGGGTTAGTCATCGGCGCCGGGCCGATTGGGGCCTTTGCCGCCCAGTGGCTGCGGCTTTTGGGCTGCAGCCGGGTGCTGGTGGCTGATATCGACCCCAAGAAGCAGCAGATCATGCGAGAGTTGGGCTTTGACGTCATCGACGCGGCCAAGCAGGACACCGTGGCCGCGGTCGAGGCGCGCACGGATGGGCGCGGCGTAGACTGCGCGGTGGAGGCCAGCGGCCTGCCGGTCACTTTCATCCAGGCCATCGAGGCGGCCACGACCTTTGGCCAGGTCATGCTGCTGGGCGACCTGAGTGGGGATGTCACTCTGAAAGCGGCCCAGGTGTCTTCCATTTTGCGGCGCGAGTTAACCCTGTACGGCACCTGGAACTCCAAAATTACCCCGGCCGGCAAAAGCGAATGGGAGATGGTCATCCACCATATGCAGCAGGGCGATCTCCAGGTCGCGCCGCTCATCAGCCACACCCCGCTGCTTAGCGACGGGCCGCAAATGTTCGCCGAGATGGCCGCCCGTAAAGTTTGGTACAACAAAGTCGTATTCGCCATTGCCGATGAGGCGCGGGCGGAAGTATGAAGTAGGGAGGCGTATTACCGTGAAAGCAGCTTATTTTTACGAACCGGGTGTCATCCAGGTGGAAGAGGTCGCCGAGCCGCGGATTGGCGATAACGAAATGTTGATTCGGCTGGTGGCTACCTCCATTTGTGGCACCGACCTGAGGATTTTTAAGCATGGCCACTTCAAGATCCCGGCCGGCGAGCGGCGGGTCCTGGGACATGAGATTGCCGGCGAGGTCGTCGCCGTAGGCAAATTGATCGATGGTTACCGGGTCGGGATGCGGGTGACCGCGCCGCCCAACATCGGCTGCGGTCTGTGTGAGTTTTGCCGCGACGGTTACAACAATATGTGCCCCCACTATGAGGCCTTCGGGATTAGCCTCGATGGCGGTTTTCAGGAATATATGCGCGTTCCCCACATCGCCCTGACCGGGGGCAATATCTTCCCCATCCCGGACCAGCTCGGCTACGAGGAAGCCGCCCTGGCCGAGCCGCTGTCTTGCTGTTACAACGCGCTCCGGTCGGTTAAAACCACCCATGAAGATGTGGTCCTGGTGATTGGTGCCGGCCCGATCGGGGCGATGCACGTCATCCTCAACCGCATTGCCGGCGCGAAAAAAATCATTGTGGCCGATATCCGCCAAAACCGGCTGGACGCCATCAAAGCGTTTGGCGCGGCGGCGACCATCAATTCCGCCGAAGCAGACCTGAAAGAGGCGGTGCTGGCTGAAACCAACGGGCGCGGGGCCGATGTGGTGATCACCGCGGCCTCCGTGCCGCCGCTGCAAACCCAGGCCGTCGAGCTACTGGCCACCCACGGCCGGGTCAATTTTTTCGGGGGGCTGGGCAAAGGGGTGCAAGTGCCGATCGACACCAACCGGGTGCATTACAAAGGGCTGGTCTTAACCGGCTCGACCGGCTCCACCCATTCCGACTACTACAAGAGCCTGATGCTCATTGCCGACGGCCGGGCCGAGGTGGGCAGACTGATCAGCCACCGTTTCCCGTTAACCGAGGCCAAGGCCGCTTTTGACCATGCCCTGTCCGGCGAGGGCATGAAAACGATGATCGTTCACGACTAAAGCCGCAGGCAGCGAGTCTGCGAGGCTAAGATAACCAAAACATAGCGCACAAAGCGGTGATAGGTATTCAAAATTCAAGGAGGAATAGTTATGGCTAAAAAGTATGTCATGGCGTTTGACGCCGGAACCACCAGCAGCCGGGCAATTCTATTTGACCATGCCGGGGAGATCGTCTCGGTGGCCCAGCAGGAATTCCCGCAAATCTACCCCAAGCCCGGCTGGGTAGAGCACAACCCGATGGACATCTGGAATACTCAGCTTATCGTGGCCAAAAAGGCCATCAGCGAGGCCGGGGCCAGCCCGAATGAAATCGCGGCGATTGGCATCACCAACCAGCGGGAAACCACCATTGTCTGGGAACGGGCCACCGGCCAGCCGATTATGAACGGCATTGTCTGGCAGGACCGGCGCACGGCCGCCATCTGCGACGGGTTGAAAGCCAAGGGCTTGACCGAGTACGTGCGCGAAAACACCGGCCTGGTCATCGACGCCTACTTCTCCGGCACCAAAATCAGGTGGATGCTGGACAACATCCCCGGCGCCCGGGCCAAGGCCGAAGCGGGGGAGCTTCTCTTTGGTACGGTCGATACCTGGCTAATCTGGAACCTGACCGGTGGCCAAGTCCACGTGACCGACTACTCCAACGCCTCGCGGACGCTGCTGTTTAATATCAAGAAGGTCGATTGGGATAGCAAACTGCTCAGTGAGCTGGACATCCCCCGCGCCATGCTGCCCAAGCTGCGCCCCTCCAGCGACATCTACGGCATGACCAACGAGGACATTTTGTTTGGCAGCCAGATTCCGGTGGCGGCAGCGATCGGCGACCAGCAGGGCGCCCTCTTTGGCCAGGCCTGCTTTAAGTCCGGTATGGTCAAGGCCACCTACGGCACCGGCGGCTCGCTGCTGATGAACACCGGGGACACGCCGATCGAGTCCAGAAGCGGGCTGCTGACCACCGTGGCCTGGGGTCTGAACGACAGGGTTGAATACGCTTTGGAAGGGCTGCTGTTTATTGTGGGGGCGTCGGTCCAGTGGCTGCGCGATGAACTGAGAATCGTCGATGACTCCGAGGACACCGAATACTTCGCCCAGAAAGTCAAAGACACCAACGGCGTGTACGTGGTCCCCGCTTTTGTGGGGCTGTCGGCGCCCTACTGGGATCAATATGCACGCGGGGCGATTATGGGCCTCACCCGCGGCGCAAACCGCAACCACATCATCCGGGCTACGCTGGAGTCGATGGCCTATCAAATTAAGGACGTGATCGGCTGCATGGAAGGCGACTCCGGCATCATCAACACCGAGTTAAAAGTCGACGGCGGAGCGGCCAAGAACAACTTCCTGATGCAGTTTCAGGCCGACCTACTGGGCGTGCCGGTGCTGCGTCCCAAGATCGTCGAGTCTACGGCCCGGGGAGCGGCCTTTTTGGCCGGCCTGGCCACCGGCTTCTGGAAGGACCAGGCTGAACTGGTGGACACCTTTGAGCTGGACCGGCGCTTCAGCCCGCAAATCGGTCAGGCCGAACGCGATCGACTTTATGCCGGCTGGCAAAAGGCGGTCGAGCGGGTCAAAGATTGGGAAGATCATTAAGCCGGATGCCGGTTGTTGGTCGTCGAAGCGCAGGCGCCGGTGCCAAATGGAAAGTGACGCGTAGTTAGCAAAGCCAAATTATTAAGAGTCGATAAAGGAGGAATTTCCAAATGAAGAAGTCAGTCATCTTAGGGCTAGTAACTCTGCTGGCAGTCTGGGCCCTGACCGGCTGCGGGAGCGCCCCGGCCGAGCCGGCTGCCCCCGCTCAAAAGCAGGAGGAGGCGGCCGCCCCGGCCCAAGAGCAGACAGCCGCGGAGGCCCCGGCCCAAAATGAAGAGGCTGCCGGGCCGCGCACCTTTGGGGCCTCTTACTTTACCTTGAACAACCCCCATTTTTTGGATTGGCGTGATGGCCTTAGTGAAGTGTTTGAACCCAAGGGCGACACTCTGATCAACGCCGACGCTCAGTTGGATATCAACAAGCAGATCTCCGATGTGGAAGATATGATCCAGCAGGGTGTGGACGCCATCTTTATCGCCCCGGCCGACAGCAAGGCCATCAAAACGGCGCTACTCTCGGCCCAAAACGCCGATATCCCCGTCTTCATTATGGACGTACCGGTTGAGGACGAAGAGCTGGTGGTCAGCACCATTGCCACCAACAACTTTATGGCCGGGCAGGTCTTGGGCGAAGCGCTGGTTAAGGATTTTAGCGGCGAAGCCAAGGTCGCGCTCCTGGACTGGCCGGTTGTTAAGGCCGTGACCGACCGGACCGATGGTTTCTTCTCGGCCATCGAAGGTCACCCCGGCATCGAGGTGGTCGCCCGTCAGGACGGCAAGGCCAGTGTCGAAGGCTCGCTGCCGGTTATGGAAAACTTCCTCCAATCGAACCCTGAAATCCAGGCGGTCTTTTGCATCAACGACCCGTCCTGCATGGGCGCGATGTCGGCCATTGAAGCGGCCGGGCGCACCGACATTAAGCTGTATTCCATCGATGGCTCGGCTGAAGGGATCAAGCTGACCTGCGAAGGGCGCTTCCAGGGCACCTCGGCCCAGTTCCCGGTCACGATGGGCAACATCGCCGCCGAAACCGCCTACAAGTATCTGGCCGGCGAACAAGTCGAGGCCAACATTGCTGTCGATAGCCTGTGGATTGGCCAGGACAACTGCGCTGAATATATGGATCCTGAAACGCAGGGCCAGGTGGCCGCCAGCGACACCACGGAACAAGCGCCCGCCGGCGGCGATTTTAGTCCGGCTGACGCTGCTTACGCCGGCCTGTGCGGTCCCTACACCGAACCGGTGGCCCTGGCCGGCGGGGCCCAGGCGGGCTTGGAGACCCTCAGCTATGACGGTGGCGAGGTCAAAATTGCCTACCTGCCGATGGGTACCGAGTTCAACTTCCATCTGGCCCTCAACGAAGGCATCGAAGATATCACCAAAGCCAGCGACAGCGACGGGCTCGACTCCTTTATGCTGTCACCCTACTCCGGCTCGGATCAGGCCGGCCAGATGGGGATGCTGCAAGACGTGAGCTCGCAGCCGGATGTGGACGCCATTATCCTGATCAGCTTCGACGAGCAGGCACTGGCGCCGCTGGTGGAAGAAGCGGTCAATAACGGCAAAGCGGTCATCATCATCAACTCCGATATCCGCGACTACCCGACGCCCATCCACGGCGTTATCGGGGTGAACCAACGCGCCGCCAACCACGCCCTGTACGACTGGGCCCGCGAGCAGTTGGGCGACGATCCGCGCCGGGTGGCCGTCCTGGAAGGCGAACCCGGCTACCTGAACGATGAGCGCAGCGGCGGCTTCAAAGACGGGGTGGCCGGTACCAACTGGGAAATCGTTTCCAGTGTTAACGGCGGCTGGAGTGTGGAAAAAGGCAACACCACGGCGATGGACGTCCTGCAAGCCAATCCTGACCTGGAAGTTCTCTTTGCCGCCAACGACTACATGGCCCAGGGCGCAGCTCTCGCGGCTCAGGAATTGGGGCGAGAAGATCTGTTCATTCTGGGCTACGACGGCGATGTGAATGCTCTAGAAGACATCTACCGGGGCCTGATCGATGCCACCACCAACGCCTCGCCGGTGATTATGGGCCGCCAGGCGGCCTGCTTTACCCTGGACATCCTTAACGGCAAAACGGCCGGCGGCTATGTCAACACCCCGACCACCATTGTCTACAAAGATAACGTGGCCGACATCCTGTCCAAGCCGGAAGACCTGTTCCCGGCCCCCTCTGATGAGATCCTCCAAGAGCTGGGCGTAAGTGTAGGGCAGTAACTGGCCCTTACCCCCTCCCTGACCCTCCCCCGGTAGCGGGCAGGGTCAGGGAGGGGGGTACTTTCAAAGGAGAAAACGAGCATGGCCTCAGAACAAACTTATCCGCTGTGGGAGCTGCACAACATTACCAAGACCTATCCGGGGGTCCGGGCTAACGACGGGATTTCGATGACGCTCTATCCCGGCGAAATTCACGGGCTGCTGGGCGCGAATGGTTCGGGTAAATCGACTCTGATCAAAATCCTGTCCGGGGTACACCAACCGGACAGCGGCAGCATCCGCTATCTGGGCCAGGAAGTCCGCCTGGAAAACCCGACGGTGGCCCGTCAAAAGGGGGTGGCCACGGTGTTTCAGGAGTTTTCCCTGGTCCCCACCTTGACCGTGGCGGAGAATATCTTTCTGGGCCAGCACTTACGCAAAGGGGGCGGCTTGATCGACTGGCCAGCGATGCAGCGGCAGGCCGCCGAGGTGCTGCACGAGTTGGAGATTGAAATTGATCCGGACCGTTTAGTTGGCGAGCTGTCAGTGGCCGAGCAGCAGCTCGTGGAGATTGCCAAGGCCATCCTGCTGGATGCCAAAATGCTGATCCTTGATGAGCCGACCACCGCCCTGGGCGAGCACGAAATTGCGGCCCTGCATGCTCTGCTGCGCCGGATGAAGCGGCGAGGAGTCTCGATTGTCTATATCTCCCACCGGCTCGATGAGGTCGTCTCCCTGGTCGATACCATCACCATTCTCAAGGACGGTCAGGTGGTCAGTAGCGCAGCCGAAACGACGCTCGACATCGACGCCATCGTGGCCCGGATGGTGGGCCGGGAGGTCAAGCAGCACTATCCCAAGGAGCGCAACGCCACCCAGGCCCCTCTGCTGGAAGTGCACGGCCTGTCCAGCCGGGGCGGGGTGCGGAATGTATCGTTTAGCGTGCGGCGGGGCGAAGTGTTTGGGCTGGGAGGGGTGATTGGCTCCGGGCGAACCGAGATCGCCCGCGCCCTGTTCGGGGTTGACCGGATAACCGGGGGGCAAGTTTACCTCAACGGCCGGCCGCTTAGCCTTCGCTCGCCTCAAGCAGCTATCAAGGCCGGCATGGCCTATCTGACCGAGAACCGCAAGGCCGACGGCCTGTTCTTTAACTTTTCGGGCGGGCCCAACACCTCTTCGGCCTCGCTCAAAAAGCTAACTATGCTGGGCTGGCTGCGCAAGCGGCGCGAGGAGGCGATGTTTAACCAGTATGTCAACGACCTGGAAATTCGGGTCAGTCACTTGAGCCAGCCGGTGCTCCATCTATCGGGTGGCAACCAGCAGAAAGTGGTCATTGCCCGCTGGCTATTTGCCAACTCCAGCGTCCTGATTCTGGATGAGCCGACGCGAGGCATCGACATTGCGGCGAAAGTGGCCGTCTACCAACTGATTAACAAACTTACCGCCGAGGGCCGGGCCGTTATTCTGATCAGCTCCGACCACAACGAGCTAATTGCCATGAGCGACCGCATTGGCATCGTCCGGCACGGTTCGATCGTGGAAATTCGAGAAGCCCGGGATGTTGATGAAACGGATCTGGTCCAGGCTTCGGCCGAAGAGCTAATGAGGGTGCCTGCCTAACGGGCCACAGGGCGGAGGAGTTGGGTTGGCGTAGTTGTTTTTTGGGACTCGTTAAGGAGCTAATGATGATTGAACGAACCTGGCAGGCGCGCCTTTCGCGCTTGATGCAGTCGGAGTTTGTGGGGCCGCTCGGGGCGCTGCTGGCGATTAGCGCCTTCATCGCCCTGACCACGCCGAACTTCCTGGAACTGCAAAATTTTAGAAACATTTCGTTGCAAGTGGCGGTGCTGTCAATTGTGGCTATCGGTTCGACGATCGTCATCCTGGCCGGCGGCATCGACCTGAGCCCCGGCTCGATGATCGCCGTGCTGAGTATGAGCCTGGCGGTCCTGGTCAAACTCAACGGCGTCAACCTGTGGCTGGCCATTGGGCTGACGCTGCTAGCCGGCGCGGCCCTGGGGGCCTTTAACGGCTTCCTGGTGGCCTACCTGCGCATCCCCGCCTTCATTGTTACCCTGGCTACCCTGAGCGGCTTTAAGGGGTTGGCCCTGACCATCGGGCCGGGGGCGCCGGTCTTTCAGCTTTCCGAAGATCTGCGCCAGGTATTTTACGGCACGCTCTTTGGCGTTCCCTTACCGTTTGTTTATGTGGTGCTGCTGTACGCCGGGGCGGTGGTCCTGCTGGAGCATATGAAGCTGGGGCGCGAAATTTACGCCATCGGCGGCAACGAAGCGGCGGCCAAACTGTCGGGGATCAAGGTGCCACTCATCCGCTTCTTGACCTTTGTCATCGCCGGGGCGATGGCGGCTATTGGCGCGATTTTGTTAGCCGCCCGGCTCAATTCCGGCTCGCCCAACTACGGCGATGGCGTGGAACTGCAGGCGATTGCGGCGGCCGTCGTGGGCGGGGCCAGTCTCTACGGCGGTCGGGGCCGGATTGTCAATACGCTGTTTGGCGCCCTGATCATCATTGTGGTCCAAAACGGCCTCAACTTGAACGCGGTCTCAACCTCGATGCAGAGCCTAACCATCGGCGCCATCATCGTCATTGCCGTCGGGCTTGATGTCTGGGGCCGCACGATCAAACAGTGGCTTAGCCAGTCGGGCCGGGCCTCGGCCGCCTCGCGCTCGACGGCTTAACAACAAGAATTTAGCTTACCCCACCTACCGTCTCCGGGGACGCTTTAGCCTACTGGCAGGGGAGGGTTGGGGCGAGGATTATCTTGAGAGGAGCAAGACAATGAATTTCGGTCTTTCAAACAAAGTTGTCATCGTCACCGGCGGGGCGACCGGCATCGGCAAGGCGATGGCCCGGGCTTTTCATGAGGAAGGCGCGATTGTGGTCACCAACGGCCGCGATGAAGGCAAGCTAAAAAAAGCGCTGCCCGAGATTGGCGAGCGAGCCCACGGTTTGCGGGCGGATCTGACTAAGCTTGAGGACAACCAGGCCCTGTTCGACTTCGCGCGCAGCCTGGGCCCGATCGAAGTGCTGGTGAACAACATCGGCATTTTCGAGAGCAGAAGCTTCTTCGAATTTACCGATGCCGACTGGCAGCAGTATTTCGACTTTAACGTGATGACCGGGGTGCGGATGAGCCGGCTGGTACTGCGAGACATGCTCGATCGAAACTCCGGCGCCATCCTCTTTATCTCCAGCGATGCCGCGATTAAGGCCATTCCCTGGATGGTGCCCTACTCGATGACCAAGGCCGCCCAACTTGGCCTGGCCCGGGCTCTGGCCGAGATGACCAAAGGCACCAAAGTGCGGGTCAACACCCTGATGCCGGGCCCCACCGCCACCGAATCGGTGCGGGAGTACTTTGGCCAGATTGCCCAGCAGAAGGGCGTTAGCCTGGATGAAGTGGTGGCCAACTACTTTAAGGAAGAGGAGCCCAGCTCGCTGCTGCAAAGGCTGATCGATCCGGCCTGGCCCGGTCAAGCGGCCGTCGCTCTGGCGACCAACCCGGCGATTAACGGTAGCGTGCTGCGCTGCGAAGGCGGCATTGTCCGCTCATCATACTAAGGTAGAGGAAGTACCATGAACAAAATTGGAGTCCATAACCTGGTCTTTGTGACCGACTGGAGCGAAGGAAGCGCCCGGCAGGCCATCGATGCCGCTGCCGAGATTGGCTTTGACCACATCGAAGTCGTGATCTTTGATCCGGCCACCACCGCTGCGGACCTGACGGTCAAACTGGCCGAGCGGGCCGGGATCGCCGTGGCCGCCGGGATGGCCCTGAACCCCACCGCCGATCTGTCCAGCCCCAACGCCGGCATCGCCGCCAAGGGTGAGCAAGTCGTGGCTGACTGTCTGCGGGTAGCTCGCGATTTGGGGGCGCCGGCCCTGGGCGGCGTGACTTACGCCGCCTTGCATCGCTACATGGCCCCGCCTGATGCGGGCGCCTGGGAGCGGGTGCTGGATGCGTACCACCGGCTGGCCGAGACCGCCCGCTCTGTCGGGGTGCGGCTCGGGATCGAGCCGGTCAACCGCTACGAAACCAACATCATTAACACTCTGGGTCAGGCCGCCGAGGTGGTCCGGGCGGTTGACCCCAAAACGATGTTTGTGCAGATGGACACCTACCACATGAACATCGAGGAAGCGGACATTGCCGGGGCGATCGAGGCGACCCAGGATGTGCTGGGGTATGCCCACGTCGGCGAAAGCAACCGCGGCTATCTGGGCAGCGGCACCTTCGATTTCGATACCTACTTCAAGGCTCTGGCCCGGGTAGGCTACAGCGGCGGCTTCACCTGGGAGTCGTTCTCGCCCCAGGTCGTCAACGCCGACATCACCGGCCTGCTGGCCTTGTGGCGCGCGCCGTGGCCTGACGGCAAACAAGCGGCCCGCCAGGCCCTGGCCTTTATGCGGGCCCAGGTCGAAGCGGCCCGGGCCGCTGCTTCAAGATAAGGAGAAGAGCGATGACGGTTATCACCATCTCTCGCCAGGTGGGCAGCGAAGGCATGGCGATTGCCCGGCAGGTGGCGCGGACGCTGGGCTATCACGTGGCCGGCGAGGAGGTTATGGAGTGGGCGCTGCGCCAGTACGGCCTAATCCAGTTCAAGGAGGTTTTTGAGCGAGCGCCCAGCTTCTGGGATCTGTTTGACGAGCAGTTTGTCCTGACCGCGGACATGCTCGACCGGGTGATTAAGGCTCTGGCGCGGCATGGCGATATCGTCATCATTGGCCGGGGCAGCTACGCGCCTTTGCAAGGCCTGGCCGATGTGGTCAACGCCCGCATTCAGGCCCCGCGTCCGGTGCGGGTTCAACGGATGATGGCGCGGCTGGGGATCGACCAGGTCGAGGCCGAAGCGCGGGTGGCCGAGGAGGATCGGGTGCATGCCGGCTTCATCGAGAAAGCGTACAAAGTCCGCTCTGATGACGCCACGCCGTTTGATCTGGTGATCGACACCGGCCACATGAGTCCCGATTTCGCCAGCGGCTTGATTGTTAAGGCGGTCCGGGCCAGGCTGGAACAAGCGCCCGGGGCAGCGCCCACGGCCGCCGCCTTTGAGGTGGACGGCGTCCTGACCGGCGTCATCAACGAGGCGCTGGTTCGAGAGGTCAGCAGTCCTTAAAGCTGTTTGGGGAGGGCCAAGAGAAGCGATGGAAAAGACAGTCCTGCTTGAAATGAGACATGTAAGCAAGCTGTTTCCGGGGGTCAAGGCGCTGGATGATGTTCACCTGGAGGTCCGGGCCGGCGAGGTTCATTTTCTACTCGGCGAAAACGGGGCGGGCAAATCGACGCTCATCAAAATCCTGGGCGGGATTCACCGGGCCGATGCCGGCGAGATTTATATCGACGGGGTGCCCCGGAACATCGCCGATGTCAATCTTGCCCATCAGGCCGGGATCAGTCTGATTCATCAGGAGCTGGCCCTGGCCCCCAATCTAACCGTGGCGGAAAACATTTTTATGGGTGAAGAACCGACCTCGGGCTTCCTGCGCTTTGTCGACTACAAGTTGATGAACCAGAAAGCTCAAGAAATTCTTGACCAGTACCACCTGCCCCTGAGCGCCGAAGCGCGGGTCGAAGAGCTGGCGGTGGCCCAGCGGCAGATGGTCGAGATCGCCCGGGCCCTGTCCGAAAAACCACGCCTGATTGTGATGGATGAGCCCACCGCTTCGCTGTCCGACTACGAGGTCCGGCTGCTGTTTGAGGCCATCCGGGATCTGAAGCGGCGCGGCGTGGGCATCATCTATATCTCACACCGCATGGATGAGCTGTTTGAAATCGCCGATCGGGTGACCGTGCTGCGGGACGGCAAGTATGTGGTCACTAAAAACGTAAGCGAGACGAACCGGCCCGAACTAATCAGGCTGATGGTCGGCCGGGAGCTGGCGGAGATGTTTGCCAAACCGGACCAAAAAGAGGGGCACAGTCTGCTCGAAGTGCGCCAGGTTAGCCGGGGGAAAAAAGTGCGCAACTGCTCTTTTGCCCTCAAGCGGGGCGAAATCCTGGGCTTTTTTGGCCTGGTGGGAGCCGGCCGGACCGAGCTGATGCGGATCGTGTTCGGCCTGGATCAGCCGGAGGCCGGCGAAATCCTGTATGACGGCCGGCCGGTCAGAGCCCGCTATCCGGGCGATGTCATTGCCCACAAGATTGCGATGGTGCCGGAAGATCGAAAAGGGCAAGGGGCCATTCTGATGCAGGATATCGCCTTCAATATCACCATTGCCAACTTGAAAGGCATCATCCGCGGCATCCGGGTCGATCGCCGGGCGGAGAAACGGCTGGTCGGCGGTCTAATCGAGAAGCTGCGCATCCGCACCCCCTCGGCCCAGCAGTTGGTGGGGAATCTGAGCGGGGGTAACCAGCAAAAGGTGGTCTTTGCCAAATGGCTGGCCACCGGCCCCGACGTGCTGATCCTCGATGAGCCGACCCGGGGGGTGGATGTGGGGGCGAAAAAGGAGATCTACGAGATTATGAAACAGCTGGTCGATGAGGGGGTCAGCATCATCATGATCTCCTCCGAACTGCCGGAGATTATCAACATGTCAAACCGGGTCATCACCATGTACGAGGGGGCCATCACCGGACTGCTCGAGGGCGAGGCTATTACCAAGGAGAATATCCTTTTGCATGCCACCAAAGAAGGAGAGGTAGAGTGAGTACCGTAAACGAGAACGCGAGTCTGGTTGTAAACGAAAGAGCAAGCCTGATCCCCAGTTGGCGCAGCAATCCGGCGGTGAGACTCCTCATCTCCAACGCCGGGATGCTGCTGGGTTTGGTCTTGTTGAGCGCGTTTTTTGCCGTCAATTCTTCTGCCTTCTTGACGACCAGCAACATGCTAAACGTGCTGCGCCAAATTTCGATTAACGCCATCATTGCCCTGGGCATGACCTTTGTGCTGCTAACCGGCGGGATTGACCTGTCGGTCGGGTCCATCGTGGCCGCCAGCGGCAGTCTGATGGTCAGCATGCTGGCGTCGCTGGGTATTCCGCTGTGGCAGGGGGTGCTGATCGGGTTGGGGTTGGGGGCGCTGCTAGGGCTGATTAACGGGCTGGTCATTGCCCGGGGTAATCTGCCGCCCTTCATTGTGACCCTGGCCATGCTGACCATCGCCCGTGGCCTGGCCTACGTCTACACCGATGGCCGGCCAACCCGCTACGACGATCCGGCCTTTTCGGCCATCGGCAACGGTTATATCGGCCCGGTGCCGATCCCGGTCGCTATCACCCTGGTCTGGTTCGTTATTTGTGCCATCCTGTTGTACCGGACCCGCTTTGGCCGGCACGTTTATGCCATCGGCGGCAATCTGGAAGCGGCCCGGTTTTCCGGGATTAAGATTCCCGAAGTCATTACCCTGGTCTATGTGATTAGCGGCTTTGCGGCCGGTCTGTCCGGGGTCATCCTGGCGGCGCGTATGTCGTCCGGCCAGCCGATTGCCGGGCAGGGTTTTGAGCTGGACGCCATCGCCGCGATTGTGCTGGGCGGCACCAGCCTGGCCGGCGGCAAAGGCAAGTTGAGCGGCACGCTCATCGGCGCTCTGATCATCGGCGTGCTAAATAACGGGCTTAACCTGATGCAGGTTTCATTTTATTACCAGCTTATTATCAAGGGCCTGGTGATCGTCGGGGCGGTTTACCTGGATACGGTGAGCGGCAAAGTCTCACTGGCCACTCTCCGTAAACGGTTTACCGGCAACCGCGCGGTGACCGGCTAAATTCAACAAGGAGCGATGGATGGCAAACGACTATCAACCCGCGGCACAAAGAACGATGTACTTTATTGGGGTCACCACCGGGAAATCTTCAATTATGAAGGTCTTTCCGGCCTGGGCCGAAGTCTTGGGCCTTAACGCCGTAATCAAGGGTTTTGATTTTCCGCCCAATGACCGGCCGGAAAATTATCGAAAGGTGGTGAACTTTATCAAACACGACCCGCTGTCCTTGGGGGCCCTGGTTACCACCCATAAACTCAACCTGTTTAAGGCGGCCCGTGACCTGTTTGACGGCGTTGGCCCCTACGCCCAAATCATCGACGAGGTCAGCAGTATTTCCAAGCGCGGTCACGAGCTGTGGGGCCACGCCAAAGACCCTATCACCAGCGGTCTGTCGCTCGAAGCGATCGTGGAGGACGGTTACTGGCGGCGCGGCGGGGCGCACCTGCTGCTGCTGGGCGCGGGCGGCTCGTCCCTGGCCCTGACGCTTTACCTGCATCATAAGCAGGGTGACGGTGGAGACGTGCCGGCCAAAATTGTGGTCACCAACCGCAGCGAAACTCGGCTGGCCGAGATGAAGGCGGTGCATCGCCAGATTGGACTAAAGATCCCGGTTGAATATCACCTGGCGCCTACGGCCGCTCACAATGACGCCTGTGTCAGCGCCCTGCCGCCCGGCTCGCTGGTGGTCAATGCCACCGGCTTGGGCAAGGACGCTCCCGGCTCGCCGCTGACCGATGAGGTGGTTTTTCCGGAAAACGGCCTCGTCTGGGAGTTCAATTATCGGGGCGACCTGATCTTTCTTAAGCAGGCCAGCGCCCAAAAAACGGCCAAGAACCTGACCATCGAAGATGGCTGGCTCTACTTTATTCACGGTTGGACCCGCGTCATCGCCGAGGTGTTCCATTTGGACATCCCGACCCGCGGTCCAAAATTTGATCAACTTAGTCAGATAGCAGCAAGTATTACTTCAGGAGGTAGATAATTATGAGTATGGAAAATAAAGTTTCGACCCTGGTGGATTTTAGTCTGGCCACCGGCCTGTCCCAGTCCAAAGCACCGCTGCAGCGCCCTCTGTCCAAGATGAAAGGCATGTTTGCCGACGAGGCCGCCTACAACGCCCGGCTAGAAAAGGAAGATGTGCTGGTTTATGAGTTCTTTGACATGGGCGTGCCCGACAGTGAGAAAGAGGTCGCCTACGGAACCAGCATCACCTATCCCGGCAAGATCGGAGACGAGTACTTTATGACCAAGGGTCACTTCCACACCGTGCTGGACACCGCCGAGGTCTACTACTGCCTGCGCGGCCACGGCTACATGATGATGGAGAACCCGGAAGGGGATTGGGAAGTGCAGGAGCTGACTCCTGGCAAAGCGGTCTACGTGCCGGGCCGGTATGCCCATCGCAGCATCAACATCTCCGCCACCGAACCGCTCATCACCTTCTTTGCCTTCCCGGGTCACGCCGGTCACGATTACGGCACCATCGAGACCAAAGGCTTCCGTAAGCTCGTGGTCGAGCAGGAGGGCAAACCGGCGATTATTGATAATCCTAAGTGGCAGAAGTAGGACGTGGGGCGTAACTCCACGCCCCACGCTGGAGGTAGATCATGATGAAAGGAAAAATTGCCGTTACGCCCCGGTCGCTTTCCCAGGGCGGGCACCCGGCGCTGGCCCCTTTGGAGCAAGCGGGATACGAGCTCATCTTTCCCGCGCCGGGGCAGCAGCCCAGCCTGGAGCAACTGGCTCAGGTGCTGCCGGATTGCGTCGGTTACCTGGCCGGAGTGGAACCGATTCCGGCTGAGGTGCTAAAGCAGTGCCCTCACCTGAAAGTGATTAGCCGTAACGGCGTTGGGGTGGACAATATTGACCTGGAGGCCGCTCGTGCTTCGGGGATCGTCGTTGAGAAAGCGGCCGGGTCCAACGCCCGAGGCGTGGCCGAACTGGCTATCGCTCTGATGCTGGCCGGGCTACGTTCTATCCCGTGGTCTGATAAACAACTGAAAGCTGGCAAGTGGGATCGACAACAAGGCATCGAAATCCGGGGACGGACCCTCGGCGTGATTGGCTGTGGCCAGATTGGTAAGGACGTGGTTGACATAGCGCTCGGCTTGGGGATGAAGGCCAGGGCTTACGACCTGTATCCCGACCCGGTTTTCGCGCCCCAGGGTGATTTTGCCTTTGTCTCCCTGCCAGAGCTGCTGGGCCAGGCTGATATCATCTCGCTGCACGCGCCGCCATCCGGGCAGCCGCTCATTGACGCAGGGGCCATTAACCAAATGAAGGAGGGAGCCTTTCTGGTCAACACGGCCCGGGCCGGCCTGGTGGACGAGGCCGCGCTGTTGGCGGCGCTGGATAACGGCAAACTGCGTGGCTTTGCCACCGACGTCTTCGCTAGCGAGCCGCCCGAATTGACGTCGCTGCTGCAGCATTACCGGGTCATTATCACGCCGCACATCGGCGGTTTTACCGAGGAAAGCATCGCCCGAGCGACGGAAACGGCCGTCAGTAATTTACTGAGGGTGATGGGGTAGGTGAGCAGGAATGACTGGGTTGCCAAAGTTGCTGATCTGACCGGCTGTTCAGAGGCGGGGGAGGCCGGGTAGAGCGGGAGCGACCGGCACTGCTTCAGGCCTTGGCGACAAAAGGAGCCTACGCACACGACTCTCCCTTGAGCGCTTGTTGTACCTGGGCCAGCATAGTCTGATGGTGTTCCAGGTCTGGGTGGTTCATAGACTTATCGAGCTGGACAACGCGCCTCAAATGGCGGTAGGCTTCCTGAAGTTCGTTCTGGCCGAGGTGATGCAACCCGAGATTGAACCGAAATATACGTTCATTGACTTCATCACCGGCTGTTTCGACCAGGGTCAGGGCTTGTCGCAGCAAGGCCAACGCCCGTTCCGCTTGCCCCCGTTCGGCGTAGACCAGGCCGAGGTTGTTGAGGGCGCGGGCCTGACCGGTCTGGTCGGCCAAGGCCTGCCATAGCGAGCGGGCCTGTTCATAAGCAGCCAAGGCCTCTTGCCAGCGACCAAGCTCGCTGTAAAGATGGCCGAGATGATTGGCGACTTCGGCCTGTTCATTCTGACCACCTAAGGCCTGCCAAACAGCGAGGGCTTGGCGATGAGCCTCGATGGCCTCCTCCGGCTGACCGAGGACTTTACTATAGAGCCAGGCTATGTTTTCGAGGGTAATAGCTTGCTCTCGCTGCGGTCCGATCTCCTCTCGAATCGCCAAACATTGCCGATAGTAGGCTAGGGCTTGCTCAGGTTGCCCCAATTGGTAATAGCTCTCACCCAGGCGGCTGAGCGTCCAGGCCTGGGCATGGCGGTCGCCCAGGTCTTGCCAAATCGGGAGCGCTTGGTGCAAAACCTGCGCTGCTTCCTGAAACTGTCCCAGTTGCGCAAAAACCTGGGCCAGGCCATCCCTGACATCGGCCTGACCGGATCGGTGATCCAGTTCTTCCCAGATGGCTAGAACCTGCTGGAAGCAATCAAGCGCCTGCTCAAATTTACCGGTGTCTTTATAGACCATACCGATAGCAGAGAGCGTATCGGCCTGACCAACCTTGTTACCGGTTTCTTGCTGAAACGGCAAAGCTTGTTGGAGAAACGCCAGAGCTCGGTCCGGCTGACCCAACCGCCGATACAGGTCACCTAGCGCAATCAGACTGTCAGATTTGCCCGGCCGATGATCCACTTGCTCACTGAGCACCAGCGCCCGCTGCAGCGCCTCTATGGCTGCCCGGGCTTGGCCCAGGCGGCGATAGAGGAGGCCCATCAGAATCAGGCAGTCCGTTTGAGCCGCAGGCTGTTTAGCCGTCTCAAAGACAGCCAGCGCCCGCTGGAGATAGGTGAGCGCCAGCTCACCCCGATCGAGCCGGTTGTAAATCGCGCCTATTTTTTGCAGCAGCCCCCCTACTGCCGAAGGCCAGCTCCTGGTCTCAGCCAGCCTGAGCGCTCGCTCGGTCCAGTCCAGTTCATCGCGCCACAATCCTCGTCTTATGTGGAAATGTTGCACCAGACTAAGAAAAGCCAACAGGTCTTCGTTGTCGGCCGCCGCTGTCCAGGCCCACTTGAGCTGGCCGTAAATCGGCTCAATTTGCTGCCAAGCGTTTGGGTCCGGCTTAACCAGCGATAGGTAGTACTCCCGCTGCCGGGCGACAGCCCCCTCGTCTAGCTTCGTCCGGGCTACCTCGGCCAGGGTTTGATGCAACGCCAGACCGTGTTCATCCGCTTCAAGCAGGTTGCGTTCCCAAAGTAAGGCCAAGCTGTCCTCATCGACTTGGCTCACCGCTTGCGCCGCGGCCCAACTGAATCGCTCAGGTTTGGGGGCAAAGGCGCCCAGGGCATAGAAAGCTTGGACCGCGCTCTGACCCTCGGCCAGTTCAAGCAAGCCCGCCAGGCTTAGGTCAATCGTCTCCAGGAGCGAGAGCTGCTGTTGCGCCCCGAGGCGTTTTTGCACCAACTGCAAGCGCGACTTTGGATCAAGCAGTTGGACCAGGGCTTTTTGAGTAAGACTTGCCGTCAAACGGCGCCGGGGCACTGCCAGGTAACTGCCCAACAGCTTAAGCGTGAGAGGCAAGCCTCCGGCGGAGTTAAGCAGGGTCTCAATGGCCTGAGGGTCAGCGGCGCAGGCTTCCGGGGCGAGGTCTTGCCAGAGAGCACGGGCAGCGTCGTCATCCAGCACCGGCACGGACTCAATCTGAGCCGTGCCGGCGAACTGAACGGCCAGCTCTTTATCGCGTGTGGTCAGTAGGTGGCCACAGTAAGGGCCGCCGCAAGTGAGAAACTCCACGTCCTTAAAACGCCAGGCGTCGTCGAGCACCAGCAGCAGATGGCGGTTTCCAATCGCCGTTTTGACCGCCTGCCCCCGAGCTGCTTCTGAAGTGAGAGCCGAGACATCCTGGCCCAGCGCTTCGGCCCAGACTGCCAAGCTTTGCATGGCGTTGGGCTGAGGGCCCAAGCTAGTCCACAGCACGCCATCCTTAAAGTGGCTTAACAGGGCAGGCTGATGGGCCAGGAGCAAGGCCAGCGTTGTCTTTCCGATGCCGGGCGCGCCTTCAAGCGCCAGTCTAGCGGAAGGTCCGGCCGTGAGGCGCCCAACCAGGTCTGCAATAAGCGTGTCCCGGCCTACAACCTGATTAGGACGAGCCGGCAGCCCCACAAAGATCGGAAATTGGGGCAGCCGCGTAACTAAATGGGTTCCGCCAAAGTAAATGTTACCGCCGGCCGAAACCCCTCTCAGATAAATCGACCAGGCAGCAGACTCTATGGCAGAACCTGCTGCCGGCCTCAGGAAGGGTCATGAGGCCCGACATCACCGGCGCTGACTTCGCCGATATCAATGTCACCGCTGAAGCGGCCCTGCTCGACCCGGATGCCTGTTCCCTCGGCAGTGACTTTGCCCACCCGAAAGTGATGCGCCTCTACCTCTTTAAGGTCGATGCCGATCGCTTTGGCCGCCTCCGGGGCGTGCTGTTTGATCGCCAGAAGTAGGGCCTTGGCTTGAGCCAGCAGTTCTAGGTCAGCGGTGGCGCCGGCCTCGCTCAAATCCTCAGCCAGGGATGCCTGTTTGGCCTCCGAGGCAGGTTTTTGTTCGAGCGGAGCCACATCGACCTGGCTGTATTTGCGCTGCACCAAAAGCTTGAGGCCGGCATACGCATCCTTAATGGCCGCTTCAGCCGTCGGCCTCAGCGCTGCCGCCGCGCCCGCAGCCAGGGCCGTGACAATAATGCTAATGGGATCCATTGGATTATCTCCTTTACTCCTCAATTATGACAAAGCCAGCGCATCGAGGTGAACGACTTTGCGGGGAAAGCGGTAGAAGTAGCCATCATCGCTTTCATCGTGACGGCGAAAATGAGGGGCCGGCAGAGGCAGCGCCATCACGCCAGCTTCTGCCTTGCCCAGTTATTATAGCATATTTTTCGCTGCGGGTTTGGGACAAAAGGAAAACAGCCGGGCTGCCACTACCCGGCTGTTTTAGAGGGTAACCTATCTAAATCTCTATTTCCTAAAGGAGGTCTATAGCATAGCAGAAAAAGGGAGTCCGATCCATCAAATCTGCGTAAAGGTTTAGGCGAGGCGGGGATAGGCCAGGCCGGCGGCGCAGTCTTCGGAAATCTCCGCCTGAACCAGGCCGCTGTTTTGCCCGGTCTGCCGCCGCGGGGTTAAGATACAGCCGGATGGGGTGGTCCGTTGCCCAAGGTCCGGCCAAAGCCCCGCCAGCCGGGCGGCCGTGGGCCACCCGGCCAAACTACTTCAAATTCTACCGAGGTCAAGATGAATAACATTCCCACCCAAATGCGAGCTTTGGTCCTTGAGGCCTACGACCCTGATCCGGACACCGCCCTGGATAACCTGCGGGTAGGGCTGCGGCCTGTGCCCAAACTTAAACCCTCCCAGGTCCTGGTCAAGATGGAAGCCGCGCCCTGCAACCCGTCCGACCTGCTTTTTTTGCAGGGCCGCTACGGTGTGGTCAAAAGCCTGCCCACGGTGCCCGGTTGGGAAGGGGCCGGCACGGTGGTGGCGACCGGCGGCTGGCGGGGGCGGGGGCTAGTCGGCCGGCGAGTGGCGGTCGGTGGCCAGAGCGACCAGGATGGGACCTGGGCCGAGTATTTTGCGGCCGAGGCCTTCGGCGGGTGTGTCCCTCTGCGCCGGGAGGTTGACCTTGAGCAGGGGTCGATGCTTCTGGTTAACCCGCTGACCGCCGTCGGCCTGCTGGCTGAGGCCCGGCGGCGCAAAGCCCCGGCCGTGCTCCAAACCGCGGCGGCCAGCCAGGTCGGCCGGATGGTCATTGCCCTGGCCCAGGCGACCGGTATGCCGCTGGTCAGTATCGTCCGCCGGCCCGAGCAGGTCGAGCTCCTGCGCCGGCTCGGAGCCAAGATTATCCTCAACTCCTCCGAACCGTACTTCCAGCCGCAGCTAGAAGAGATCTGCCGACACCTCAAGGTGACGGTCGCCTTCGATGCCGTGGCCGGAGCGCTGACCGGACAACTGCTGGCCGCGCTGGGCAAAGGCGGGGTCGTTTTTGTCTACGGCAGTCTGGCGCAAGAAAGGTGCGGCGAGATCAGCCCGCTGGACCTGGTCTTTCGGGATAAGCAGGTGACCGGCTTTTTCCTGGGCCGGTGGCTGCGCCGGCGCGGGCTGCCGACCGTCCTGCGCGAGGCCAATCGGGTGCAGAAGCTCATCGCCGGCGGGCAGTTTCAGTCGACCATCCAGCGCCGGGCCGGGCTAGCGGAGGCGGTCGAGGCCCTGCGGCAGTACAAAGACCATATGACCGCCGGCAAGGTGCTGATTAAGCCGGGAGCATAAAGAGGGACGGTCGTCC
>CALMIS010000300.1 GCA_937864185.1 uncultured Chloroflexota bacterium
CTCCTCGGTAAATACATCCGCTGCCTGATGCGAAGAATTGAGTTTCAGTTGAAGGATCAGACCTACTTTATGACAATGGGCAGGTAAACCCGCTGCCTCTCAAAGGCTCCAATGTCGACAGTTCCCCCGGCAACCCGGAAATGACCTGACCCGCGCTGGTCGAAGGGGATCGGCTCCGTGGTGTTCCCATCCCCATCCAGATCGGTTGAATCCAGGGGAAGAAGACTGTTATTCCCCCGGTCGACGGCCGGACTTCCCTGCAACAGGGCGTGGGTCTGGGTTAAACCGCCATTATTGGCCAAGGGACCGAGTTGCGGATCGGTACTGCTCAACGATCCATTGTTCGATCCCCAACCGCAGGTGGTCAGGCTGTCGAGATTATGGCCGCCGTTGGTGACAGTTCCGCTGCAATTCCCGCCGGAAGGGCTGGTGGTCACAATCGTGTTGGCGAGGGTGACCGTACCGCCAAAGTTGTAAATGCCGCCGCCGAACGTAGCGCTGTTGCTGGCGAAGGTGCCGTTGCGAATGGTCGTAGTGCCGCCATTGACGTTATTGATGCTGCCACCGAAGTTGTTGGCGCTATTGCTAGAGAAGGTACTGTTACTGGTAGTTACCGTGCCACCAGAGTTGGAGAGGCCGCCGCCAGAGTTGCTGGCGCTGTTGCCGGCGAAGGTGCTATTATTAATGGTCACTGTACCGCCGTTGAAGATGCCGCCGCCGGAAATAGTACTGTTGCCGGAGAGCGTGCTGTCGCTGATGATCACCGTGCCACTGCTTGTGTTGGAGAGGCCGCCGCCGGAGTTGCTGGCGTTATTGGCGGAGACAAGGCTATTGCTAAGACTCACTGTGCCACTGTTGAAGATGCCGCCGCCAAAAGTAGTGCTATTGCCGGAGAAAGTGCTGTTGTTGATGGTTGCTACGCCACTGCTCGCGTTGGAAATACCTCCACCGCTGTCAGCGCTATTACCGGAGAAGGTACTGTAGCTGATGGTCGCCGTACCGTTGTTGTAGAGGCCGCCGCCAAATTGGGCATTATTGCCGGAGAAGGTGCTGTTGCTGATAGTCACGGTACCGTTGTTGTAGAGGCCACCGCCAATGCTGCTGTCATTTTTCCCCTGTGTTACGGTCAGGTTTTGCAGCGTGAGCGCCGCGCCACTATTCACCTGAAAGACCCGCACCGCATTATTACCGCTGAGAGTCACTCCGCTCCCGCCATTAATTGTCAGGCCAGCAGAGTCAGCCACATTCGGCAGGCTCGCGCCCAGGGTAATCGTCCCGCTGACGCTGAAGGTGATCGTGTCAATGCCAAAACCGGAACTGGCGCATTCGTGGTAAGTAGCATTGTTATTGGCCGCGATGATCGCCTCCCGCAGGGTGCAGACTCCATCGCTGCCGTTGTCCGCATCGGCCAGGCTGTTGACCGTCAACGAGGCGGCCTGGGCCGGGGCGGCGGGTAGGAAGATTAATACTAATGTCAACAATACGATCGGCCAGCGATTGTAGCCGGTTCGGATCAGTGGTTGAATGATACGTTCTCTTTTCATGGCTCACTTCCCTTGCTAACGTTAAACACATGTGTACGTGTATGTTGCAATCCTGCCATCAGCAACACTGAATGTATCAGTCCTGCTGCCACATCTGGCTATGGCCGTGATCTGATAACTTCCGGGAACAACATTCACGGTATAGGTTTGTCCGTTTGCGACAACCCACGAGCCGGAAGTCGGTCCCGATAGCGTAAAAGTAAGAGACCCGCCGGTATTATTGATCACTCTAACCGCGGCCGTGGCCGGGATGTCGGGGGTGGGCGTGCGGGTTGACGTGGCTGTGGCTGTCTTGGTTCTAGTGGGGGTTGAGGTTGGGGTCTTCGTTGAGGTGGCGGTAGGTGCCCTGGTTGAAGTCGAAGTCGGAGTCCCAGTTGGGAGTATCGGCGTGGCTGAGTTGGTTGGTATTGGGGTCAAGACTGGAGTTTCCGCTGGCGGGGCTCCCGCTCCCCCAGACCTTAGGACCATTGGCAAGAAAATGCTGCGCAGAGAGATGCTACTATTGGCCGTCCAGGTGCCGGATTGAACAAAAGTGCCACAGCCAGGAATTAATCTGTTATAGGCATAAGACCCGCTAGCGGTCGTCAGTGAGTTGAACTGACCAGAGAAGGAGAAATCGCTGCCACTATAGCTAAACTGGTTATTGGTAATGGTGGCGGGACCATAAACGGTTGTTTCAACGGTACCGCTGCAGCTACCCGCCGAAAAGTTGGTTTTGAGTTTGAAATTGCTCCACTGTGTACTGCCGGAGGAGACATCAAACGACATTGGATATCCTCGGCTGGTTGTCCCGGTCCAAGGCCCGGCGACAGCCATCGATTGGATAGGATCACTATCTTCTGCAACCGATTCAGTGTTTTGGGAATTGAGCGATTCTGGCCCCAACAGGAGCATGCGGAGTTCTTCGGTCCTGCCGTTGATGACTATAACAATTTCGCCCGCCGGTGGCTTGGGTGTGCTGCTCAATTCCGGTTGCCACTCCGGTGGCGCGGCGCCCACTTGGTAAACGCTGCCAATAAGCATGAGTAGGAACAAATAAATAACGCTGGCCTTCCACTGTTTGTTTGACATACCCCCCCCTTCATTCTCAAACTTCACAGTATTCAAATCAAATCAGCCGCCGGACCAAGTCTTGGGCCCAAGTTTCAAGCGACCGCTCCGGGCCACACACCAATACTGGCGCCGCTCCATCATCAACTTTCCCTGTCTCACTGCCCCGCCGCACCGCGGCCTGGATCATGGGCATGCAGTCGGGACCGGTGACGATCTGACCTTCCTGCTCGATCACCCGGTGCAGTAATTTGTGCGTTCGAGGGTCGGCTTCCAATCTGGCCAGACTGGCTTCGCCACCCGGCAGGATCACCGCCCTGATGGCCGTTGTGTTCAGCCAGGGTTCAAGCTCGCCCAGAGCTAAGTCCGGCTTCAGGCTAATGCCGTGCGCGCCATTCACCAAGCCTCGGGTTAGACCGACGCTCTTGATGCACAGACCGGCCTGGCGCACCAGGCTCAGCCAGGTAATGGTTTCGGTTTCTTCAAACCCATCGGCGATGAGGATGAGCACGCATCGCCGGATTAAATCTTTAGGCACGCGGCGCCTACCTGTCTCTGGTGACTTGCTGGCTACTGTGGCCTCGTAACCCTTTGCAGGCTATTTTGACGGCAATCGCCCTGGGGCGTTCTCGGGGTCTACCGCGGGTATCTGACGCTTTCTGTCAAAACCTGTGAGTTTCCGCACAAACCCGAACCTGCCTGAAAAATCTATTGTCAAACCGGATTGGCTATGCTATGATAGGAGGAAAGTAGACCTTCCAGCACCTATAGCCGTTTGAGAAAGCGAGGGCGCTTTCATGTTCAGGTATCTTGAGATGCCTCCGGATTTTCCTCAGCGCGTTCACCAGGCTTTACGAACGTGGCACGTAAGATCCGTCAAGGACACCCTGACCGATCTGCTCCTGGCGCAGCAGACTCAGCCGAACCAGGCCGGGCTAAACCCCCGCCTGACCAGCAACCAGATTCTGCTTGATGGGCTGGAATGTTTGAAACAAATCAACCTCGAAGGGACCGACCTCCTCCAGCGACGTTTCCTTGACCAAGAAACCGCGCTAGAGCTAGCCCACCGCTATAATCTCAGCGAAGACATCATATTTCAACGGCAGCGCGCCGCTATCGGCCAACTGGCGGAAATCGTTTGGCAGCAGGAACAAGATCTCCGCCAGAAGCGAGCCAGACAGATCGAGGCTCGCCTCGAACCGCTGACTTACAGTCGACTGTTTGGCATTGCTGACAAGCTGGCCGAGGTCCAGGCTCAACTTGAAACCACCTCAGCCCCCTGGCTGGTGGCGATCGAGGGTCTGGGCGGGATTGGCAAAACCGCTTTAGCCGACGCCTTGGTCCGCGACCTGGCCTTAACCGGCTCCTTTCAAGACATCGGCTGGGTTAGCGCCAGACAACTCGATTTTTTGCCCGCAACTGGCCTCCGGCCGACCGACCAACCTGCCCTGGAAATTGAGACGCTGACCCATAGCCTGCTCAACCAGTTTGGGGCTGACCTACCGCCCACCGCTTCCGCGCCAGCGAAGCTGGCGGCCCTTAAGGAGTGCCTCAAAGCCGCGCCTTACTTGATTGTGATCGATAATTTGGAAACGGCGCTGGATTACCAAACGCTTCTGCCGACGCTGTACCAGTTGGCCAATCCCAGTCGATTTCTGCTGACCAGCCGCCACAGCTTGCGCGCCTACCCTGAGGTTTATTGCTGTCCGCTGCCAGAGTTGAGCCAGGCTGATACGATGGCGCTGCTCAGGCACGAAGCACAAGTAAGGGGGATTCCCGCCCTCGCCAACGCGGCTCAGGCCCAGTTAGACAGCATTTATCGGGTGGTTGGCGGCAATCCCCTGGCCCTCAAACTGGTGGTGGGGCAGATTGCCGTCCTGCCGTTGCCCCAAGTCCTCGATAATCTCAAGCAAGCCCAAGGCAAAAAGGTCGACGAGTTGTACACCTACATTTACTGGCAAGTCTGGCATAGGCTGGAACCTACCGCTCAACACGTCTTGTTGGCCATGCCGCTGGCCCAGAATGGCGACCTGGCCCACCTGCAAGCCGTCACCCAGCTCGACCCGGGTCAAATCTTTGACGCCCTGGAACAACTCACCACCTTGTCCCTGGTCGAAGTGGGCGGCGACGATCTATTGGACCGCCACTACCGGATTCATCGGCTGACCGAAACCTTTTTACTTACGGAAGTGACCTCATGGCCACGCGCGAACTGACCGGCTCGTCCCACCCTTTGGCTATTTTTCAGCAGTATGTGCTGGCCAATCTGGCGTATTGGCAGAGCTACATCGCGGCCAAACTCAGCGACACCCCGGCTATGGACCGCAGCCGCGACCAGATTCTGCGAGGCCTGCTTTTTGCCATTGAGCTGCAAGCGGCCTGGCCGGCGGTGAGTGAGCTTATCGAAACCTTGGCGGCCTATATGGAGCGCCGGGGCTACTGGGAGGCCTGGCAGAGAGTCTTGACTCAGGCTCTGGCGGTCGCCCAGCAGTCGAATGACCAGGCCAGCGTGGTCCGGCTGTCGGGGTTGTTGGCCCGGCTGGCCCAGCGCCAGAGCGATTTCAGGCGAGCGGTTCATTACTACCGTCGCACCATCCATCTCGGCCGCCGCCTTGGCGACCGCTACAACGAGGCCCGGGCCTGCTCCAATCTGGGCTATCTTTACACCGAACACGGCTATTGGTGGCGGGCTGAGCTGTTGTGCTGCCATGCCTTGCTGATCTTTGAGCAACTTGGCAGCCTGCATGGCCAGGCCCATACCGTAAATCACCTGGGCTACCTATTTACCCGGCGAGGTCAATGGGACCAAGCTTGGCAGTATCTTGACCAGGCTTGCATCTATTGGCGGGCGTTAGGTGATGATCACGGATTAATGTACGGATATATAAATCTGGGTGTACTTTGCAATGAGACGGATCGCCCCGATGAGGCTCTCATTTACTTTCAGAAAGCGCTAAAGCAGGCCGATCTGGTCAGGGAAGAAGCCTTGATGGGAAATCTGTATATGAACATGGGCATGTCTTTTAGATCTAAGGGTGAACTTACGAAAGCTGAAGAGCATTTTCAGCAGGCAAAAGCGATTTTTCAGCGGTTCTTCAACTCATTTGGCCTGACGCTGACGCTTGATAATCTCGGTTTGCTTTATATGGATCAGCGGCGGTGGCCTGAGGCTGGCGCCACTCTGGAAAACGCCTTGCATATCTGGCGCGACCTCGGTCATAAACACAATGAGATTCGCACGGTGATCTATCTTATTGAGTACGAGTTGGCCAGAGGTGACATGCAACAGGCCAGCAAGTGGCTAAAAGATGCAGACCGGTTATTGCAGCAGTGCGACCCAACCAGGGAGTACCATCAGCTTCATCGACGGGTGAATAAGTTCCGCCGCAGCTTAGCCGGGTAACAAGTTTTGACCTCTATCGCTGACATACTCTCACGGCTAAAGCGGGCGGGTTTCTCCGGGAGTCGAAATTAAAATAAGGAACGGGACTTATATAAGTTCCGTTCCCTAGCGGCGTTGACCCGAATCATTTGGCCCAGCCCCCTCTCTCCTGCGGAGTAGACCCGAATCATCTGGTACAGCCCCATCTCTCCTGCGGCGTCGACCCGACTCATTTGGCCGAGACCCATCTCTCCAGCAGAGTCGACCCAAATCATCTGGTACAGACTCATCTCTTCTGCGGAGTCGATCCGACTCATTTTGTACAGACCGATCTCTTCTCCAGTCTCGGTCCGAATCAATTTGCATCGCCTCACTTCTCCAGCTGAGCCAATCCGAATCATTTGGTCCAGACCCCTCTCTCCAGCAGAGTCGACCCGAATCATTTGGCCCAGCCCCATCTCTCCAGCAGAGTCGACCCGACTCATTTTGTCCTGAGCAGACCCCGCAGGTTTCTAAAACCTATCAGGTTTGCTCAGCCTTGCCGCTCCGGAAAGAGCAGCTAATTCCATTTCGTAATGTGAAATGTAAGGTTCATGCGATATAATAATAAAGGTAATCCATCTCCCACTTCGTCATGGGTCTCTGTAAAACTAACATTATTATCTAAAAGGAGCATCCACTATGTTTAGAATCACTTTCGATCCCAAAAGTCCCTACACCGTCCGCTTTCCCAAAATGGAAGAGCGGGCCAGCGTTTTGAACCTGGCCCAAACCTTTGTAGCCTACGAACAGAGTCTACCCCCCGAGGCCCGGACCCCCTTTACGGCCAAACTGACCGAATTGTTGGACACCGCCTTGCCGATGCATAACAGCCGGTTAAGCAGCGAGGTCCAACGCACCGTTGCCTCCGAAGCGGTCAAGCGGCTGGATACGGCAGCCAAGTTGGTTTGCGAACAGATTTATGGACAGATGAAGGTCATGTTTCCCGGCTCGCCGGAGCGAGCCGAGGAATGGGGTTTCCATGTCAAGCAGACCACGCGCCGGGTCTTGCAGCCCCGCTCCCGGCAGGCACGCCTGGCCCTGCTGAATCGCTACATCGCCAAAGAGGAAAGTTGTCCGGAAGCGGAGCGCTTTGCCGTGCCGGCCTTAAATGAGGTGCGGCGGGTTCGAGACGAGCTCCAGGCCAATCTGGTGGCCCGCAACGATGGCCGAAACCAGCGCGAGACCAGCATCGTCAACAGCCGGCCGCTCAGCACCGAGCTGCTGCATTACCTCCAAGCCGCCGCGGTTCATCTGTTGGCCGATCAGTATGGCTTCAGCCTGACGCCCGATTTGCGAAAGTGGGGTTTTGAGGTGGTGGCCCGGCGTAACGGGCACGGGAACGGCCATGAGAATGGCCATGGCCAGGGTAATGGAAACGGCGATAATAATCCCGCGTAGGGGCGAAATTTTTGGTCAATTGGGAGCGTAGGAGCGAAAAAATTCGTTGGTTGGGAGCGTAGGGGTGAAAAATTTTTCACCCCTACGGTTTTTACCCCTCAAAATAAACCAGACTGTGGAGTAAATCATCCTCGCCGAAGCCGGCCAGAGCCTGACCGGCTTTGCGCCGGTCGGCCAGGGGGATCTCGGTCAGGGCGAGCCGCTGCCGGCGGCCCCGACTGGAGATGAGGTCGACGACGCCGGTGGCCGGCACGGCGATGGCGGTGGCCACCGGACCGCTGGTTTTGGTCGTCGCCAGGGTCTGGACGCCGCCGCCGCCTCGATTCTGGAGCGGGAACTCCTCGAGCGGCACCCGCTTCAGATAGCCGCCTTCGCTGGCAATCACGACCATTGCCCTCGAACCGGGCCGGTAGACCTGGCCGGCCCGCACCTTTTCCCCTTTACCCAACTTGATCCCGGCCACGCCACGCGCGCTCGGCCCCTGGGGATTGATCTGGCTCGCTTCAAAGCGGATGGCCTTGGTCGGCGTCAAGAGCAGCACCTCGGCGGTCTCATCGATCAGGCCGGCCAAGATAACCTCGTCATCGCCCCCGATCAGGCTGGTCCAACTGGCTTCGTTAAGCTGGTCAATCGCGGTCCGCTTAACCAGGCCGGCCCGCGTGGCCAGCAGCAAGAGCTGATCCGGCTCAACCCGATCCAGCCCAATGATTGTCTCTTCTTTATCTTTTAAGCCCAGATCGGCAAAGCCGGCCCGCGGCGGGATGCGCCCCACCGGTCCCCGCCAGGCCCGGCCGCGATTAGTGACCAGCAGCACCGCCTGATCCGGCTCGACCGTCAAGTGGCGAAGCTGGCTTTCGACAGCCCGGCTGCTGATCTCACCCGGCTTAACCCGGTAGCTAAAGCCCCTGGCCTCGCTCCGGATCAGGCCCTGCGTGGTCAGAGCCACGATCTGTGGTTCGGTCGGGACCAGAAGATCCGCGGCGGTGGTGGCGGCGGTCCGGCCGGCCGCTTGCGACTCATTAGCCAGAATGACCGTGCGGCGGGGATTGGCAAAGCCTTCTTTCAAGGCTGCCGTCTCTTCCCCAACGACCTCCAGCCGTTTCTCCTCCGCGGCCAGCAGGGCCCGGAGCAGCTTGATCCGCTCCCAGACCTCGCGGCCTTCATCCCGGAGCTTTTTGCGCTCGAGGGCGGCCAGCCGGCGCAGCGGCATATCGAGAATAGCTTGAGCCTGCTCGGCGCTGAAGCCGAAGTTCTTGATCAGATTTTGGCGGGCGCTGTCCGGCGATTGGGATTTGCGAATGGTGTCAATGACCTGATCGATCAGGTCCAGGGCCTTGAGCAGCCCCTCGATGATATGCAGCCGGGCCTCCCGCTCGGCCAGCTCGTGCCGGCTGCGGCGCTCGATCACGACCAGGCGATGCTGGATGAAGTAGATCAGCATCTGGGGCAGGTTGAGCAGCTTGGGCACCACCTGGCCTTCCTCTTCCACCAGGGCCATCAGGTTGATGCCGAAGGTCTGGCGGAGTTGGGTCCGGGTCAGGAGCTGCTCCAAAACCGCTTCCGGCTGGGCGCTGCGCGAGACCTCAATCACCACCCGCATGCCGGTGTAATCCGACTCGTCCCGCAGGTCCGTGACGCCCGTAATTCGCCCGTCGCGGACCTCAGCGGCAATCCGCTCCAGGACCGTACTCTTCTGGACCTGGTAGGGCAGCTCCGAAACGACGATGTCGGCTTTGCCGCCGCCGCGCTGCTCGATATCAAGCCGGGCCTGGGTAACCAGCCGGCCCCGGCCGCCGGCGTAAGCCTCGGCCAGGATATCGACCGTGGCGTCGTTCTCTACCCGGTACCGGTAGGCCAGGCCGCCGGTCGGAAAGTCCGGGCCGGGCAAATAGGCCATCAGTTGGGCGACCGTGATCTTGTCCCGCTCGGCCCAATGTTGGGCCATAAAGCTGACCGCGTCGCAGACCTCGCCCAGGTTGTGGGGGGGGATGTTGGTGGCCATGCCGACGGCCACGCCGGACGAGCCGTTGACCAGCAAGTTCGGGACCTGGGCCGGCAGGATGACCGGCTCTTGCAAGCTGCCGTCGAAGTTGTCGGTAAAATCGACGGCGTCCCGGCCAATGTCCGGCAGCAGATAAGCGGCGATGGCCGACAGCCGGGCTTCGGTGTAGCGCATGGCCGCGGCCGGATCGCCGTCGATGGAGCCGAAGTTGCCCTGGCCATCGATCAGCGGCTCGCGCAGGGAGAACTCTTGGGCCAGGCGGACCATCGAGCCGTAGACCGAGGCGTCGCCGTGGGGGTGAAACTTACCCAGGACCTCGCCGACGACCCGGGCCGACTTTTTGTAGGGTTTGTCGTGGGTCAACCCCATCTGGTGCATGGCGTACAGGATCCGGCGCTGGACCGGGTTCAGGCCATCCTCCACCCGGGGCAAAGCCCGGTCGGTGATGACCTCAATGGCGTAGGTGAGATAAGACTCGCTCAGATCGCGAGAGAGTTCGATAGATTGCATGGTTAGTTTGATTCCTCCGTAGCCTGGGCTGGTTCAGCGGCGGTCGGGACATCGGCCACCGTCGAACTGGCCGTATCCGCGGCCGCTTCAGCGGCTGCTTCGGCAGCCGCTTCGGCCTGGGCGGCGGTCTCACCGGCCCAGGTTTCGAGCAGCCAGGTTTTGCGGGCCTGAGCCGAACTGCCCATCAAGGTCGCTATGGTCTGGCCGGTGTGGTGCGGATCGGCGACCACGACCTGGTACAGGTGCGGGTTGACGGTGGGATTAGGGCCGTCAACCAAAGCGAAGACCGTGTGGCGGAGTTGGGCCGGGTTCATCTCGCCCAGACCTTTATAGCGCTGGATCTCGACACCCTTCCGGCCGTGCCGCTCGAGATAAGTCTCCAACTCGGCCTCGCTGTAGAGATAAGCCTCTTCCTTTTTATACTTCACCAGATAGAGCGGGGCGCGGGCAATATAGACCCGGCCAGCCTCGACCAGCGGCCGCATGTGGCGCCAGAAGAGGGTGTAGAGCAGGGTCCGGATGTGGCTGCCGTCCACATCGGCGTCGGTCAGAATAGCCACCCCGCCGTAGCGCACGCTCTCCACATTGAAATCCGCCCCAATCCCGCCGCCGATGGCCGAGACCAAGGCTTTGACCTCGCTGTTGCCGCCGCCACCCTTGCCATTGCCGATCATCTTGGTGATGGCCACGCCTTCGGTGTTAAGAATCTTACCCCGCAGCGGCAGGATAGCGTGGTAGCGCCGGTCGCGGGCCTGCTTGCAGCTTCCGCCGGCGCTGTCGCCCTCAACGATGTAGAGCATGGTCTGCTCGCGGTCGGTGTCGCGGGCCACGTCGGCCAGCTTGCCGGGCAGCTCGGACACCTCCAGGGCTGATTTGCGGATGACCAACTGGCGGGCCGCCTTGGCCGCCTCCCGGCCACGAGCGGCGGCCTCGGCCTGCTTGACGATGTCCCGGGCCACCTTGCCGTTCTTGTTGAAATAGTTTAGCAGATGCTCGTAAGTAATGGAGGTGGCCACCCCCTGCACCTCCGAGCTGGTCAGGCTCTCCTTGGTCTGGCTGGAGAACTGGGGGGTGTAGCTCATCTTGACGCTGATCACGGCCGTCAGACCGAGCAGCAGATCATCGCCGCGAATGCTGTCCTTGACCAGCTTCTTGTCGGCGGCGTACTGGTTGACAGCCTTGGTCAGCCCGGCCTGGAAGCCGGAGACGGCCGTACCGCCTTTGGGGGTAGGAATCGAGTTGACGAAGCTGTAGAGGGCCGGCCCCTCATCGCCGGCATATTGGAGCACGGCCTCAAGACTGATCGTGCCCTTGCCGTCAAGCGTCTGGCCGGCTTCAAAGCGGATCGGCTTGTGCAGCGCGGCCAGACCCTGATTGAGCTCGGCGACGTAATCGACCAGGCCGTGCTGCGAGTGAAAGAGCCGCCGTTTGTGATCTTTCTTCGGACCACGCTGGTCGGCCAGCTCGATGCGGACACCCGGATGGAGGTGAGCTAACTGCTGCAGGCGGGTGGCTAGCCGCTCAAAATCCCAGGGGACACTGTCTTTAGGCCAATCCATCGTGGGATCAAACCAATCGCGCCCGGGCCGGAAGTGGATGCTGGTGCCGGTGCCCAGCTTCTTGTCGGCCTGACCTTTGGCAATTTTGCCGCCGACCTCCCCCAGAACGCGGCCGCTGCCCGGCTCGATGACCTGAACGCCGGTGGCCGGCGTGCCGCCCTGCTCGAAGCGCTGGCGGTACAGGTAGCCGTCGCGCCGGACGGTGACCTCCAACCAGGCGGAGAAGGCGTTGGTGGCCTTAATCCCCACCCCGTGCAGCCCACCCGAGCCGGACAGATAGGCATCCTCGCCCTCGCGCCGGAACTTACCGCCGGCGTGCAGCCGGGTCAGGGCCATCGTCAAGGCCGACATCTTAACCTCGGGTTTGTAGTCGACCGGGATGCCGCGCCCATTGTCGGCCACGCTGGCCGAGCCGTCCGGGTGGATAGTGACGCTGATGGTGTCGCCATAGCCGTTGAGAATCTCATCCACCGAGTTATCAATCGCCTCCAGGACCAGATGGTGCAGCCCGTAGCTGTTGTTGTTGCCGATGTACATGCCGGGCAAATGCCGGATCGGTTCCAGCGGGTGGATGGCGGACAGGTCTTTGATATGTTTGGCGGTATAGGACAAGGTAAACCTCCAATGATTAGCTGGGACTGGGACGTGAAACGTGGGACGTGGAACGTAGTGCCTGACGCGTTACGTTCTACGTCCCACGTGCTACGCCGTTAAGAGCATATCAGAACATAAGTGCTGAGAATTATACCTTAACTTTGGCTAGCTGGCTAAGTGGAGGACTCAACTAGAATTGACGTCAACCGGCAGCCCGAGGAAGCGCCCATACGGTTCGGCAGCGGCAGCGGCGGCCTCGCGGTGGGCCGGGCTGAGGGCGGCGAAGGGCTGAACCTCGACAACGACCTTTGTCTGGCGGCGGGTGCGCTGCCAGGTGCCGACGACCTGGCCGTCGACGACGAGGAGGGGCTTAAACACGCCGTTGCTGCCAGGCACGATCAAGGTGGCGTGGGCCGGATCCAGCACGGCGGAGCGATCGCGATAGCCTAAGAGATACTCATCAAAGGCAGGAAGCAGATAGGCAGGGGAGATTGCGGCTGAGGGGGAGGCCGACGGCGACGCGAACCAATAGGTCTGGCCGTCAACCACCGCCGAGGCCAACTCGGCGGCCACCTGCTCCAGGCCGGCGCGGGCCTCGGCGGCCGGCAGGCCGGACCACCACATTAGATCTTGGAGCGTGGCCGGGCCGTGGCCGGTAAAGTAGCGGCGGGCCAGCTCGGCCAGGGCCTCGGCGCGGCTGAGGCGCGGGCCGGGGGGCAGCCAGTCATCAAGCCAGACAAAGGTATCCTGTTTGCCCTGCCGGGGGCCAAAGCAGATCAGGCCGATTTGGGCCGCCCACCAGAGGAGGTGATAGCCGCGCTGCTCTTTGGTGGAAATGCCGGCTTGCTCCAACAGGGCCATCATTTGGGGCCGGGTGAGCGGCGGACGGCCGTGCAGCGCTTTGGTGAAGAGGGCTTCGGTCTGACTGAGAATAGCCACATCCAGCTCCAGTTGCTGCTGGCGCCGGGCTGCCCCGGCCAGGACTCGGGGGGTGAGCAGGGCCAGCAGCCAGCGGACATCGGCAGCCGCGACAAAGTGGAGCGTGCCGCGCATCGGCCAGGTGCGCACGATTTCTTTGGCCTGAATGGCCTGTTCAACCTCAACATCGGTTGTGAGCGGCCGCGCTCGCAGCCCGATAGCCCACAGGGCGGCCAGATAATCCTGGGCCTGGACGGCGCAAAGCTTACGAACCACCTCACCCGGTGTGGTTAGACGGGTCGGGACTATACCCTGGTTGTGTAGCCGCTGTGTGGCAATATCGAAGCCGGCCATTGTCATACGACTATACCACCTTAGTCGCGATCCACCAGGTGGTCCCGCTGTCGTCCATAACGCCGCCGCGTTTGTCATCGTCATCCTTCTTGACCGGTTCTTGGACCGACGTCGCGCCGGCGGCGAGAGCCCGGTAGTAAGTGGCGTCGACATCGGGCACATAGATATGGACGTGAGCCGGCTGCGGGGGCCAGCCCTCGGCGCTGTCTGCCAGCATAATGACCGTATCATCGAGGCGCACCTCGGCGTGCATGAGCCGGTCACCGGCCCCAGGGAAGCGGCGCAGTTCGACCGCGTCAAAGACATTCACCAGAAACTTAATTGTAGTCTCGGCCCCATCGACGATCAGATAGGGCGAAACTGTGTTATAACCTTGTGGTTTGGACGATGAAGTCATCAGGTCTCCTTTATCAACTGACTCGATCCTCGATCTCCCACAAATGATCGAGCAGGTGCCAGGCCACGCGGCGCACGAAGTAACGCGGCTGCCAGAGGGTGCCGCCGCGAGGGCCGTGCTCCGGCAGTTCACCCCGGGCGGCGGCAGTCAGGGCGTCCAGCACCGCCTGCCGGGTCCGGTCGAGCTCTTCCTGTAGGCTGGCCCCTTCGTCACGTTTGAACTTATAGGCGAGCCGGGCCACATAGCTGGCGTCGGCCCCGTTGATGTGCTCCACGATCTTTTCGAGGTCCCGCCCGCCGCCGCGCGGTCCTTTACGCAAAGTTTTGCCGGCGGCTTGGGCGACCGCTGCATCGAAAGCGCGCCAATACGCTGGCAAGAGCGTCTGGAAACGCTGCAAGTCGGCCTCATAAACCGGCCGCTGATCCGCGGCCGGGGCGATATCGGGCGCGCCAAAATCGGTCGTCGAAGTGCCGGGGTGGCGCTCGATGACCTTGAAGGCGGAGACATCGGCCGGAGCCTGGAACTTAAGCGGGGCGCCGGCCAGAGCCTGGGCGTACCGAGGACCGTAGTCGATCAGGGCTTGCAAGGCGGCCTCTTCGTTACCCCCACTGCGACACCAACCCGGCCAATCAAGGGCGCCGGCAAAGACATGCTTCTGGCCTAGCTCCAGGTAGACGTCGATGGAATTCAAGCTGGCCTCCTGACTGTGTGGTTTAAACGCATTTATCTACCCCCCGGCCATCGCGCCGATGATCATAAACGGCTCGGCCCCCGTGGCCACCGCCTCGGGTAAAGGCGCGTCCGCCGGCTCGTGGGACCAGTCTTGCCCGCAGACGAAGAAGCGAATGAAGGGCCGGCGCTTCAAACTGGCGTGCTCGCGAATGGTGCCGCGCAGCATGGGATACTTTGCCTCCAGAGCGTCCAAAATCGCCTGTTGGGTCGGCGGTCCCTCCAGCTCGAGCTCAACTTTGCCGGTCACCCGGGCCAGGGTGCGCAGGTGAGCCGGTAGGACCACCCGAATCATGAGAGCACCTGCACTTCGACCGACAGCACGGAGGGCAGATCCCGGACAATGGGCGCCCAGCTATCGCCGGCATTGGTCGAGGCGTAGACCTGGCCTCCGGTCGTGCCGAAATAGATGCCGCAAGAGTCAAACGAGTCGACCGCCATCGCGTCTCGTAGGACATTAACATAGCAGTGGCTTTGGGGCAAACCTTCGGTCAGGGCTTCCCATTCGTGACCACCGGTGCGGCTGCGGTAGACACGCAGCCTGGCCTCGGGTGGATAGTGTTCGGAGTCGCTCTTGATCGGGACCACATAGATCGTCTCCGGCTCGTGCGCGTGGACCGCAATCGGGAAGCCAAAGTCGCTCGGCAGGTTGCCGCTGACCTTGGACCACTGCTCGCCGGCGTTATCGCTGCGCATGACGTCCCAGTGCTTCTGCATAAACAGCACCTCGGGCCGGGAGCGATGCATGGCCAAACAGTGAACGCAGTGGCCGACCTCGGCCTTGGGGTCAGGCAACTCGTAGCCGGACTCCAGGCCCTGGTTGATCGGTTGCCAGGTCTCCCCGCCATCATCGGTGCGGAAAGCGCCCGCCGCCGAGATGGCGACAAAGATGCGATTGGGGTTGCCCGGATCGAGCAGGATGGTATGCAAGCACAGGCCGCCGGCCCCGGGCTGCCAGAGGTGGCCCTTGGCGCTGCGCAGCCCGCCAAACTCCTGCCAGGTCTGCCCGCCGTCGCTCGAGCGGAACAAGGCTGCGTCTTCGCCGCCGGCGTAGACGATATCCGGATCGGTCAGCGATGGTTCAAGATGCCAGATCCGCTTGAACTCCCAGGGGTGCTGGCTGCCGTCATACCACTGGTGCGTGCCGGGGACACCCTCGTACACAAATTCGTTGCCGGCCGGCTCCCAACTCTGGCCACCATCATCCGAGCGCTGGATTAACTGGCCAAACCAGCCGGTTGACTGCGAGGCGTACAGCCGGTTTGGATCGGCCGGGGAACCTTTGAGGTGATAGACCTCCCAGCCGGCGAAGTGAGGGCCACTGACCTCCCACGCTTCGCGCCGTTCATCCGAACTCAGAATGAAAGCCCCTTTACGGGTACCAACCAGAACTCGTACTTGGCTCATCTGTGCCTCCTATTAATTTATAGTCTGCTTGCTTTTAAACCTGTACGATTACGACTTCAACGTACACAGCGCCTGGCGGATCTCGCCCAGGTGATAGGCCGTATGCACGATGACAGCGATGGCGCCACCGATCTGGCGCTCGTTTGACCAGGTAGGGTTCTCGTGGATGAGGGTTTTGATGCGGTTATAGCTGTGGCGCAAGGAAGACTTGATGTCCTCCCACGCTTCGGGCGTGACGGCATTGGTCTCGCGCCAAATCTTGTCCCAGTCTTGAGATTCAAACGTTTGGGTCCGTAACGCCTGCTCCAGCACGTCGAGATAAAAAGCCACATGCTTGACCTGCGCGGCCAGCGTGGCGCACCGGCCTCCCACCGGCACCGAGGCTTCCTCGGCCGAAATTGTGGCCAGGGTCTCGAACATGGAGGTGCCTTTATCCAAAAAATAGCCCTGCACGTTATCAAACGTTTCATCGAGCAGGGCGTACAGGGTTTTGGTAAAATGTTCAGTTTCAATTGCCGTGGACATAGCTTTCCTTCTTCCCCGATTTGGTCTGCATTATAGAACAAGTGTTCGCGGCTGTCAATAGTTCCGCTCTTATTTTAAGGAGGCGGGGCCATACTTAAGCGTTAACGAGATATTCCTCCGACAATCCCAGGTCCCGGCTGGGTCCATCTCCAGGATTCTGCCGAGGTCCGCTGATTTTAACCGGTGTTTAGGACTTGGGGAACACCTAAGTGGGTGATATTTGGCCGGTTAGCCTCGCTCAACTTAGCGATCTTTCAGAGAAACTTAGCCGTTATTTACTCTCGCGAGCTCAAATTTTACCAGGCCGCTTTACCAGGCCAATAACTGGCTGGCTGCGCAGGCTCTTAACTCTCTGACCTGCTGATCCGGGGGACGAAGAGTTGGCCTACAATTGTATTAGGCAGAATCGATGAACTTTAGCTAAGGAGGCTATGCGATGAACCTGGTAACGCGGGAGGAACTGAAAAGTCTGTTAGCGACAGCAGGAGGGCCGTTGGTGTCGATCTATCTGTCCACCCATCAGGCCGGCCCTGAGGTCGAACAAGATTTTATGAAACTAAGCACCCTCATCGACCAGGCCGAAGCGCAGCTCATAGCCGGCGGCTTATGCCCGCCTGAGGCCTTCGCCTTGCTGCAGCCGGCCCGGGTTGTGCTCGACAATACGCCCTTCTGGCAGCACGAGCAGGCCGGGCTGGCTCTCTTGCTGGCTCCAGACTTTTATCGCCACTACAGCTTACCCTTCACCGTCGACGAACTGGTGGTGGTCGGCCATCGATTTTACTTGAAACCGCTCTTCGCGCTGCTGGCCGATGAAGCGCGCTTCTTCGTGCTGGCTTTGAGCCAAAATGCGGTTCAACTGTATGAGGGCGATCGTCACCAGTTGCGCGAAGTAAGAGTCCCCGAGGCGCCTGAGAACCTGACCGAGGCGCTGCACTACGATCAGTTTGAACGGCAGCAGCAGTTCCACACCAAGACGCCGGCCATGGCCGGCAAACGGGCGGCGATCTTCCACGGGCACAGCACCGGCAGCGATGACAAAGGAGAAAATCTCCGGCACTATCTCCGCCAGATCGATCACGGTTTGCACCAGGTCTTGCGAGATGAGCAGGCCCCTCTCGTCGTGGCCGGGGTCGAGTATGTATTGTCCGTGTATCGCCAAGTCAATACCTACCCGCGGCTCCAGGCGAGCGGTCTGGCCGGGAACCCTGAGACTTTGACCAGGACGGAACTCCATCGCCAGGCCTGGGCGCTGGTCCAACCTTATTTCCGACAAGCGCAACAAGAGGCCGGGCAGAGTTATGAACACCTGGCCCATACGGACCAGGCCTCCGCGGATCTGCGTGAGATTCTGATCGCCGCTCAGCACGGCCGGGTGGCGACGCTGTGGGTGCTGGCCGGGTCTCACCAGTGGGGCCGCTTTGACGCCGCGAGCACTGAACTGCATCTCCATTCAACAGCCCAACCCGGTGACGAGGATCTGTTCGATACCGCGGCGGTTCAAACCTTTTTAAACGGCGGCATGGTCTATGTCGTGGCCCCGGAGCAGACTCCGAGCGGATCGGCGGTGGCGGCTGTGTTTCGGTATTGAGGGCGGTACCTCCGCCAATCCTACACCCAGTAAAAACGGATTGCTCTGGCCTCATCACCGTGCTATACTCATCTACATCACCGCACAAAGGGAGAATGCTATGGCTGAATCGCCAACCTATGTTGTTATTCCACTATCACCGGAGTTAGCCAAAGCCTTGCCGCCCGACCCGGCCACGCGGACTATGGACTGAGTGATGAGTACAGATACCAACCAAACTATAGCCGTCATCAAAGCGGTAGCCGCCGAAATCGACCGGGCCGAGCGGATTCTTTTCATTACCGGCGCCGGAATTTCGGCCGACTCGGGCCTGCCGACCTACCGGGGCGTGGGCGGGCTGTATCAAGACCAGGCCACCGAGGAGGGCATTCGCATCGAAGAAGCCTTGAGCGCCATGATGTTTGCCCACCGGCCCGCCCTGACCTGGAAGTATCTGTGGCAGATCGGCGCGGCCTGTCACGGGGCTAAACCGAACCGGGCCCACGAAGTGATCGCGCTGTTGCAGCAGCACAAGCCAAGCATTGCGGTCTTGACCCAGAACATCGATGGCCTGCACCGGGCCGCCGGGACGGCCAATCTGATCGAAGTACACGGCCACGCCTTCGATTTATTTTGCACCCGCTGTAGAACCCAGTTCTCCGCCGCTGACCTGATTGCCAATTACGAGCGTCAGCCTGAACTGCCCCCCACCTGTCCGCAGTGCGGCGGGGGGGTCCGGCCCGACGTGGTTCTCTTTGGCGAGCGGCTGCCCGACGAGGCGGTGCAGGCGATGATGGCCTTGTCTAACCCACCTCCAGAGCTGGTCATCGCCATCGGGACCTCTAGCACCTTTCCTTATATCGTCGGTCCTGTGGTTCAAGCCGGTTATCTGGGGATTCCCACGGTTGAGATCAACCCCGTTGATACCTCGGTCTCGGCGCTGGTGACCTACCGGCTGCGGCTGGGCGCGGCTGAGGCGATGGACAAGATCTGGGCGTATTCTAGCAAAAGCAAGCCCCTTCTCAGTAAACTGGGTGATGTTGGTTGAGCGTTCGACTGAGCTCACGCCGAAGTCCTGTCGAAACCAACGGCCTTCGACAAGCTCAGGCCGCGTCCGCCCCAAGTTAGTGAGAAGATCCTAGAGGTCCGCCTTAAAGAATTTCCCCATCACCGCCAGTTCGCTATAATTAGCCGGATGAAATAAGCGATTCTGCCTACGTGACAGCCGGCCTTATGCAATTCTACGCTAATTCCTACGCCTTTGCCAGCATCCTGATGATCATCCTGGTGCTGGCCATCATCGCCGTTATGCTGCGGATCGAGTCCAAATCCCCGGCCACGCGCTTTTTGCTGGCTTTTTTTGGGGCGCTTCTCTTTAACGGCCTGGCCATGTTCTGGTCGAATGCCGGGCCGGTTTACCGGTATCTTCTTATTCCCACCCAGGACGCTTTCTTAATCGCCGGCGGGGTGGGTTTGATGGGATTTGCTTATCACTATCCTCGTAACGACCAACCGCGTGAAGCGCGGTTAATGTTGGCTGGTTTTTCCGTAATCGCTGCGGCTGCCTTTGCCTACAACATCTATTTTGCCTACGATATTCTTGCTTCCGGCCAGCCGCGGAGTGCTTCTTACCCCTTTAGCCTCCTCATGCCGCTAGCTTTGCTGGTGACTATTCTTGTTTTTTTCCGGCGGGCCGTACACTTTGCCAATCGAACCTCGGCTGCCGGCCGGGCGGTAAAACTACCGGTCCTGCGCTCTTTGTGGCGACCGACCAACCCGCATGGACTGGCCCTGCGAAACTTTGCCCTGGCTTTATCGGTCGGCCTCATCCAAGCGGTCGCTTCCGCCGGGTTGGTCACCGGCACCCTGGTAATTCATTTCGTGGCCATTGGCGCTATCCTGGCGATCAGCGCCATTGCCCTGGTCTATCTTAACCATGCCCCGGAACCGGTCAGTTTTATGGTCAAGCTGGTCGGTCTGTCGCTGGTCATGCTGTTGATGGCGCTGGGAATCAATGGCGTTAACTTGATCGAGTCCCGCCGGGTTGAACAGCAACACCTATTACAGGCCACTACCGCCGCAGCCTTGACAGCCGAATGGCACTTTGACCGGTTGGATCAAGTTCCTGCGGGCGTACGTTATGTAGTGAGTTGGCCTCGCGCCGGCATCGAGGACCAGGCCGCCTATCAGCTTCATTTCGGGCATAAAGATGAACCGCTGGCCAGCTCGGCAGCGATTAGGGCCAAAAACATCAGGGCCTTGGCGAAAAACGAGTTCAGCCAACCGCTGTCTCCGGACCAACCCAACTTCGTTGTTCGGGATTTCCTGCCATCCCCGGTGGATTATGCCCGGCTCGTCGCGGTCCAGTTACTGCGCGAGGACCGGGTTTACGAGGTCGGTTTTCTATATGCAGAGGTTTATTTATACCCTATCCACGTCGAGGCCAGACGACAGAGTCTCATGGTGATCCTGGGTAGTATGTTCGTCATCATCGTCTTGCCTCTTTTTTTCCGCAGAACTCTGGTAACCCCTTTGGATAACTTGCTGCGCGGCATCGAGCAAGCCAACACCGGACAGTTGGATATGGCCTTGCCAGTCAGGCAAAACGATGAGTTAGGCTTCCTCACCCGCTCGTTCAACCGCATGGTTGGCTCGCTCCGGGAGTCGCGGCAGGCGCTACACGACTTAACCCGGAGCCTTGAACAACAAGTAAAAGCTCGCACCGCCGAGCTGGCGACCGTCAATGAGCGGTTGGAACAACAGGTTCGGATTCGCACGGGGGAGTTAAGCCAAACCGTCGAGCTGTTGCAGCGAGAAATCAAAGAACGGGAACGAGCCGAAGCCGAAATTCAGCGCATGCTAATCTCGCTGGAACAGCGGGTGGCGGCGCGCACGCAACAACTGGCCGCCTTCTTTGACCTGACAGTGCTGGCCAGCCGGGCCCAAGATCTTGGCGAAGTCCTGCAACAAGCACTACCCCGCATCCAAGAAGTGACTCGCAGCCGAGTCATCTGTCTTCATCTCTGGAACGTCGACCACACCTGCTTAGAGATGATCGGCTCTCAAAATCTACCGGACGAGATTTGTGACTCACTGCAAAATGTAACCGTCTCCACCGCGTTTAGGCAGTGGCTGCGCCAGCCCAATGATCCGTTGGTGACCACAGCCTTGCCCCACCTGGCCCTCCTGCCGCCCCACTTTCACCTCAAGGATTACCAAACGTATCTCGGCGCGCAAATCCGGGTAGGGACTCAACCGGAAGGGATTCTCAGTTGTTACCGGGCCAGTGATCGAGGTTTTGGCCTGGATGAGATTTCGGTGGCGGCGGCCCTGGCCGAGCAGGTGGGCATGATGCTGGAGATCCACCGGCTGCGACACGCGGGGCAAGAGCTGGCCGTCTTAGAAGAACGCCGCCGGTTGGCTCGCGACCTCCACGACTCGGTCACCCAATCCCTCTATAGCCTCAGCCTTTTTGCTCGATCCGGACGTGAAGCCGCCACCGATGGCGACTCGCGCCGGCTGGAAACCAACCTGGCCGAGATCGAATACGGCGCTCTGCAGGCCCTCCAAGAAATGCGGCTGCTCCTGTACGAACTACGGGCCCCGCTGATGGAGCAAGAAGGGCTGGTCCAGGCTTTGGAGACGCGTTTGAATTTAGTCGAGCGGCGGGCCGGTTTGCACGTTGACTACGAGGTCGATCTTGGGCGGCGGATCCTGCCCAGACCGGTGGAACTTGAACTATACCGGCTGGCCATCGAGGCCCTCAACAACACTGTCAAACACGCCCACGCCCATCAAGTTCAACTGTGGTTGCAAGCCATCAATCGCCACGTCAAACTCAAGATCACCGACGACGGTTGCGGCTTTGATCTCCGCCAAAAGTCAGGCGGCTTTGGCTTGCAAGGGATGCAGGAGCGGGTTGAGCGGCTGGGAGGCTGGTTGGAGATTCAGTCCAGTCCCGGCCATGGCACCAACGTATCAATCGAAGTGGAGCTAGCCGATGAGTGAGTTGATTCGAATTTTGATTGCTGACGACCACATGGTCGTTCGCCGGGGGTTGGGCGCCCTGTTGACTCCGCGTAATGGGATGGAGGTTGTCGGCGAAGCCAGTGACGGGGCCGAGGCTGTTGCTCTGGCCAGGGAACTCCAACCGGACGTGATCCTGATGGATATGGTCATGCCCAACAAGGACGGCGTAACGGCGATTGAAGAGATTAGGCAGTTTAACCCGGCCGCGCGTATTTTAGTGTTGACCAGCTTTGGCGAGGAAGATCAGATTTCAAAGGCGATTAAGGCGGGGGCGCTGGGTTATCTACTTAAAGACACGTCACCGGATCAACTTTTTCAGGCCGTCCGCGGCGTCGCCAGCGGCCATTTGTCGCTGCCCCAAGACCTGGCCCGAAAACTGATGCAAGATTTACAGCGTCCGCCTCAAGCCGAGCCGTTAGACAGCATCCTGACCGAACGGGAACTGGATGTCTTGAAAGGCATCGCCCGCGGCTTGTCTAACCAAGAAATCGCCGCGGAACTAGCCATTGGCGTGACCACCGTCCGCAGCCATGTGAGCAGCCTCTTGAGCAAACTCGGCTTGACCAATCGCACTCAGGCCGCCCTCTACGCTGTCGAACGCGGCCTGACGTAGCTCGTCTCATCCAAACGGATGATCCCGGCCTCCACCAGATGGTGGAGGCTTTTTTTATGAATCAAGACCATCTCTATGTCTGATGTCGAGCCTGCCCATCTATGTTAAACTGAAGCTTGGCATTTCGTGACCCTCAGACAGACCTTACCGGTTTTAGCAACCGATGAGGTCTATTTTCCATAAAGGAGATTGCAAATGAGCAACAGATTTACTCACTTTTTTGGTCACCGGGGCATTCCACCCTCTCGCCAGCTAGGGGCGCTCATCGTTGCCCTGTGGGCCGGAGCCGGGTTGCTGATGCTGGGGAGCTGTACGCCGGCAAACAGGCAAGCCGCCTCCGATACGACCGCGGCCTCGCTCCCGGTCGCCCAAGAGCAGACAGCGACCAACAGCCAGGCAGCCACGGGCGCCGATGTCTCGCTTGATTCCGGGGCTTCCACCGCGCCGGCCGGCCAACCGGCCGTTCAGACCCCAGGCGAGACGAACCAAACCGTTAGTCTGTCCACGCCGGCCAGCGCCCCCGGTACCACCGTGACCGTACAGGGCGAAGGTTGGCCGGCCGGCAGCCGGGTTATCATCTCGCTGGTTCCATCCGAGCCGCCCAACTTTACCGTTAACAGCGCCCTGGTGGACAACGCCGGGCGCTTCTCGGTGGAGATGATTGTGCCCAGCGACCCCCGCTGGTTGGAAGAAAGTCCGGTCCCGATCCTGGTGTCCAGCGATGCCGGTCTGAGCGCCCAAACGGCGCTGACCATCGTCGCGCCGCCGGACAGCCAGCCGGTAGCCACCCCAGCGGCCTCGACCAAGGTGGTGGTGGTAGCGGCCGTTTTGGAGCCGGACCAACCAACCTTACCCGAGGCCGCGGCCCAGCTTACGACCACGGCTAACCTCAATGTTCGGGCCGGTCCCGGCACAAATTACGCCGTCCTTGGCGTCTTGACGCTGGGCCAAAAAGCCGAAATTATTGGCCGCAACGAGAACGCCACCTGGTGGCAAATTAAGTTCCCCGGCGCTCAGGCCGGTTTTGGCTGGGTCTCGGCCGAGTTTGCTCAGGCCGGCAACATTAGCAATGTACCGATTGTGAAAGCCCCGGCCGCCCCCGTCCAACCGACGCCGGTGCCCACGCCCACCGCCGAGCCAGGCCTGGTCATCACCGACTGGCGCGGCGAGTACTACAGCAATCAGGATTTGCAGGGCCCGCCGGTCTTCGTCCGCAACGATGTGGCGATCAGCTTCGATTGGGGTCTCGGCGGGCCAGACTCCCGCCTGCCAAACGACTTCTTCTCCGTTCGGTGGAGCCGCGTGGCCAACTTCTCCGCCGGCACCTATCGCTTTTACGCCCGGGTGGATGACGGGGTCCGGCTGTGGGTTGACGGCGCCTTGCTGATCAACCAGTGGAAGGAACAATCGCCCGTCACCTATGCCGCCGACATCTACCTGGCCGAAGGCGATCACAACCTGGTCATGGAGTACAACGAATTGACCGGCGGGGCCACCGCCATCCTCTCCTGGGATCGAGTCGATACCTACCCGGACTGGAAGGCGGAGTACTACAGCAACCCCAATCTGCAAGGGGCGCCGGCGCTGGTCCGTAACGAAGGCAGCATCAACTACAACTGGGGGACCGGCTCGCCGGCCTACGGTCTGCCGGCGGACAACTTTTCCGCTCGCTGGAGCCGCACCTCTTACTTCGATGGCGGTGACTATCTGTTCCGCATCACCTCCGATGACGGCCACCGGGTTTACCTTGACAACAACCTGATCCTGGACAACTGGCGCGATGGTCGCGTCCCCGTGATCGAGGCCCAACGCAGCGTGCCGGCCGGGTTGCACGAGCTCCGGGTGGAGTACTATGAGCGCGGCGGCGATGCCCTGATCGGCTTCGGCTGGCAGCGGACCGATCGCCCCACCGTAGGACCGCAGGCGATTATCCGGGCTCCGGATGATGGAGTGGTGGGCCAGCCGGTCAAATTTGACGGTCGCCGCTCCCGCCCCGGCGACAGCGCCATCGACAAGTACGATTGGGACTTTGGCGATGGGACCCGGGCCCGCGGCGACAGGGTGAGCCACACCTACAACTCGCCCGGCGATTACCGAGTCCGGCTAACCGTCACCGACAAAAACGGCCTCCGCGATCGGACCGAGGTCAGAATCGAGGTCGACGAGGATTTCCAAAGTACCACCCCGCCCTTGGCTATTCTGGATGGGCCCTCAACCGGCACCACCGGTGATCCGGTCAACTTCAGCGGCCGGCGCTCCCAATCGTTCAGCCCGATTGTGGATTACCAGTGGAACTTCGGGGATGGGACGACCGGCCGCGGCCAGGACGTCTCGCACAAGTTTAGCCGGCCCGGCAGCTACAGCGTGATCATGACCGCCATTGCCGACAACGGGCTGCGCAGCAGCGATAACCTGGTCGTTCGCATCGACGATCCGCTGCGGCCGGCCGAAGCGCCGGTGGCCAGGATTAGCGCGCCCTATCAGGGCCAGACCAACCAACCGATCAACTTTGACGCTTCTCGGTCCACGGCCGCCAATCCGATTGTCAGTTGGCAGTGGAACTTCGGCGACGGCGCCAACGCCAACGGCCTGACTGTGCCCCACAGTTTTGGCGCGCCCGGCAGCTACAACGTTACCCTGACCGTAACCGACAACCAGGGCCAGAGCAACAGCGCCAATCAGATCATCGCCATCGCCGATCCGCCGCCCATCAACCAGCCGCCGGTGCCGGCCATTAGCGGCCCGAGCCAAGCGACGGCCGGTCTGGCCATCACTTTTGACGGCAGCGGCAGCCAATCCTCCAACCCCATCACCGCCTACAACTGGGACTTTGGCGACGGCAATACGGCCACCGGTCCACAGGCTAACCATACCTATAGTCAGGTCGGTGACTTCACCGTGACCCTGACCGTGGCCGACAACCAGGGCCAGCAGGCCAGCACCAGCCAAACGGTCAGCGTGACTCCCAAACCGCAGCCCGATCCCTTGACGGCCAGAATCAGCGGCCCCAACCAGGGTCAAGCCGGCCAGTCGCTCACCTTCGACGCCCAATCCTCTACTTCCGCGGCGCCGCTCAACAGTATTCAATGGGATTTTGGCGACGGCACCTCCGACGGCGGCAATTTGGTGGTTAACCACGTTTACCAAAACCCTGGTACCTACACCGTGCTGTTAACCCTGGCCAACGATGTGGGCCAGAACAACACCACCGCGCAGCAGGTCACCATCCAGGCCGCGCCGAGCCCCAACCAACCGCCCCAGCCGGCCATTCAAGCCGATGCGACGACAGTGGAAGCCGGCGACACCATCAACTTTGACGCCAGCAGTACCAGCGCCGGCAGCCCGCTTGTGAGCTACGACTGGGATTTTGGCGACGGCAGCACCGGCAGCGGCCAGTTGGTTAGCCACGACTTTAGCCAGCCCGGCAGCTACAATGTCACCCTGAGCGTGACCGACCAGGCCGGCCAGAGCGCGACCGCGACCCAGAGCGTGACCGTCAATCCCAAGGCCCAACCGGCCCCGCTGACGGCCAATATCAGCGCTCCGGCCACGGCCGAGACCGGGCAGCCGGTCACGTTTGATGGTCAGCAATCCACCTCGGCGGCGCCGCTGACCAGCGTCCAGTGGGACTTTGGCGATGGCAGCACCGGCGGCGGCACCAGCCTCAGCGATCTGGTCACGGACCACACCTATCAGCAGCCGGGCAGTTATACCGGGCAACTCACCCTGACCAACGGCCTGAACGAGACGAACACGGCTTCATTTACCATCGACGTGCAGCCCGCGGCCCCCCTACCCCCACCGGTGTCTGACGAACCCCAATTTCAGCCGCCTGTGGCTGAGATCGAAGGGCCAAGCCAGGCTGCGGTCGGGGAGCCGGTGGTCTTTGACGGCGGCTACTCGCAGGCCAGCAGTCCGATTGTGGCCTACCAGTGGGGCTTTGGCGATGGCGTCACGGCCGAGGGGATGGGCGCGACCCATGCCTTCGCCGCGCCCGGCACCTACAACGTCACCCTCAACGTGATCGACGAGAACGGCCTGAGCAGCAGTGCCAGCCACTTCATTGAAATCGTAGCCGACGCGGCCGGCCAGTTACCGGCCGAACCCCCTCCCGCCGACCGGACCAACCCCGACCCCCCCCCCCCGGAGGACCCCCCCCCGGAGCCCCACCCCCCCGGGCCGCCGCCGCCCGATCCCGCGCCCACCGAAGCGCCGCCGCCAATGCAACGACCGGCGCCGGCCCTACCGCCAACAGCTATCATCGACGGTCCGCTCCAGGTTCAGGCCGAGGTCCCGGTCAGTTTAAGTGGGATCAATTCACAGCCAGGCAGCAGCCCTATCGTGGCCTACCAGTGGGGCTTTGGCGACGGCGGGGCTGATAGTCAGGCTGAAGTCAGCCACGCCTTCCCGGCTGCCGGTCAGTATCAGGTCACACTGACCGTCATCGACGAGAACGGCTTGAGCGATACCGCCACGTTCCTGATCTCGGCTGGCCCCAGCCAGGCCGAACTCGACGCTCAAGCGGCCGCGGAAGCCCAGCGGCAAGCCGAAGAGGAAGCCCAACGCCAGGCCGAGGAAGAAGCCCAGCGGCAAGCTGAAGAAGCCCAACGCCAGGCCGAGGAGGAAGCCCAACGTCAAGCCGAACAACAGGCTCAGGAACAAGCGGCGGCGGAGGCCACGGCTCAGGCAGAGGAAGCCCAGCGGCAAGCCGAGGAGGCCCAGCGTCAGGCCGAGGAAGAGGCCCAACGCCAGGCCGAGGAAGCCCAACGTCAAGCCGAGGAGGCCCAGCGCCAAGCCGAAGAAGAGGCCCAGCGCCAAGCTGAAGAAGAAGCCCAGCGGCAAGCCGAGGAGGCTCAACGTCAGGCCGAGGAAGAAGCCCAACGCCAGGCCGAGGAAGAAGCCCAACGCCAGGCCGAGGAAGAGGCTCGGCGCCAGGCTGAAGAAGCCCAACGTCAGGCTCTCGAGCGGCAACTACCAGAACAACCACAGGAGGAGACTCCTGATGAGGGAAATTAAGATGAAAAAGAACAAGCATCACCTTTGGCTGATCGCAATCATGCTGCTGCTGGTCCTGGGGCTGGCGGCTTGTGAGAACAATCGGGACCGCCGCCGGGCCGCCGCCGAGCAGACCACCGAGGCGCCTGGAACAGCCTCCGAGTCCACGGCGGAGCCGGTTGACGAGACCGCCGCTAACGCGGTTGAAGTGACGGAAGAAGCCGCCGCTGAAGCTACGACTGAAGCCGAGCCAGCGACCGGCGAGGCCACCGTCGAAGTGACGGACGAAGCGACCGCTGAAGCCACGGCTGAAGCCGAGCCAACAACCGGCGAAGCCACTGCTGAGGCCACGGACGAAGCGACCGCTGAAGCCACGGCTGAAGCCGAGCCAGCAGCCGGCTCGGCCGGTTCGCCGGCCGACGAGACCTTAGTCCCTGAGGCTGAGACTCAGTCCGAAACCGCGGCGGCGGCTGACCTGACCGGACAGCGCTACGGTCTGGTGGTTAGCCAATTGCAAGATAAAGGCTTCAACGACCTGACTTGGGTCGGGATGCAGCGGGCGGCTAAAGAGTTGGGCGTGGCCGTGCAGTTTAGTCAGGACTCAAACCCGGGCACAGCCCAGTCACGAATCGACCAACTGATCAACCAGGGGTACGACGGCATCGTGGCCGTGGGGCTGGAATATGGACCGGCTCTTAAAGCCGCCGCCCAGGCTAACCCCGCTGTACCCTTTGCCATCGTCGATTTTCCCAACCAGACCGCCACTGATCGCGGCCTGCTCTTCGACGTTGATGCCCCGGCCTTTTTGGCCGGCTACCTGGCCGCCGGCATGAGCCAAACCGGCACGGTCTGCACCTATGGTGGTCAAAAGATCCCGCCGGTGCTGATCTTTATGGTTGGCTTTGAGCATGGGGTGGAATACTACAACGACCAGCATGACACCGCGGTGACCGTACTGGGCTGGCGCACCGACTCGAGCCTACCCAGTGGCGGAGAAGGGGTCTTTGCCACCAACTTTAGTGACCAGACCTTTGGCCGGGTTATTGCCGAAGAACTGGCCACCCAAGGCTGCGACATCATCTTTCCGGTGGCCGGGGCCGTAGGACTGGGCACGGCGGAAGTGGCGGCCGAAAACGGCCTAACCCTCATCGGCGTCGATGCCGACCAGGCGCTCAGCAATCCGGAGTACGCCGATTTGTACCTGACCAGCGTGGTTAAACGGGTGGACCGGGCGGTCTTTGAAACGGTGCAGTTGATGGTCGCCGGCAATTTCGAAGGCGGCAGCAACTACATCGGCCGGCTGGACAACGGCGGCGTGGGGCTGGCTCCCTTCCACAGCTTTGCCGACCGGGTGCCGGCGGCCCTCCAAACCGAGCTGCTTGGTCTGTCCAGCAAACTCCTCGATGGCACTATTTCCACGGGCTGGCCCATTGGCGCGTCCAGAATTCAGACGAGTCTGACTACCGGACCGCTGAGTCTGATCGCCCTGCGTAACGCCACCTACAACCTGAACTCCTCAGAGATCGGTTCGGTAGCGTTGAACAACGGTGAATATCTTGAGCCGGCCGCCGGCGTTGAGGTCAAGTTAGGTGATCAACTGGCCTATGGCGATCTAACCGGTGACGGCCTGGAAGAGGCGGTGGTCGAGTTGATCACCAATCCCGCGGACAACAGCCCCACGTCTGACCTGGCAGTCATGGCCGATCAGGATGGGACCCTCAGCCAAATTGGCTCGGCTCCGCTGGGATCGGGGGTGGAGATCAAAACCTTGGGCGTGGAAGAGGGTCTAATCAAGGTCATATTGGCCGTGCCCGACTCGACTGACTCCACCCCGACAGTGATTAAGTTTTATGGAATCCAAAATGGAGCATTGGTTGAACTGTCGAGCCAGGAAGTAAATTAACGCCACAGAGCAGGTTGCCATGAGCCAACAACAAGCTGAACCTCAAAAAGTTCCCACGGTGCTCGTTTCCAGACCCGGTATCCGGCGTGAAGCGCTGCGGGCGGTCCTGGCGACGGTGCCCTGGCTGGAAATCGGTGGTACCGCCGGTGACGGCCTGACGGCCATCAATCTGGTGCAGCTTCATCGGCCCAGTTTGCTTGTGGTGGACAGCAATCTATTGGAAGATGAGATCCTGGCCTTAGTCAAGCAGGTCAAGGAGTCTTGGGACCACATTCGCTGCCTTGTCTTTACCGACACCGCCAGCCAGCAGCAAAAGGTGCTGGCTGGCGGCGCGGATGCGGCTCTGGGGAGAGACGGATCAGCCCGGCAACTTCATGAGACCTTAGAACGGTTTAGACAGATAGTCTAAAACTCATCCCCTTCAAACCGGGACCTAGTCACATCAGGAATGAAAATGCCTACATTGTTGCTGGTTGAGGATGATCCCTTGCTCCGAAACTGGCTGGCGTATGCCTTTAAAAACCTCAATTTGGATGTCCGGTTATTCATCGCCAGCAATGGCGCCGAGGCGTGGCAACTGCTGCAGCAAAACCCCGTTGATCTGCTCTGGACCGATTACGAAATGCCGTCCCTTAACGGCGCCACCTTGATCAGGCGGGCTGTTGGTCAGTACCCGCACCTCCCTGTTGTCCTGATGAGTGGCAACTTGTCCGCAGCCCAAGCGGCAGTAGCGGATCTTGGCATCCAGGTTTTGGCTAAACCCTTCACCCTGGAGGACATTCAGCAGGTGCTGACCTCACTTCTGACAGATTTTGAGGGAACTGAGTGAAGTTCATAAGACGAGAGATATGCCTACGGATGGCTACATATTTGGGACAAAGGTGGGCTGGTCTCCCATTTTTGCATCGACGACGAATACTAGATTTTTCGCCAGAGGATCAAAGATGAGTCTGTCCGAAAAGATACTTCCCCAAGAGATAAAACTGATCGAGCGCGACTTGTATCTGTCCGGCAGCGAACAAGCGATCAAGCTAAGACCGATGGAAGCCCGCTTGCTGGCCACGCTGCTGTGTTACCAAAACGAATATGTCAGCCGGGCCACCCTGATGCGCGAGGTTTGGGGGACCGATTTTCTGGACGATACCCGGACGCTGGATGTTCATATCTGCTGGCTACGCCGCAAAATTGAGGCCGATCCAACCCGCCCCCGGCGGCTGGTGACGGTCAGAGGCCTCGGTTATTGCTTGCGCCCGAATGAATGAAAGGACAGTGTTGTTCCTGTCCGTGCTGCTCGATATCGTGATCACCTTTGATGGGGAGGCCAACTGGCTGGAAGGTGGCGCGCTGTTAGGGCTTTACGCCGTCATCGCCGCTTCGTTTTGGTGGGGGTAACGGGAGGAGGAATTAAAGATGACTTCGGAAGTTATACGCTTGCAGACCGCTCGTGAGCAAAAAATTCCCTGGAAAAAGTGGGGCCCTTACCTTAGCGAACGGCAGTGGGGCACGGTGCGGGAAGATTACAGCGAGTCGGGCGACGCCTGGGGCTACTTTAGCCACGATCAGGCCCGCTCGCGGGCTTATCGCTGGGGCGAGGATGGCCTGGCCGGTATCTCGGATGACAGGCAGCAGCTCTGCTTTGCCCTGGCCTTGTGGAATGTCCACGACCCGATCCTCAAGGAGCGTTTGTTTGGCCTGACCAACAGCGAAGGCAACCACGGCGAGGATGTCAAAGAGTACTATTTCTACCTCGACAATACCCCCACTCATGCCTATATGAAGTATCTATACAAATACCCGCAGGCCGCCTATCCCTACCAGGAGTTGGTCAGCCTTAACCGGCAGCGCAGCCGCACCGAGCCGGAATACGAACTGCTCGACACCGGCGTTTTTGACGAGGATCGCTATTTTGACGTTTTTGTGGAGTATGCCAAAGCCTCGCCGGAAGATATCCTGATCAAGATCACGGTCTATAACCGGGGGCCGGAACCGGCGGCGCTCGACCTCTTGCCCACCCTCTGGTTTCGCAACACCTGGTCCTGGTCAGCCGGGGCAGCCAGGCCGAGCCTGAAACAACTCGACCGGGGGACACCGGTGAACGTCGTCGTGGCCAGCCACCCCGTCCTGGGCGACTACTACTTTTACGGCGACGGAGCGGCCATGCTGCTCTTTACCGAAAACGAGACTAACGCGGAGCGCCTCTTCAACACACCTAACCCCAGCCCGTATGTCAAGGACGGCATCAACAACTTTCTGGTTGAGGGCCAGGCCACGGCGGTCAATCCGGAGCGGACGGGCACCAAAGTTGCCATGCACTACCCGCTCAATCTTGAACCCAGTCAGATGCGGGTGGTTCGGCTGCGGCTCAATCAACACCCACCGGACGATCGCTATGCTCCCTTTGACCCCGGCTTTGACGCGATGTTCACTACCCGTCAGGCCGAAGCCGACGCCTTCTATGAGTCGATTACGCCCCGGACGGTGACAACCGGCGAGGCTCAGGTGATGCGCCAGGCCCTGGCCGGGATGCTGTGGAGCAAACAGTATTACTTCTTCGACCTGGATCAGTGGCTGCAAGAACACCAGGCCAACCCGCTGATGGGCGAGCAGCGACCGGTCCGCAATCGCAACTGGTTTCACATGATCAACGATGACATCATTTCGATGCCGGACAAGTGGGAATATCCCTGGTACGCCGCCTGGGATTTGGCTTTCCACACCATCGCCCTGGATATGGTTGACCCAGACTTGGCCGAGCAGCAGCTCAATTTAATGCTGGGTGAGGTCTATCTGCACCCCAACGGCCAGATTCCGGCCTATGAGTGGAACTTTGGCGATGTCAATCCACCGGTCCATGCCTGGGCGATCTTGTTCAACTATCATTTTGGCCGGCGAGGGCAGGGCCGGCGCGAGAGCGAGTTCCTCAAGTGCGCCTTTCAGAAGCTCCTGTTGAACTTCACCTGGTGGGTCAACCGCAAAGACCCCGGCGGGCGAAATGTCTTTGAGGGCGGCTTTTTGGGGCTGGACAACATTGGCGTCTTTGACCGCAGCTCGCCCCTGCCGACCGGCGGCTATTTGGAACAGGCTGACGGCACAGCCTGGATGGCCCTCTTTAGCCAAAATATGCTGGAGCTAGCTCTGGTGCTGAGCCTCCGTGACCCCAGTTACGAACCGATGACCATCAAGTTTCTGGAGCACTTTCTGTTTATTGCCGCGGCTATGGACCGGATTGGCGACAATGGCGACGAGTTGTGGGATGAGGCGGATGGCTTTTTTTACGATCTGCTGCGCTTCCCCGATGGGACCGCCACCCGGTTAAAGGTCCGCTCGATGGTGGGCCTGCTGCCCCTGGCCGCGACCACTGTGCTGCCGGGAGACGTGGTCACTCGCTTCCCACACCTGATCCAGCGGGCGCGGAATCGCTTTGAGAAGATGCCTGAACTGGTCAAAAATATTCACGATCCGCAAGAGTCGGGCTATGCCGACCGGCGGCTGCTGGCAGTTTTGAATGAGCCCAAACTGCGGCGGGTGTTGGCCCGGCTGCTTGACGAAAACGAGTTCCTCAGCCCGTATGGCATTCGGGCCTTGTCCCGCTGCCACCTGGAGCAGCCCTACATTTTCAATGTAAAAGGGCAAGAATACCGGGTTGATTATCTGCCGGCCGAATCGGACAGCGGCATGTTTGGCGGCAACTCCAACTGGCGCGGCCCCATCTGGCTACCGGTCAACGCCTTGATCCTGCGGGGACTGCTCCAGTTTTACATGTATTACGGCACCGAGTTTACCGTCGAATGCCCGACCGGTTCGGGCAATTTTATGAACCTGTTCGAGGTGGGCCGGGACATTACCCGCCGGCTGAGCCGCATTTTCCTACCCGACGAAACCAAGGCCGGACGGCGGGCGGTTTACGGCAGCGCTGCAAAATTCCAAACGGATCTGCATTGGCGCGATTACGTGCTGTTTTATGAGTATTTCGACGGCGACACCGGGGCCGGTCTAGGCGCCAGCCACCAAACCGGCTGGACCGGCCTGATCGCCAAGTTGATCCAGTTATTTGGCTGCCTGGACCCGGCGCAGCTTTTGGAAGACGGGCCTCGGCTGTTAAAGGATGTTTAAAACGCGAATTTAGATAAGGAGAAAGCACAATGCCAAAATTTGAACGTCAAGTGGAAATTGAGGCTCCGGTGGAGACGGTCTGGGCGATCATGACCAACCCGGAGCAGTGGCCCTTGTGGTTTCCGGGGATCGAAGCTGTCTCGGATGTGAGTGGGATTACGCCGGGGGGCACCTTCCACTGGCAGGATGAAGGCCGGACCGGGGTTGGTTCGATTGTCAACCTTGAACCCAACGAGCGGCTGGAGATTATGACCCAGATGGGGGACGATAAAGACTCCCATCTTTTTGAGTTGAAGGCGGACCGGGGGTTTCTCGGCTTTGGCGCCTCGCACGGCTGCCGGGTGGACTACACCCTCGACACCCTGATGGGGGGCGGGATTCTGGCCCAATTCTTCGCCGGCGGAAATCCAAAAGACACCCTCCGGGTCAAACGAGCGCTCGACAGCTTGAAGGATCTGGTGGAAGGCCAGGGGCGCTAGGACGCCAGCGGACGTAGGGTAGGAGTGGTGGAGACCCAAGCTTCGAGTGAGTTTCGGTCCTTACCGCCAGATATAAAGACTGATTTCGGGTTGTCTATTTCAATTAAAGGAGTTAAAAAGTGGGTTTCATTGCGACCATTGTTGTGGGATTGATTGCCGGTTGGTTGGCCTCGCTCATTATGAAAACAGGTACGGGCCTTATCGGCGATATGATCATCGGGGTGGTGGGCGGTTTTCTGGGTGGCCTGCTCTCGCAGTTGCTCTTGGGCGCCAACCTGATGAGTGGGATTAACGTGACCAGCATCATCACGGCCTTGATCGGCGCCATTGTTCTGTTGGCGATTGTCAAAGTGATCCGCCGTTAACGATAATTGAACAAGTATTTAATTTAATAGTTCCCAAATATTGTGAAGCGAAGGTGCTGAGAAAATAACCATAAAGACCAAGGCATGGTACTTTCTCCACACACCAGCCGGTCAGTAAGGAGAAAGTATCATGCCTCTAGAGAATTACGACCGATGATCGAAAAAATGTCAGAGAGTGAGGGGCCTGTCGCCGGCTTCCACGTTACGGCAGATGCCGGTAAGCCGGATTATGCGGTCCTCAGTTCTGAGTCGAAAAATACAACCAGTTTATGCGCATCGAGGAATACTAGAGAATTCTCCGCGGAGAGAAGAGGCTGTGCAAAATGATTCAACGCTTCTCCGC
>CALMIS010000301.1 GCA_937864185.1 uncultured Chloroflexota bacterium
TGGGTGGTTGGGGGGGACGGGGGGGGGGGGGCGGGGGGGGTGCCGGCCCCCCCCACAAAGCCACAACCCCGGCGAAACGATACCCCCGCCGTAAGCATTGCCCCCAGCAGGTACCAGCGGTCGGCCGGCGCATGGCAAAACAGGTGCAGTCGGAGTTGATCGTCAGGAACCGGGCTATCAAGCGGCACAAACAGTTGCCCGCCACTGCCCAGGGTAACGGAGCCATTACCCGGCTCGAGCAGACCGTTGCCCACCGCTTGAGCCACCTGATCGGCACAACCGGCCACCACCGGTAAGCCGGGAGGCAGGTGCAGGGCTTCGGCAGCAGCTTTGGTCAGCGTCCCCGCCACCTCTGTCGAGTCGAGCAGCGGCGGCAGCAAATGACCGGGTAGACCAAGAGCCTCAATAATTTCGTTGGACCAACGACGTTGGCGCACATCAAAAAGAGCAGTTGATGACGCATCACTTGGTTCAGTGGCGATATGTCCGGTGAGCCGGAGGCGCAGGTAATCTTTGGGCAACAGGCAGGCCTCAGCCTGATCGAGACGCCCGGGATCGCGATGTTTGAGCCAGAGTAGCGTCGAACCCATAAAGCCGGTGGCGGGCGCTGTGCCGGCAATCCGGGCCAGCCGGTCGGAGCCAATGAGGGCCGTGAACTCAGCCACCTCTCGAGTGCTGCGCTGATCGGCCCAGATAATCGCCGGGCCAACCGGCCGCAAGTCGGCGGCGACCAAGACCGTACCGTGCATCTGGCCGGACAAGCCGATTGCCCTGATGGGGACGGCCGCTCGGGTCGTGGCTTGTTGGACGGCCTGGGTGGTGGCGGTCCACCAGGCCTCAGGTTCCTGTTCGGCCCAGCCCGGCTGCGGTGAATCGATCGGATACTCCTCAGTGCCGGTCCCCAGGAGTTGACCGCTTTCGCTAATCACCACCGCCTTCACGCTGGAGGTCCCCAAATCGATCGCCAAGATGCCGCTCATAATAATCCCACCCTATAACCTTGCGGCTCCAATTTGCGGCCGGCCAAGCGAATCCAAGCGCTCGGACCACCGTGCCATCGAAGCCACTGTTGGTTTGGTCCTTTCAGTCCACCTTGCCCCTTCAAAACAGAGTACAGGATATGGTCAGGATGAGCAAGATAGTTACCCATCCAATGATTCCCCGCTCCCCAGGCCTTGACCACATCTACCCGTACCGCTCTCGCAGAATCTCCGCGCTGCGGACAATCCGCTTGAGCTTCTCAAAGGCGGTTTGCTCATCATTCACACAGCGATTGGCAAAGCAGCCAAAGCCGCAGTCCGGGTTGAGAAAGATCGCTTCCGGCCGGAAATATGCGAGCGCCTGCTCGACCTGTTGGCTGATCCAGTCAACGCTCTCCGGCTCGGCGGTGCGAGGGTTGACCACGCCCAGGCCAATTTCTTTGTGACCCAGGGCTCGGCCGACAATCCCAATTTCCCCGGCCCGAGGGGTCGCATACTCAAGAACGTACTGCTGGACCTGCATCGCTCCGAAAGCCGGCAGCAGGGGCGCGTAATCGCCGGATAGCAGAACCGCTTCATCACGGCTCCAGTTACCCCGACAAACATGGATACCCAACCGCACGCCCTCAACCCCATCGATGACGCGATTGAGCAGTTCCGCCGCGTAAACCAACTCCGTACCCGCATCCCGGCGGGTGGCCAGAGTCGCTCACATAAAGGTCCGGCGGTCGCACTCCTCCGACATAACGATTTCGGTCAAGACCGGCTCATCAAACTGGACAAAGGCGCAGCCGGCCGCTTTGAGATCGAGCAGCTCCTCGCGCAGAACTTTGACCACGTCGTCGGCCATCTCGGTCTTGTCACCGTAGGCCTGGCCCGAAAAATCGCCAACCCACATGGCTCGGGTCAGCAAATAGGGTCCCGGCAGGGTGATCTTGACCGGTTTGTCGGTTAAAGTCTGGACGAAGCGCAAATCCTCAACCCCGAGTGGCTCCCGGCGCGCGATCTTGCCCACACAGGTCGGGTTCTTGATGGCCGACGCCGGCACGTCAAGCGTGGTCAGCATCTCTTCAAAGCTGGCTTTATCTTCCACCGTGTCCAACATCTCGGCCAGGGACATCAGCCGCGTGCCATCCAGTTTATCGGTGATGAAGGAGTAAAAGTTGTCACGCCGCTGCTCGCCATCGACGATGAGATCGACTCCGGCCTCGACTTGAAGCCGAACGCAGCGGCGGACTTCCTCATCGGCCACCCGCTCGAACTCGGTCCGGCTGAGGCGACCTTTTTGTTTATCACGCAGGGCCCGCAGCAATTCTCGCGAGCGGGGCCAACTGCCGACTTGAGTGACGGTAAACATTCCTCCTCCTTTAGGTGATCGCCAATTTAAGCTTCAACTCAACCGCCTTCCGCAGCGTCGCCACCAGCGGCGAGCGCTGCACGGCTCGCTCCCAGGCGGCCCGGACTTTCGCTTCATCATCCAGCGTCGAGGCAAAACATTTGACCTCGATAGTGGAGACGGACGGGTCGCCCTCTTCCAAACCCAAGATCGCCAGGACATTATCCAAGGTTCCCCGGGTAGTCAGCTCGACGTCATCCAGTTCTAGGCCGTCGCGGGCGGCCTCCGTGGCCAGGCCGCTGGCCAGCGAGGCCGCCAGCGCGCCGAGCAGATACTCCACCGCTGAGGGAAAGGCATCCTTTTCTTCAAAGCTGGCCGCTTGACCTACGTCAAATGAAAAGTTACGACAGTAGACGGTGCTTTTCAAATGGCCGGTGGCGCGGGTGCGGAGGCGCCACTCGTAGCTTTTGGCCCTGGCTTTGTCTGCGGCCAAGGCCTGGGCCTCTGCCTGAGCCCCTTCACCGCGGCGCATAAAGTAGCGGGTGTACTTCGCAGCTTGGAGTCGGCCCAGGTAAGCATGGCCGGCCATGCGGCACCAAGGTGGCAGATCATCTTCGACGGTTGGTTCCCGGCTGCGCATCTCCAGCACCCCGCCAACCGGCACCCGGAGCATCTGCTCCCGGATCAGCAGCACCAACCCGGAGCCGCAGTCCAGATCGCCGCCGTCGAAGACTTGATCAATCTTCAATCCTTCTAAATTCAGTTCCTCGGTCATGAGCGGTCCCTATCTCGTGGAGCGTGGAGTCTCCGTTTATTGGCCACGTTCCACGCTCCACGGTCCACGGTCCTAATAGCTGACACTCCCCGCCCCATCGGACAGGAACTCGACCAGGGCAGCTCCACCGGCCAGTGAAGCGCCGTCGATCAACTGGTCGGGCTGAATGCCGCGCAGCTTGGTGCAAGGCGTGCAGACTAAAAGCTGCCCGCCGGCCGCCACGAACTTATCGATCAGGTCCTTAAGCGGCGCAAACGGCTCTCCAACGCTGATCTTTTCGGCCTCACCTTTGACTGCGGCCCAAACCCCATCGGTGCTAAGAAAAACCATCGTCTCCTTCTCGCTGCCGATGGCTGCGTTAGCCACCACAAAACCAACGGTGGCTTTATCGGGATCAGTGTGACAGTTAGCAATTGAGACACAGAACTTATTCGACATGCGTTTGCTCCTTAACAATTGTTTGATTTTAGCCCATAAAAAGAGCCGTGAGAACGACAGAGCAGACGAGCTACTCCGCCGTTCTCACGGCTCGTTACCCTTCTTTTGAATTAGATAATCCGGATGGTCACGCTCAAGCAGGCGATGGCCGACTACGCGACACCAGGCCGGTAAGTCAATGTACGCCCCCGGATCGCGGGCGGTGACTTGGACCACTGCGCCCGCCGGCAGGCGGTCGAAATATAAACGCAGATCGAGCAACAGCTCGCCGCACTCTTTGTCGCCCCCATCGAAATGGTGGAGCCCATCAAACTGATGGGCATTCTGCCAGCGAGCTGTAGTCATTGTTTGGTTAGCGGTATAAGTCGTTTAAACATTAACTTCTCCGACGCGCCGCTATTTTACCAGGTTTAACTACCAAGTCAATTGAGCAGCTTAACAAAACGCTGATAAGCTTCACCCCAGGTCTCCCGATCTTGCGGTTCATAACTCTCGACCGGAAAAGAGGCCCGGACGATCTCTCGCCCCTGGCTCAAGGAGCTAATTTGCCCCATCGCCAGCATCTGGATCAGGACATTGCCGGTCGCCGTCGCTTCACTGGGGCCGGCCATCACCCGCCGGCCGGTGGCATTGGCCGTAAACTGATTAAGCAGCTTGTTCTGCGTCCCGCCGCCTACCAGATGCACGACGTCCACGGCTTGACCGGTCAAGGCCTCGACCCGCTCGATGGTCCAGCGATACTTGAGCGCCAGACTCTCGAGGGCGCAGCGAAGGATGGCGCCTTTGCTGTCCGGCACGGCCTGGCCAGACTTACGGCAAAACTCAACAATGCGGGCGCCCATATCGCCGGGGCTAAAGAAGACAGAATCATCCGGATCGATGAAGGCTAGCAGCGGTTGGCAAACTTCGGCCAAATCGGTCAGCTCAGCCCAGGTCAACTTCGAGCCTTCCAGGGCCCAGACGCGACGGCACTCCTGCACCAGCCATAACCCGGTTAGATTCTTGAGCAGCCGAACGGTGCCTTCGACGCCGCCCTCGTTGGTGAAGTTGTAAAGCAGGCTCTGATCATTGATGACCGGTCGCTGCACCTCGGCCCCCACCAGCGACCAGGTCCCCGAGCTGATATAAGCGAACCTGGTCGCATCGTCCGGCAGCACCGGCACCGCGGCCACGGCGCTGGCTGTATCATGGCTGCCGGGCGCAATCACGGTCAGACCATTTTTCAAGCCGACCTCCTCGGCCAGATGCGGCAGCAGCGGTCCCAACTTGGTCCCGGGTTGAATCACGTCGAGGAAAAGATGGGCCGGCAGATCGAGCCGGGCTAGCAGATCCGTAGCCCAGCGGCCCTCGGCCATATTGAAGCACTGGCTGGTACTGGCGTCGGTGTACTCGCAGGCTTTTTGGCCGGTAAACCAGAAATTGAGCAGATCTGGCATCATCAACAAGGTTTCGGCAGCGGCCAGGGCCGGAGTGTCTTTCATGGCCAGCAGTTGAAAAAGGGTGTTGATCTGCATCAGTTGGATGCCGGTTTGGGTAAAAATCTCTTCGCGAGAAGCCCGGTCAAAAGCCAGCTCAATCATGCCGTCAGTCCGGCCATCGCGATAATGGTAAGGATTACCGACGAGATTGTCGTGCTTGTCCAACAGGCCAAAATCCACACCCCAGGTATCGACGCCGCAGGCAGCGAGGTGGCCACCTAGCTGCTCGACGGCCTTACCGAGTCCGGTCTTCATCTCATTAAATAAGTTGAGCGCGTCCCAGTGCAAGCGGTTGACCAGGCGCGTTGGCCCGTTGGCAAAACGATGGATCTCTTCAAGCGCCAGACGCTCACCATCAAACCGGCCCACCATGGCCCGTCCGCCGGACGCACCGAGATCGAACGCCAGAAAATTGGTTGTGCTCGTCATTGAAGCTAACCTCCTTTAAGCTAAAACTTCGGGCGGCAAGTCCGCGGCCTGCGGAAAGCTGGTCTGTGTGCCAAGCCCTTGGACACTGAGGGCAGCAATCCGGTTAGCCCGAGCGGCGGCCTTGGTCAGCGGCTGGCCGGCAGCCAGGAAGTAGGCCAGGCTGCCGACAAAGGCATCACCCGCGCCGGTGGTATCGACCGCTTGGACCGGCACGGCCGGCAGATGGACCGTTTCGCCGGCGTTAACCAGGACACTGCCCCGCTCGCCCAGGGTCAGAATTACCTGACCGGCCCCGCGCTCCAGCAGCACCCGCGCCGCGTCTACTACCGCTTCCGTGGAATTAACGGGCTGGCCGGTTAACAACTCAGTTTCGTTTTCATTCGGGCAAAAGATATCGCTCAGGGTGTAGAGTTCAGCCGGCAGATCGGTTGGAGCCGGCGCGGGGTTAAAGAGGGTGGTTACCCCGGCCTGCCGGGCAATTCGCAGCGCGGCCAGGGTTGACTCGATGGGAATCTCGAGCTGGCAGAGGACGACGGCCGCCGCCTCAATCGCCGGCCTGGCCGCCTCGACCTCCGCGGGCGTGAGCAGGCTGTTGGCGCCACCGACCACCACGATGGTGTTACGGCCGGCTGAGTCAACCGTAATGGTGGCCACACCGGAAAAAGCCTCGGCGGTAGAGAAAACGTGCCGGGTGTCGATGTCCCACGCCTGGAAATTCTTGAGCGTATTCTCGCCAAAGATATCCTGGCCCAGCTTGGTCACCATCGTTACCTCAGCCCCGAGCTTGGCCGCCATGACCGCCTGATTGGCCCCCTTGCCACCAAACCCCATCTGGAAGCCGGTACCGTGCCGCGTTTCCCCCAGGGCGGGGAGCCGATCGACGTAACTGACCAGATCAAGGTTGGACGAGCCAACTACGCAGACTTTAGGTCTTGCCATAGAATTTTCCTACTTTGATGCTAGTGATGATTAATTGTAGCTTGAACGGTGGGGTTAAGGCAAAGAGCCGCGGTCGACTTCGAGAAGGCTACTCCAACCCCAGCGAGGCCCGGTAAGTAGCCAGTTGCTGATCTCGACCGAGCTCGGCGGTTAGGGCCGCCCACTGCTCCCGAAGCGCCGCCGCGGCTTCGTCCGTCGTCAGTTCACCGGCCTGGTAACGACTCAGCGTCTCGGCCAAAAGGCCGGCCTGGTAGCGATCCCGGCCCGGCACCCGCAGGTCGAGCACCGGCTCGGTCAGGGTCAAGGTGTCTTCGATGGCGCGCAGGTAATTCCTGGCCGCAAGCGGACTCAGCCCGGCCTCGACCCAGGGCTGGCGATTGAGATACTGGGAGATACGGTAGGGGTTAAAGCCGGCGGGCTGGGTAACATCAACATTCGACTGAGCCGGGGCGCTGAGGTAGGAGAGGAATTCATAAGCCACGGTTTGGCCCGACTCGGTGGCCGCGGCGTTGACCGCGCCAGCCCAGCCGCCCCCGGCCGCCAGCGGCGCGTAGTTGACCTCTTCTAGGGCATAAGGACAATTACCCTGCCTCACCTGACATTTAACCAACTGCCCGGTTTGGCGGTCCAGCACCTCTTTTGAACCCGGCAATAGGGCGGCCACCAATTCGTTGCGGTGCAGCGACGGCTCGGGGCCGACAGCCGGCTTGCCCAGATCACCAAAATCGATGGTCAAAGCGCAACGGCCGGCCAGCATCAACTGCCGGGTGTCAGCCAGGCTCAACTGGTCAGGATCGGGGGGGCCATACTTAAGGTTTTCTTTATAGAGGGCCAAAGCGCGCTTAACCCCAGGGTTATCAATCAGCGGCTCAAAGGTCTCAGCGGTAAAGAAGGCTCCTTGCCGGCTGCCTTCAACTTGCATGGTGGGCGCCACCATGGCCAGGAAGAGTGGCTCGGCCAGGCCGCCGGGGGCCAAGCCCAAACACGAGCCAAAATCCTGCTCGCCATCCACGTTCATATCCAACCCGGTGGCGACCGCGGCCACCTCCACGTACTCATCCCAGGTTTGGGGCGGCGCCATCCCGATCTCTTCCAACACATCGGTCCGGTAGTAAAGCATCAACAGGCCGCTGTCCAGGGGAATGGCATAGACCCGGCCCTGATACCTGGCGCTGATCTCTCGAAAGAAGGGAGCGATATCGGTCCAGGCCAGGGCCGGATCGGCTTGGACCCGCTCGGTTAGATCGAGCAGATAACCCGGTTCCACGTAATCCGCCAGCCACTGAGGGCTGATCACAAAGCCGTCAAAGCGGTTGGCGCCGCTGGCCAGATCGTTGAGCAGCAGATCCGGCAGAACAGCCGGATCGATGGCCTCCAGGCTGATGGTGGCGCCGGTTAGCGCTTTGAAAGTCTGGGCCCGGCGCTCTAATCCGGCGACCTGAGGGCCAGCAAAGGTGGCGATGGTGGCCGTTTGGCCCTCCCTGGACAGAGCCGCGGCCGGCGTTACTTCAACGGTGACCACCTTTTCGACCTGGCGGGTGACTTCTACCGTCTCGACCACGACCAGCGGCTCAGCCTCCCGCTCGACCACGACCGTCTGCACCACGGTAACGATCTGAGGGGCGGCTTGCTGGCAGCCGGCGACCAGACTGAGCAGGAGGGCAACGAGAGTTAGTAAAATGGGTGTGTGACGCATAGGCTTTTAAGATCCCGGCCGGAACAGGCTCAATCCGGCTCAAGCTCGGATTGGGACGCTACCCCCACTTCGGTCTCGGCCTGAGAGGAGGCGCCCTCGGCCGGCGCCAGGATCTGCCGGAGCAGCCCGATCATCGGTGGGGGGGAGCCGTTGAAGCGCTCAGCGATAGCATACAGTTGCCCGCCCCGGCCTTTTGCTTCGGCGACTAACCAGAGTTGCCAGGGAGGGGCCAGGCCGAGTACCAGGGCGCTCGCCAGTGCCGCCAGCAGCCCCAGGCCGTACAGGGGCAGGGCCCAATCGCGCCAGACTAAAAGACTTAAGGTATAATTGGAAGCCAGGTTCAAGGTTAAGCCCTCAAAGGTCAGCGACCGGCCCACCTCGACCGTTTGGTTGAAGGCCGGTTCCGTTTCCCCCCGGCGCACAATCTGCAAGTTGACGGTTTGCTGGCTGGCACCGGCCTGCGGCACAATCTGAATAATCAACTTTTCAGCCGGGATCGAAAAGTAAAGCGGCTCGGCGGGCTGATCGAGGGGCAGGTTAAGCCGTTCGGTCAGGGCCAGATCGGGCCGGGTTGGCAGCAAGCGGCGGGCCTGCCCCTGGCTATCTTTAGCCTCAATCGTTAGAACCGGCGCCTGAGCAAAGGGCAGAAGCAAAGCTCCCTGAAGAAAGGCCGGTTGGTACAGCCGGGCCGGAAGGATTTGAGTTGAGCCGTCGGGAGCAGTGACAAAAAGCCGATGATCTTCAGCCAGGCTAAAGTCGCCGTTAAAGAGGCGACTCGGGCGGGCTTCGGCGGGAGGCAGGCTGAGGGTCTCGGTGGCTAAGGTGTACCGACTGACCAGCAGGCCCAGGCCAAGGAGCAGCAGTCCGGCGTAGAGACCGGGCAAAGCCCACCAGGCCCAGCGCCGTCGGTAAGCGCTGACCACCCGCCCGCTGTTTTCGTCGCTCTTATCGAGCCTGAAGCCAAGCTGGATCAACCTGTCCTTTAAAGTGGCCAACAGGCTATCGGGCTGGGCGGATAGGCGGGTAGATTGTTCAACCCGCCGGGTTAGCGGGGCTTGCCAGGCCAGATCGGCCGGCGCTTCCGAGGCTCGCCGGCGGGCGGGCCAGCCATAGTCAACCAGAGCGACGGCGCAACTTAATATCAGCAAGGCGACCGGCCCCCACAGCCAAAGCGAGTGACCCAGCCGGGCAAAGCCCAGCCCGTAGAGCAGAGTGCCCCAGGGCTGCAGCCAGGCCGGGAGCAAAGGCGTCCAGGCTTCGGCGGTCGCCAAGGATCCGGCGGGTTGGGGCAAAGACAGCAGCAGCAGGAGCACCACCCCAATCAGCCCAACCAGACTACCGGTCAGCCGCGGATCGCGGAGGAGATACCAGGCGGATGTTGAATAGCGCTGGAGCCGAGCGTTGAACGGGCCGGAAGATAGTTTAGCGGTATCCATAAGCTGTGTAGACCTGTCAAAATTGTACAATACTCTTGGTCGTCTCCAAAATCACTGAAATCCAGTTTGGTGATCTTGCTAGGTCTGTCTAAAATCTATTAGGGACGAGACCTATCAGGTTTTGGAAACCTGATAAGTCCGCCTAACCCCCGAGGAGGAGTTTATGCCCACCGGTGATCCACTTTGGTACAAAGAAGCCGTGATCTACGAGCTGCACCCTCGCGCTTTTTTTGATAGTGATGGCGACGGTCTCGGCGATTTTTCAGGCCTAACCGACAAGCTGGACTATTTGCAGAGCCTGGGGGTGACGGCCCTCTGGCTGCTGCCGTTTTACCCTTCCCCCCTGAAGGATGACGGTTACGATATCGCCGATTACACCGCCGTTCACCCGGCCTACGGCAGCTTAAACGACTTCAAGCGCTTTGTTCGTGAAGCCCACCGGCGCGGCCTGCGGATCATCATCGAGTTGGTCTGCAACCACACCTCCGACCAGCACCCCTGGTTTCAGCGAGCCCGGCTGGCGCCGCCGAACAGCCCGGAGCGCAACTTTTACGTCTGGAGCGACACCCCCGAGAAATATACCCAAGCCCGGGTGTTGTTCAAGGATTTTGAAACCTCTAACTGGACCTGGGATCCACTGGCCAAAGCCTATTACTGGCATCGCTTTTACAGTCACCAGCCTGATTTAAATTACGATAACCCGGCGGTTCACCAGGCCATTCGCCAGGTGGTTGATTTCTGGTTGCGGTTAGGCGTCGATGGCTTGCGGCTGGGTTCCGTACCGTACCTGTACGAACGCGAAGGCACCGCTTGCGAGAATCTGCCGGAGGTCCATACCTTTCTCCAAGAGCTGCGCCGCTACGTTGACCGCAAATTCAAGAACCGGATTTTGCTGGTCGAAGCGAATCAGTGGCCGGAAGATGCGGTGGCCTACTTCGGCCGGGGCGATCAATGCCATATGGCCTTTTACTATCCTTTGATGCCCCGCCTGTTTATGGCCGTCCGCATGGAAGACCGCTTTCCGGTGATCGATATTCTCCAGCAAACCCCGCCTATCCCGGCCGACTGCCGCTGGGGCCTGTTTCTGCGCAACCATGATGAGCTGACCCTGACCGTGGCCACCGACACCGAACGGGACTATATGTACCGGACCTATGCGCTCGATCCACGAGCGCGGCATAATATGGGCATTCGCCGCCGGCTGGCGCCCTTGCTGGCAAACAACCGGCGCACGATCGAGTTGATGAATGGCCTGCTCTTTTCGCTGCCGGGCACGCCGATCATTTACTACGGCGACGAAATTGGCATGGGCGATAACGTCTATCTCCCCGACCGCAACGGCGTGCGGACGCCGATGCAGTGGAGCGCCGACCGGAATGCCGGCTTCTCGCGGGCGAATCCCCAGCAGTTACATCTGCCGGTAGTGACCGACCCGGAGTATCATTACCAGGCCATTAACGTCGAAACCCAGCAGAACAACTCGCAATCGCTGCTGTGGTGGATGCGCCGGCTGATTGGCCTGCGCCAGCAGCATCCAACCTTAAGCCACGGCAGCCTGGAGTTTCTCTTTCCCGCTAACCATCGCGTTTTAGTCTTTTTGCGCCGGTACCAGGACCAGTGTCTGTTGGTGGCAGCCAACCTTTCTCGCTTTGCCCAGCATGTGGAACTCGATTTGGCGGCCTTTGCCGGCCAGGTGCCGCTGGAGCTATTTGGCCGGACCGCCTTTCCGGCCATTGGCGAGCGGCCTTACATGCTCACGCTGGGGCCCCACGCCTTTTACTGGCTCGCCTTACAGCCGCGGGTTGAAGAGGTCGTGACAGCGGCGGCCGGGCCGGTCAGCACGGCCTTGCCGGGTCTAACCGTATCCGGCCCGTGGCAGGAGGTTTTCAGAGGCAAAGCCAAAACCACGCTGGAAGAGACACTGCCCGGCTACATTGCCCCCCGCCGCTGGTTTGGCTCAAAGACCCGGACCATTCAGGCGGTCGAAATTGTGGAAGCGCTGCCGGTTGGCGACGCGGGCTATCTGACGCTCCTGCGGCTGAGCTACACCGAGGGTGAGCCGGAAACCTACCAGTTACCCCTCGCCTTCGCCCGGGGCGACCAGGCCGACGACCTGCGGCTGAACCGCCCGGCCGCGGTCGTGACCCGGCTGCGCAGTCAGGAAGGCGAAGGCGTTTTATATGACGCGGTCTGGGACAATGCTTTTTGCCGGGCACTGCTGGAGACGATTGCTCAGGGGCAGGCGCTTCAAGGTCAAGCCGGGGCCTTGTTGGCCTCGATGACCAGCGCCTTTGCCCGGCTGCGCGGCGACGGGGAAGCCGCCGCCCAACCTTCGCTGCTGGGGGCGGAGCAGAGCAATACCTCCATCCGCTTTGGCGACCGCCTGATTCTCAAGCTCTTCCGCCGGCTGGAAGCCGGCACCAACCCCGACCTGGAAATCGGCCGCTTTCTGACCGAGAGCACGGCCTTTGCCAACATTCCGCCGGTAGCCGGTATGCTCGAGTATCGCCAGCAGGCAGGCGGACCGGCCGCCACCACCGAGCCGGTGTCGCTGGCTATTTTGCAGGGCTTTGTTCCCAATCACGGCGACGCCTGGCGCTACACCCTGGACACTCTGAGCCGCTATTTTGAGCGCGTGCTGACCGGTGGGCAGATCGATCAAACCGGGGTAACGCTGCCACCGGGGTCTTTGCTGGCGTTGGCCGGCCAGGAAATCCCGGAGCAGGTATTGGAGACGATCGGGCTTTATCTGGAGTCGGCTCAACTGCTGGGGCAGCGCACGGCAGAAATGCACCTCGCCCTGGCCTCGAGCCCGGTAGAGCCGGCCTTTGCCCCGGAGCCGCTGACCTTGGCTTACCAGCACCCGCTGCACCAAGGCATGCGTAATCTCACCGGGCGGGTCATGCAGCTCCTACGCCAGCGCCTCAGCTCCCTCCCGGACCACCTCCAGCCCGAGGCGGAGCAGGTTCTGGCCCTGGAGCCGGAAATTTTCAGCCGCTTCCGCTCCTTAATTGAGCACCAATTCGGCGTCGTACGCACCCGCATCCATGGCGATTACCATTTGGGGCAGGTGCTTTATACCGGCAAGGACTTTATGATTATCGATTTTGAGGGCGAACCGGCCCGAACTCTGGCCGAGCGGCGCCAGAAGAAGTCACCCTTGCAAGATGTGGCCGGCATGCTGCGCTCGTTTCATTACGGCGCTTATGCCGCTTATTTTGAGCAGTTGGCTCGCGGTCTGGTGCCGGCTCAGCAAGCAGCCGGTCTGGAAGTCTGGGCCCGCTACTGGCAGCTATGGGTCTCTGCCGCCTTCTTAAAGAGCTATCTACGGCTGGCCCACACCGCGCCTTTCTTACCGGACACGGCCGAGGCGTTGAAGATATTGCTAGATGCCCACTTGCTGGAAAAGGCAGTATACGAGCTGGGATATGAACTTAACAACCGGCCGGATTGGGTCAAGATCCCCGTGCAAGGCATTTTGCAGACCCTGCAACCGGCCGAGAGCAACTGAAGTTAAAGTTGATTAAGGATGAGGACTATTATCTCAGGTTTATTTTAGAAAAGCGTGCGATGATGGCTATAGTTTCCCGTCTTGGTTCCATAGTCAAGCTTTTTGATCACCTGCTTAAAAGCGATGCTAAGCTGAAGGGAGGCAGCCTTCCCTATGGAAGCAAAACTAAGCGAAGCGTTAATTTCACACTCGAAACTATGGCGACAACGTTGGCAGCGCTTTCAGTCCTACACCCAGAGTGCCCTCCTGTTTGCTTCGGGGGTCTTGGCTGTGTTTGTCGCCCTCCTCCTTTATAACAGTTTCAGCCCCGCCCCTCCTCCCCTGACCACCCGTGACGTAAACGACTCCATTGCCGAGGCCCTCGCTTCGGCCACCCCGCCGCCGGCCTATTCGGCGAGAGTGTACCAGGCCATTTGGCCTTCCCTTGTTTTTATCCAGATCGAAGCGCCGGACAGCAACGGCGAGGTCGGCCATGGCCTGGGCAGTGGGGTGGTGATTAACGCTACCGGCGATATCCTGACCAGTTTGCATGTGGTGGCCAGGGCGGCCGACATCGAGCTTATCTTCGCGGACGGCACCCGGTCCAAGGCCCAGATCATCGCCGAGCAACCGGAAAACGACATCGCCGTCCTGCGGGCCGCTCACCCCCCGGCGGAGCTGGTGCCCGCCGTTCTGGGCAATCCACACGCGATGCGGGTTGGGGATGAGGCCTTTGTGGTGGGCAATCCCCTGGGTCTTTACAGCTCGATGAGCGCGGGCATCATCTCCGGGTTCGACCGCTCCTTCCGGCCCCAAGACAGCGACCAACAGTTGCATGACTTGATTCAAATTGATGCGGCCGTCAATCCCGGCAATTCGGGCGGCCCGCTGCTTAATCGTCAGGGTCAGGTGATCGGCATTGTCACCGCCCTGGCCAACCCAACCGAGCAGGATGTTTTTATCGGTATTGGCTTTGCCGTCCCGATCAATATCGCCGGTGGGGCCGCCGGTCTGCCGCCCTATTAGCAACAAGGAGAACCCCGATGGATCAATTTAAGAAGCCTGAAGACAGACGGCCGCTAGAACGGGTCTTGTATGAAGTAAAAAAGATCATCGTCGGTCAGGATGACTTGTTGGAGCGGCTGGTGGTGGCTCTGCTGGCCCGCGGCCACATTCTGGTGGAAGGGGTGCCGGGGCTGGCCAAGACGATGGCCATTAAAACCCTGGCCCAGGTGATCGGCGGCGAGTTCAAACGCATCCAGTTTACGCCCGACCTGGTCCCGGCCGATCTGATCGGGACGCGGATCTACAACCAGAAGACGGGTGAATTTAACACCTCGCTGGGGCCGGTCTTTACCAACCTGCTGCTGGCCGATGAGATTAACCGGGCCCCGGCCAAAGTGCAGAGTGCCCTGCTTGAAGTGATGCAAGAGCGGCAGGTGACCATCGGCCGGGAGACCTTTCAAGTGCCCAATCCTTTCCTGGTGCTGGCCACCCAAAATCCCATCGAGGCGGAAGGGACCTATGCCCTGCCCGAGGCCCAGGTGGACCGCTTCATGCTCAAAGTGCTGGTCGGTTACCCCAGCGCCACCGAAGAGTTTGTCATTGTTGAGCGGATGACGGGCGTCTTGCAAGCGGTGCAGCGGGTCCTAAGCACCGAGCAGTTGGTGGTCTTGCAGCAAGCGGCCGACAAAGTCTACGTAGACCCGGCTCTGATGGAGTATGCCGTTCGCCTGGTCACCGCTACCCGAAAATCACCCGACCCCAGCTTGAAAGAGGTGGCGCCGTATATCATGTTCGGGGCCAGTCCGCGGGCTTCCATCAACCTAATTCTGGCCGGCCGGGCCCTGGCCTTTCTACGCGGCCGGGCTTATGCCCTGCCCCAGGATGTCCGGGATATGGCCCTGGATGTCATGCGGCACCGGCTGGTGCTGTCATACGAGGCGCTTTCGGACAATGTGACCAGTGATGAGCTGTTAAGAAAGATTATCGACCGGATCCCAGTGCCGGAGGTGCCCTTACATGAGCGGGCCAACGTCCGCGTTAACGCCTGAACGTATTCTGCTGCGGCTCGACTGGCATGTGATTCGCCGCCTGGATGGGCTGCTGCAAGGCGATTATCGCAGTCTTTTTTATGGTTACGGGGTGGATTTTGCCGATTTGCGCGAATACCAACCCGGCGACGACATCCGCTACATCGACTGGAACGTGACCGCGCGGATGGATGCGCCCTATGTGCGCCAGTACGTTGAGGACCGGGAAATTACCGCCTGGTTCTTGCTAGATCTCAGTCCCTCGATGGAGTTTGGAACCAGCGAGACCGAGAGTCTGAAGCGAACGGTCTTGATCGATTTTGTGACGACCCTGGCCCGCTTGCTGACCCGCCACGGCAATCGGGTGGGGGCTATCTTTTATAACAACCGGGTTGAGCGGACAATTCCCCCGCAAGGTGGGCGTGGCCAGGTCCTGCGCCTGATCAACGATTTGCTCAAGCCGCCGCGTCCGGGGCCATCCTCGGTTACCGACTTAAGGCCGCTGCTTGAAGCCGGCCTGCACGCGATTAAGCGACGCTCGTTGATTTTCATCATCTCGGACTTTATGAGTGTGCCGGGTTGGGAGCGACCGCTGACCTTGCTTAACCGGCGGCACGAGATTTTGGCCATCCGCATGTGGGATCCGCGGGAAGTAGAGCTGCCGGATATCGGCCCCATTATTATGGAAGATGCGGAAACAGGCGAGCAACTCTACGTGGACACCGGCGACAAAAGTTTTCGCCGCCGCTTTCAAGAACTGGCGCGGCAGCGGGAAGCGGAGTTAAACCAAGTCTTCAAACGGGCTAGAGTGGATGCCCTCTCGCTCTCCACGGAAGAAGATTTAGTGCGGGCCATTGTCCGTTTTGCTACGCTGCGCCGGCAACAGAGAAGGTAGGAAGGTAGGCTGATGTCGTTTATCTGGCCCATAATGCTTTTATCCCTCCTGTTGATGCCGTTGTTCATTGCCCTGTACCTGCGCCACCAACAGCGCCGGCGGCGCCTGGCTACGAGTTTCGGCAGCCTTAGATTTAAACCGGCGGCAGATCATCCACCCGGCTGGCGACGACACCTGCCCCCCTTCCTTTTCTTAACCGGTCTGACCGTACTGCTCCTGGCCCTGGCCCGGCCCGAGGCCGTCGTGAGCCTGCCCCGGATAGAAGGCATCGTCATCCTCGCTTTTGATGTGTCCGGCAGCATGGCCGCCGATGATCTGCAACCGACCCGGATGGAGGCGGCCAAAACTGCGGCCCGACAGTTTGTGGCCCAACAACCGCTCAGCGTACTGGTGGGCGTAGTAGCATTCAGCGATAGTGGTTTTTCGGTGCAACCGCCCACCAATGACCCAAACGCGATCCTGGCCAGCATCGACCGCCTGGAGCCGCAGCTCGGCACCTCACTGGCCAACGGTATTTTTGCTTCCTTGAATACCCTGGCCGCCGAAGAAGAGCCGGCCGCGCGGCTCTACACCAATTTGACCCCGGTGCCAACGGCCACGCCCACCCCGGTTCCGGCCGGCCTCTACCTCCCGGTGGCCATTGTGCTGCTGACCGACGGTGAAAACAATCAAGACCCCAACCCCCTGGAAGCCGCTCAACTGGCCGCCGACCGGGGCGTGCGCGTCCACACCGTTGGTATCGGCAGCCCGGCCGGCACCACCCTGGAGGTCGAGGGCTTTACCGTCCATACCCAGCTTAACGAGGCGCTGTTGCAGCAAATTTCGGAGCTAACCGGCGGCACGTATTACCACGCTGAGGACGAAGCAGAGTTGCAAGCCATTTACCAAAACATCGACCCCCAGGTCGTAGTTAAACCGGAGAAGATGGAAGTGACCTCTATTTTTGCAGGAGCCAGCCTCCTGCTCATACTGGCCGGCGGCGCGGTTTCGCTGCTGTGGTTTGGCCGCGTGCCGTGAGGAAGATGGGAGGTTGTTCATGAGCTTACTGTGGCCCGGCTTTTTAGTTCTGCTCGGCTTGATTCCGGCCCTGGTCGCCGCTTATGTCTGGGTGTTGCGCCGGCGCCGGCGTTTTGCCGTCCGCTATTCCAGCCTGATGCTGGTCCGCCAGGCCCTCCCCCACCGCTCATGGCTGCGGCAGCATTTGCCGTTTGTGCTTTTTCTCCTGGCGCTGATCGGCCTGATTATGGCCCTGGCCCGGCCGGTGACCATTGTCAGCGTGCCCACCGGTCGAGCCAACATTATTCTGGCCATGGATGTCTCGCGGAGTATGTGCTCCAACGATATTGCCCCTAACCGCCTGGTCGCGGCTCAAGCCGCCGCGCTGTCATTTGTTGAAAGCCAAGAGGCCAACACCTACATCGGTCTGGTGGCCTTTGCCGGCTTTGCGGAGCTGATCCTGCCCCCCACCACGGATACGGAAGTGCTGGGCGACGCGATTAACAGTTTGACCACCGGTCGCCGGACGGCCATTGGCAGCGCCATCCTTGAGGCGCTGGATGCTATCGCCGAAATCGATGGGAGCGTGGCCCCGGTGTCCACCAGCGCCACCCCCGGTCTGGCGCCCACGCCGGTGCCGGCCGGGGCTTATGCCCCCTCCATCATTGTCCTGCTCACCGATGGCGCCAGCAACCGGGGGCCGTGGCCCTTGGACGCCGCTCAGCAGGCCGTGGATCGCGGCGTCCGGATCTACACCATCGGCTTCGGCACCGACTCCGGCGGCATGATGGAGTGCGGCCCCACGCTCGATCCGTTTGGCGGCGGCGAGGGTCAATTTTGGGGTGGAGGCGGGGGTGGCTTTCGCCGGGAGATCGATGAAGAGACGTTGATCCAAATCGCGGAGATGACCGGCGGGGACTACTATGCGCCTGAGAGCGCCGACGAGTTGCAAGGGGTTTTCCGAGATCTGCCGACCTACCTGATCACCCGGCACGAGACGATGGAGATCAGCGTGGCCTTTACCGCCATCGGCGCCCTGTTGGCCGGGTTGGCTGTTGTTTTCTCGCTGCTGTGGCAGCCGCTGCCTTGAGCTTAAAGACCGCTATCCAAGGCCTTAGCGCCTCGGGGGAGAGGTCAGACGAGCCAGGGCGGCTTCGAACTCAGCCAGATTCTCGGCGGCAAAGGCAACGTCGCTCAAAGCGGTGATGCTGGCCAGATCCAGCGAGGTCAATTCGGCGTCAAAGTGCTCCAGCGCCGTCCCAAATCGTTTGGCTACAAAGCGGCGGAGAATATTCAGAGCCGCTTCCCGGCCTTTCTCCAGACCTTTCTCCAGGCCTTCTTCCCGCCCTTTCTCCAGGCCTTTCTCCAGGCCTTTCTCCAGACCGATGGCTTCCCCCTGGGCCAGCCACTGTTCCGCTAAGGTGGGCATGAGCTTGTCTCCTTCCTCAATCAGCTCCAAAACAATGGTCTTGAGTTGCGCTTCATTCAGCTTGTCCGTGCCGGTGGCCGTATAGCGCAAGAGCGTCCGGATGTAGTCCAGCCCCGTCGGTTGATCCAGCAATTCTCCGGCCAGCCGCATCACCTTGGCCAACTGCCGGCCCACATCCTCGGCATAGATATATTTTAGAGCCAACAAGCCTAGCTGCAAAATCACGCCCCGCTCCACCCTGGCTTTGATCTCCTCATCGCTGTAGGCGCTCAAGTCGGCCAGATGGTAGCGAAACTCCGGCTGATAAGGCCGCAGCGCCGCCGGGAGCCGGAACAAGGCCGAGAACTCTTGAGCTACCCGCCAGCGCTGCCAGCCGTGATAAATAACCAAGGGAAAAATGGGCAAGAGCGGCTCGCCCTGGCGGTCGGCTTGCTCCCAGATTTTGACCAGGTAGCGCAGCAACTGCCAGGCGGTGCGTGGGTCGGGGTAGCTCTTGTGCTCGAACAGGACGTAGACATAGCTCTCGCCCCCATCGGCCAGGCCAACCTGGTAGAGCAGGTCGGAGAAGTGCTCTTGCAGGTCCGGGTCGATGAAGCTGTCCTTGCGGATTTCGAGCCGGTTGGGGTCCAGGACGGCGACCACCTCCGGGGGCAGGTAGTGGGTCAGAAAATCGCGGGCCACCTCCTGGCGGGTGAACAAGTCCTTGAAGAAACTGTCGTGGGGATTGCGTAAGTCGGTCATGGGATGCGATTGCGCCTAAACCCCTACCAGCCTGCGCACTTCACCGTCGCTCTGGCCCTCAGCCTGCTGGACGGCAA
>CALMIS010000302.1 GCA_937864185.1 uncultured Chloroflexota bacterium
CAAGAGATCGCCAACATCGAGAGGAGATAGGCTATGACAGCCTTGATCTGTTTATTTCCCCAATATGGCGTCATCCATCTGGACTCCGGCTATTTTAGGCTCAACTGGGGGATTAGCTTTTGTCGCTCAGGTGACCCTCTGGCCACCGAGCAAAAACAAGTCAATAATGGTTCAAGTCACCGTCCGTTCTGAGGGAAGCGTGGTCCTGGATAATCGACCCGGTGAGGCATTTAAACCGCTGCTGCTTTCCTCGATGCATGTTTCTGATACGCTGTGGGACACCCAGGCTGCTTATGCCTGTCTTCGTTCCACAACTATTCCGGCCGGTGGCTGGATTTTCGATCCACCAGCTTACGTTACCCTTTTTGGAGTTGAAGGGGGAACTTCCGATTGGCAACAACAAATGCAACAGGGTCGACCGGCCCCCCTGTCAAAAGCGGATATACGGGCGCGTTGGCCAGTGAACTGAAGGTGACGACCCAAGAAGGGCCGCAGACTACCGCCCGAACTACCGTCTGCGCCAATCTCTGCCTGACTTATCTGCCAATCGTGCTGAAATCGTTCTGATAGACCCAGTTTCCGGACTTCAGATCCAGTTATCATTGACTTCGGCTTCCCGAACTTCTCTTTTGGCGACCGCTAACCCTCTTTCGATTTTGACTTAACCTAACTTAAGCCCTTCCATTTGCCGCTTTGACTGAATAGGCTAGAATTCGGGCTAGCGAACGTGCGTTCCAAACATCTGTTCCTTAACCGGCCATAGCTCAGGCGAGGGAGGCGTCTTGGGTTCAAAGAAGCGGAAGCGGTTGGACTTTGTCGTCTCGGCCATCCAGCAGCGCTGGGGCCGCCAGGCTTTGCGCCGGGGCGAGGAAGCCTTTGCCCCGGCGGGCGGTCTGCCTCACCTGCCGACCGGCTTTCCGCCGCTTGATCAGGCCCTGGACGGCATCGGCGGGCTGCCGCGCGGCCGGATCAGCGAGCTGCTCGGCGCGCCGACCTCGGGGATGGCGACCCTGGCGCTCAAGGTCATCGAGCAAGCCCAGACCGCCGGCGACTACGCCGCTTATCTGGACCTCAGCCGTACCTTCGACCCCGACTATGCCGCTCGCTGCCACGTCCGGCTCTCGAAGCTGCTACTGGTGCGCCCGGCTTCAGCGGTCGAGGCCCTGACCCTGACCCGCGACCTGCTTGAGAGCCGCGGCCTGGGGGTCCTGGTCTTTGACAGCGTCGCGGATCTATTCCCGGCCCACCCCGAGGAGCAGGCCCTGGCCTCAGCCCTGGCTCACCTGCCGGCGGTCCTGGCCGGGTCGGCCTGCGCCCTGATTTTTCTGACCCCACTGCACCCTGGCGACGCCTTGTCGAGCGCCCACTACCCGGCCGGCTTTGCCCTACCTGACTACGCCGCGGTCAGGCTGCTGCTTCGCAAAGAGCGCTGGCTCAAGCGCGGTCGCGACATCCGCGGCTATCAGGCCCGGGCCCTGGTCCTCAAAAACAAGCTCGGCGCCGCCGGGCGGAGCGCGAAAGTGGCCATCACCTTCAACGGCGTGGTCCAGGGCGACGGGACGTGATCGGCTGCCTGCTCATCCCCTGCTTTGCCGCCGCCCTCGAGCGCCAGGCCGATGCCACCCTGACCACGGCCCCGCTCATCCTCAGCCAGCCGCCGGAGCTGTCCGACCGGGTCTTTGCCGCCTCGGCCGAAGCGCTGCGACTGGGGGTCCGGCCGGGCTTGCGCCTGCGCCAGGCCCAAACCCTCTGCCCCCGGGGGCTGTTTCTGACCGCCCAACCCGGAAAATACCGCCGCCGCCTGACCGACCTGCTGACCCTCCTGACCCGCTTCACAGCCAAAGTCGAGCCGGAGAACGACCCGCTCAACGCCGCCATTTATCTGGACCTGGGGGGCCTGGCCCAGCGCGAGCGGGTCGAGCTGGCCGAGCAGGTGGGCCAAGCGGTCTGGCAGGAGACCGGGCTTATCGCCTCGGTCGGGTTGGCCGGGGGCAAATTCCCGGCCTCCCGCGCCGCCGCCTCGATTGGGCCGCGGCGGGTGCTCTGTCTCGCGCCGGGCCAGGAGCGCAGCTCCCTGGCCCCGCTGCCGGTCGAGACCCTGCCGCTTGAGCCGGAGCTGGCCCGCCGTTTCGACCTGCTCGGCCTGCGGACGGTGGCCCACCTGGCCGCGCTGCCGCGCCAGAGCATCCTGACCCAATTCGGTCCCTCCGGCCAGTGGCTCTACCGGCTGGCCCAGGGCGAGGACGACCGGCCGGTGCGTTCCTATTCGCTACCGCCGCGCGAGACAATCCGCCACCCTTTCGATGAGCCGGTGGCCGACCAGCTGATTCTGGCCTCCGTCTGCCGCCACCTGGCCAAGACCCTGACCGGGCGGCTCGCGGGCCAGGGCCGGGCCGCCGGGCGGATTAGCCTGACCCTTGAGCTCGAAAACGAAACGACCTGGTCCGATGACCTGCTCCCTCACTCCCCAACCGATAAGGCGGAGGCCCTGGCCCGGCATCTGACCACCCTGCTCCACCGGGCCGAGGTTTCAAGCGGGGTCACGGCCGTTGCCATAGGGCTCGATGACCTGGTCGTGCCCAGTGTGCGGCAGCTGGACCTCTGGGCCGGCCAGCCGCTTGAGGCCGAGCAGCGGCTGCGGGACCTTTTGCCGCTGCTCATCGCCCGCTACGGGCCGGGGCGCTTCTACGAGGCGGTCATCACCGACCGGCTGGCCCTGCTGCCGGAGCGCCGCTATCTAATGAAGGAGGCCCGGTGACCCGCCTCTGGCCGCAGGGCGAACCCATCACGGTTCAAGCCGACGAACAGCTCGCGCCCCGCAGCTTCGTCTGGCAAGGCCGGCGCCACCCTGTCGAGCAAATCGCCAAACGCTGGCGGGTCGATCAAGGTTGGTGGCGGGGCCGGGTCTGGCGGGAGTATTTCAAAGTCGCGACGGGCAGCGGCCTGCTGGTGGTGCTCTACCGGGACTTTCTCAGCGAGGAGTGGTTTTTGCAGCGAGTCTATGACTAGGGGCCAGGGGTCGGGGAGCGGGGGTTAGGAAAACTGCCCAACCCCCAGCCCCTGACCCCCAACCCGGCAATGTACATCGAACTTCACTGTCACAGTAACTTTAGCCTGCTCGACGGCGCGGCCCACCCGGCAGAGATGGTCGCCCGGGCGGCCGCGCTGGGCATGCCGGCCCTAGCCCTGACCGACCACGACGCGGTGTACGGCGCGGTCCGCTTTGCCCAGGCGGCCAAAGCCCACGGCGTCCGGCCCATCTTCGGGGCAGAGCTGACCCTGGCCAGCGGCCACCATCTGACTCTGCTGGTCGAGAATGAGATCGGCTGGCGCAATCTCTGCGCCCTGATTAGCCAGGCTCGACACCACGCGCCCAAAGGCGAAGCGGCCCTGCCCCTAGCGTGTTTGCCCGCGCATACCGCGGGCCTCATCGCTCTCTCCGGCTGCCGGCAGGGCGAGGTGGCCCAGGCGCTGCTCCGGCAGGATGTCGACGGCGCGCTAAGCATTGCCCGGCGCTACCGGGACTGGTTTGGTCCGGCCCACTTCTGGCTCGAACTCCAGCACCACCTCCTGCCCGACGATGACCGGCTCGGGGCCGGCCTGGTCAAGATCGCCCGGCGGCTGGGGCTGGGCTATGTCGCCACCAACAACGTCCACTACCCGACCCGGGCCGGGCGGCAGCTCCAGGATGTGCTGGTCTGCATCAAGCAGCTGACCTCGCTCGATGAGGCCGGCCCGCTCTTGCGGCCCAACTCCGAGTTCTACCTCAAGCCGGCCCGCCAATTGCAGCCCCTCTTCGCCGCCTACCCCGAGCCCCTGACCAACACCCTCCTGCGGGCCGCCCGCTGTCCCTTCGCCCCCCACTACGGCCTCCAAGACCTCCCCCCCTCCCCCACCCCCGCCGGCCTGAGCGCCACCGAATACCTTCGCCGGCTCTGCCAACGTCAATTAACAATGAACAATGAACAATTAGTAATGAACAATGAACAATTAGAAATTCAGAATTCACAATTCACAATTCACAATTCTTCCAACCAAGCCACCGCCCAACTCGAGCACGAACTGAGCCTGATCGATCGTGCCGGCCTCAGCCACTACTTCCTCATCGTCTGGGATATTGTCCGCTTTGCCCGGGAGCAAGGCATCCGCTGCCAGGGACGCGGCTCGGCGGCCAACTCGCTGGTAGCCTATCTGCTCGGTATCAGCCCTATCGACCCCCTGGCCCACGACCTGGTCTTTGAGCGCTTTCTCTCCGCCGAGCGAGCCGGGGCGCCGGATATCGATCTGGACTTCGACGCCGCCCGGCGCGAGCAGGTCATCCAGTATGTCTACCGCCGCTACGGCCCTGAGCACGCGGCGATGGCTTGCACCTTCGTCACCTTTCGGGCCCGCAGCGCCGTGCGGGATGTGGCCAAGGTGCTGGGGCTGTCGCCCGAGCTTTTGCCCCACGCCCTGCGCGAGTTTGCCACCGGCCGGCGGTCCGACAAAGAGCGGCTGACCCCGCTCGAGCGGACGCAGCCCGGCCAACTCCTGCTTGACCTCTGCCGGCAGCTCGAGGGCTATCCCCGCCATCTGGGGCTGCATAGCGGCGGGATGGTCATCACCGGCGCGCCCATCACCGAGCGCCTGCCGACCGAGCCGGCCACCATGCCGGACCGGGTGGTGGTCCAGTGGGACAAAGAAGGGCTGGCGGAGGCCGGCCTGGTCAAGATTGACCTGCTCGGGCTGCGGATGCTCTCGGCCATCGACGAGGCCGTGACCCTGATCGGGGAGACCACCGGCCGGCGGCCTGACCTGCAGCGCCTCACCTTCGCCGACCCGGCCGTCTACCGCCTCATCGCCGAAGGCAGCACCATTGGGATCTTCCAGGTCGAAAGCCGGGCTCAGGCTCAACTGCAACCCCGGCTCAAACCCACCTGCTTTGGCGATTTGGTGATCGCCATCTCCCTCATCCGGCCCGGCCCGATCCAGGGCAATATGGTCCATCCCTACCTGCGCCGCCGGGCGGGGGTCGAGCCGGTCAGCTACGCCCATCCGCTGCTCAAACCGGCCCTCGAAGAGACGCTCGGGGTCATCCTCTTTCAAGAACAGGTCCTCAAAGTCGCCCGGGACCTGGCCGGCTTCAGCCCGGGCCAGGGCGAGCAGCTGCGCCGGGCCCTCGGGGCCAAAGAGGGCGAGGCCAGGGTCGAACTGCTGCGGGAGACCTTCGTAACCGGGGCGGCGGCCAAAGGCGTGCCGGCCGAGATAACCCACCAGGTTTTTGACCAGCTCCGCGCTTTTGGCGGCTACGCCTTTGCCAAGAGCCACGCCGCCGCCTTTGCCGTCATCGTCTACCAGTCGGCCTGGCTGAAACGGTACTACCCGGCCGCGTTCCTGTGCGGCCTGATGCGGCACCAGCCGATGGGCTTTTGGTCTCCGGCCGTTTTGATTGGCGACGCCAAACGCCACGGCATCAAAGTGCTGCCGGTCGATCTTGATTGGAGTGAAGGAAAGTGTACGGTTGAGGCGGGGGCGATTCGGTTGGGGTTTGACTATGTGTCCGGTTTTGGCGAGGCCGCCGTCACCCGGTTGCTTGAGGCCCGGCAAGCCCGGCCCTTCCGGGATCTGACCGACCTCTGTCGCCGCAGTCGCTTGCCTCAGCGCCTGATCGAGCATCTGATCCGGGCCGGGGCCTGCGACCGCTGGCAGGTGCCCCGCCGCACGCTGCTGTGGGAACTGGGCCAGCTCCACTACTCGATCGCTGAGCTGGACCTGCCCTATCCCGCCACCGAAGTCGAACTCCCGCCGCTGTCCGAGGTCGAGGCCCAGCTCTGGGAGCGGCAGGTGCAGGGGCTGTCCGCCGGGCCGCACGTGATGGCTCGCTACCGCGACCCGCTCGCTAATCTAGGCATTCTAAACAGCGAGCAGCTCCAGCGCCAGCCCAACGGCCGGCGGGTCCGGGTCGCCGGGCTGGTGGTCGTTCACCAATCGCCGCCAACGGCCAAGGGAGTCCACTTCCTGACGCTTGAAACTGAGGAGGGTTTGATAGACATCGTGATCAAACCAGACGTTTACGCCCGCTACCGGCGGGTCATTCGCGCCGAGCCGCTGCTGGTCATCGAAGGCGTGGTGCAGCGGCAGGACCGAATCGTTAGCCTGTTGGCCGGGCGGGTCACCCCGCTCTCATCTCACGCTATCCCACTTATTTTGCCGTGACCTCAGCCAGAACCTCCAGAAACGGCTGGCCCCATCCGGCCAGCCGGGCCTCCAACTTGTCGGTACAGTCGCAACTGCTGCAAGCCCACCCCTGCTCCCCGTTCCAATCCCGGCAGTGCTGGCGGTTGTGGGCATCCTGGACTTTGATGAGATCAAAATATTCTTCCCAGTAGGGCCGCTCCTCCTCCAGAGGCAGGCGGCAGTAACAAACCTCCACCCAGCGCACCGAGCCGTCCTCGATCAGCCGGGCCTGGGTCATATTGCGCAAATACTCACCCCCGGCAACCGAACCCTGGCCCAGCGTCCTCTCTTCAATGGCTTGCCGCAGGGCCGCCGCCTGACCGGGTTTCACTCTGGCTCTGACTAAATATCGCACACGCCCTCCTTCAATCCTGAGTCTCGTTCTGATATTTTAGCCGAAAGAGGCCAGGGGCCAAGCGCTTCCCCCAGGGGATGATAACTTGGTTGGATTACACAGTTGGGCTAAAATGAAGCAGATTATCGCTGCAGAATCGGGCCCAGGGGAGCAGGCAGCGGGTGTTTGGTCTGGTTGTTGAGCCACAAAAGGGGGCAAAGACCGGTTTCGGGCTGGCCTGTACTTCTGAGCAAAACCCCACTGAGGCGCTGATAGTACTTGAAAAAATCGGGGGTGCCTCGAAAACCGTGCCGTTGGAATAACTGGGCCTCTTTTTGTTCGGCCCGCTGCTTGAGTTGGTTCATCACCTGGCCGAGCTCAAGCTCGCCCACCCGGGGCTCATCGGCTATGATCATCAGCAGGTTCATCATCCTGGGTGGCATCTGGCCCAGTTTGCTGCTCACAATGTCGGCCAGCCGCCGGCCCTCCCCCTGCGGATCAAACAGCGGGGGTTCGGTCTCAGCCTTCGCCCGCATCCGGGTAACCTCCACGTTAAAGGTGATCCGGGTTCTGAAGGTCACGGCCAAGTCAGGGCCTCGCCCTGTCCCCTGACCGTAAGGTTCATAAGCCAGGGTGAAACGCTTTTCCTGGAGTAAGACATAGGCCGCTTCCAATTCAGCCCGCAGGTCCTGAAACCCGTCGGCGCTGGAGATGCCTCTGATTTTCTTACGGATCTTGTCGCGATGGATTTGCACAAAATCGGCGAAGCGAGGCTCATCTCTCATCCAGCCTCTGAGGGGCGGGGTGAGAAGATGGGGTTTATGATCAAAAAGATAGTTCAGGGTTGCCTGAATGACCATAGAATGATTATACAAATTTGTCCCTTGAGTGACCAGCAATTTACCTTCGCTGAAGCGTGTGAATAAGATGAATACCTCCCTGACTGAAACCCAACGCCAACGGGCTGCGGTGGTAATTCTATCGGCCGATCGGGTCTTGCTGATGCATCGCTTCAAGCAGGGCCGGGAGTACTATATCATTCCCGGCGGTGGAGTGGAGCCGGGCGAAACGCTGGAGCAGGCCGCCGTGCGGGAGATCCGGGAGGAGACCGGCCTGGAGATCGAACTCGACGGCAAGCTGTGGGAGGATGTCAACCAGGGCCAGCCGGAGACCTACTTCCTGGCCACTCAGTTTTCAGGGGTGCTGGGTCTGGGCGGCCCGGAGTTGGCTGAACAATCGGCCGAGAATATCTTCCACCTGGAATGGGTGAAGCTGAGCGAAGTCTTGGCGCTGCCGCTCAAGCCCACCTTTATCAAAGAAAAACTTTTCGAAAAATTCGGCCGGCCAGCCAACGAACCTCCTCGTCGGGCCGGGCCTTTATCCTCTGAGGCGCAGGAAGAACACCCACCAGCCTGAAACCCCCGATGAAAGACCAATGCGAAAAATAGTTACGGTTGCCATCATCGTTGTGGCCGGGTTCCTGGCCTCGCTCCAGTTCTACCAGCCTTTTTGGGTGATGAGACTTGCGCAGCGGCTGCTGCCCCGGATCAGATTCTACGCCGAGACCAACGCGAACGTCTTCGCCCTGACCTTTGATGATGGGCCGCGGCCGCCTTATACCGACCAGGTTCTGGACAGCCTCGATCGCTACGGCGCCAAGGCTACCTTTTTTCTGATCGGCAGCCGGGTGGCCCAGCATCCGGAGACTGCCAGCCGGATTAAGGCCCGCGGTCACCAGGTGGCCAATCACAGCTACGACGACGAGTGGACTGTCTTTATGGAAACCGAGGCGCTGCTCGGGTCTATCCGGCAGACGGAAGTTCTTGTTGGGCAACCCTGTTCGCCCAAGCTGTTTCGGCCCGGCAGCGGCTGGATCACGGCCAACCAGTTGGCGGCGGTCGAGGCGGAGGGCTACCAGGTGGTGCTGGGCTCGGTTTACGTCTCCGACCCCAA
>CALMIS010000303.1 GCA_937864185.1 uncultured Chloroflexota bacterium
TTGTTCATTGTTAATTGTTAATTGATAGGCTGTGGCAGCGGCTTGGGGATCAAGAGTAGGATCGATGGGATAGATTTGATGGGACGGAATAGGCACGTGGTCGAAGAGCTGTTCCTTGGCCAGACGGTAGTTGCTGTCAGCGTGATCGAGCGGGACGCAGCGTTCGTCGGCGAAGAAGACGTGCCAGGCGGACCAGTCGATCTGGCCGCGCAGCGGGTCGATGATGAGTTGGGCACTGAGGAGCCTCGGCAGGGAGCCACCGGAAAGAGCGACGACAAAACGGCCTCGGGCTTCGATGGCCGCCGCCGACACAGCGGCCACGTAGCGACCAACCGCATTCGAGAGTTGATCAGACGAGGGGAAGATATGCAGCGTCATCGAGGCGGCTCAACCTTGGCTGCACACATGCTGCCACTTCCGACCTTTTTCGGTGGCGATGAACTCATCGGCTTTGCTAGGACCCCAAGTCCCAGACTCGTAAAAAATCATCGGCGGCGCATCCTTGCTATCCCAACCCTGTAAGATAGGATCGACCAAACTCCAGGCCAGTTCAATCTCGTCGCTGCGGGTAAAAAGGGAAGCATCGCCGTGCAGGGCGTCCAGGATAAGGCGTTCGTACGCGTCAGGCAGCGAGTTGGTGCCAAAATCCTGATGGTAGTCAAAACTCATATCCACCGAGCGGGTGCGCATCCCCGCGCCGGGCACTTTGGTTTCAAAATGAAGGTTGATCCCTTCGTTGGGTTGAATGCACAAACCCAGCGTGTTGGCCGGCAGTTGCTCGTTATCCATCAAGGGGAACATCAAGTGCGGCACATGCCGAAACTGGACCACGATTTCGGTCACTTTGTCGGCCAAGGCTTTGCCGGAGCGCAGAAAGAACGGTACGTTGCGCCAGCGCCAGTTGTTGATATACAACTTCAAAGCGGCGTAAGTGGCCGTTTCGGTGCCGGGCTTAACCCCCTGCTCGTCCCGATAAGTACGGTACTGAGCCCGGACGGTAAACTGGCGCACCTCTTCGGCCCGGATGGGTTGGACCGCCTTGAGGACCTTGACCTTTTCATCACGCAGCGAGGTGGCGTTGAACTCGGCGGGCGGCTCCATCGCCGTCAGGGTCAACAACTGTAACAGGTGGTTTTGAACCATATCGCGCAGGACCCCGGCCGTATCGTAATAACCCGCCCGGCTGCCCAAACCGACCTCCTCGGCCACGGTCAACTGAACGTGATCGATATAGTTTCGGTTCCAGAGGGGCTCAAAGATGGCGTTAGCAAAGCGAAAGACGAGCAGATTTTGGACCGTTTCTTTGCCCAAATAATGATCGATCCGGTAAATCTGACTCTCATCAAAAACTTTATGGAGCTGGCTGTTCAGGGCTTTGGCCGAGTCCAGATCGTGGCCAAACGGTTTCTCGACGATGATCCGGCGCCAATCGCCGTTGGCCTGCCGGCTCAACCCGGCCTGGCCCAAATGCTGGATGATGGTCGCGTAAAGCAGGGGTGGGGTGGAAAGATAGAACAGCACATTGCAGGCGCCGCCGATCTGCTGATCGATCTGGCCCAGTACCTTGCCCAACTCCTTGTAAGTACTGGGTTCATCATAGCCGCCTTGCAGATAATGCAAGTTCGCGGCAAAGGGCTCCCAGGCACTGCACTCATCCGGCTTGATCCGCGAGAACCGGCCAATGTCCTCCCGGATTTTCTGGCGAAACGTCTCGCTGTCCATCTCGCTGCGTGCCACGCCAACAACACTGAACTGCTCCGGCAGCAGGCTGCGACAGACCAGGCTAAACAAGGCCGGCATCAACTTCCGGCCGGTCAAATCCCCTGAGGCGCCAAAAATAACCACGGTGCATGGTTCGGGCACCTGACGAATTCCGCTACGCTGGAAAGATGGCTCTATCATCCTGGCCTCCCCCTAGAACCAGTCCGCGTGGAAGACGCCGTTTTTATCGACACGTTCAAAGGTATGGGCCCCAAAATAGTCCCGTTGGGCCTGGATCAGATTGGCCGGCAAGCGAGCTGAACGATAGGCGTCAAAGTAAGCCAGCGAGGCACTCATACCCGGCACCGGCACGCCCAGATCGATCGCGGTTTTTAGAGCAAAACGCCAGGCCGCCTGCCGGGTTTGGACCGCTGCTTTAAATTCATCATCAACCAGCAAGTTGGGCAGCTCGTTATTGCGCCGGTAGGCGTTGGTAATATCGTCCAGTAACTCGGCCCGAATGATACAGCCGGCCCGCCAGATCCGCGCGATTTCGCCTAGGTCCAGGTGGTAGCCATACTCCGCCGAAGCGGTGCTTAAGAGGGCCATACCTTGAGCATAGGAGCAGATTTTGGAAACATACAGCGCCGCCTCGACCGCATCGATCAAGGCTTGGCGGTCGCCTCCATACCGGGCGGACGGACCGCTTAAAATCTTAGAAGCGGCCACCCGCTGGGGCTTAAGCGCGGAGATAAAGCGAGCGTCCACCGCGGCGGTGATGGTCGAGATGGGATAACCCAGGTCAAGGGCGTTCTGGCTGGTCCACTTGCCGGTCCCTTTCTGCCCGGCCTGATCCAGAATGAGATCCACCAGGGGCCGGCCGGTTTCGTCATCTATTTTGGTAAAGATGTTGGCCGTGATTTCGATCAGAAAGGAAGACAAAACCCCGGCGTTCCAGGTGCTGAAGATCTGGTGCAGTTCCTCCGGCGAGGGATCAAGGGCTGTTTTAAGCAGGGCATAGCTCTCGGCGATGAGCTGCATATCGCCGTACTCGATGCCGTTGTGGACCATTTTAACGTAATGACCCGCCCCGCCGGGGCCAATGTAGGTCACGCAGGGGGCGCCGTCGGAGGGCGCTTTGGCCGAGATGGCCGTGACCAGTGGCTCGATGATTCCATAGGCCTCCGGGGTACCGCCCGGCATCAAGCTGGGACCAAAGCGAGCTCCTTCCTCGCCCCCGGAGACACCCATGCCCACAAAGCGCAGGTTGATCGCCTCCAAATCTTTGGCCCGGCGCTCGGTATCGGGGAAAAAAGAGTTACCACCGTCGATGATGATGTCGCCTTCATCTAACAGGGGTTTGAGTTGGTCGATCACGGCATCGACCGGGGCGCCGGCCTTGACCATAATTTGGATAGTCCGGGGACGCTGCAAGCTGGCGACAAACTCTTCCAGGGTATAAGCCGGCGTGATATTTTTCTCTTGGGCTTCACCGGCCATAAATTCATCGGTTTTGGATGCGGTACGGTTGTAGACTGACACGCTAAAGCCGTGATCAGCCGCGTTTAACACCAGATTTTGGCCCATGACGGCCAGGCCAATCAATCCAAACTGGTTGTTTGACATATCCGGTTGCTCCTCTCTGTTGGGCATTTTTGGATTAGGCCGAAATTGTAGCATGGAACCCCAATTAGTAAAACCAATTCGCCTGCTCCATCGTCTGGGGTCGCTATGGGTGGCGAGTCAAACCTCGTGGCTCGCGTCCTTGACAGGGACAGGGCCATCCGTCTTTGAAAAGTTCTTGAAGGGACCGGCTTGACCAGCCCCTTCAATTGGGCAAAACTCCTGTTCTGACGTATCATAGCGCCCACCAGCAGAGGTTTGGCAGTAACGAACAATTGGGGGGTGTGCTGCCTGGCCACTTAGCAATGGCGCTAGAGAGAGGAGCGGCTGATGAATGTTGAGGAGTTCACCATTGGGATCGAGGAAGAATACCAGATCATCGATCCCGACACGCGCGAATTGACCTCTTACATCTCGGAGATACTGGACCAGGGGGCGATACTCTTTAGAGATCAGGTCAAGCCTGAGTTTTTACAGTCCCAAATCGAGATCGGCAGCCAAGTCTGCCGCAACGTCAAAGAGGCCCGTCTGGAAGTAACGCGCCTGCGCCGGGCGGTGCATGAGATTGCCGCCAAAAACAAACGCCTTATCGTGGCGGCCGGCACACACCCCTTCTCCCGCTGGAAAGATCAACTGGTCACCGACCGCGACCGTTACAAAGGGCTAGAGCAGGATATGCAGATGATTGCCCGGCGACTGCTCATTTTTGGCATGCATGTTCACATTGGCATCCCCGATCCGGACCTACGCATCGACGTGATGAACCAGATGACCTACTTTGTGCCGCACATCTTTGCCCTCTCTACCTCTTCACCCTTCTGGCTGGGGTACGCAACCGGCCTAAAGTCTTACCGTAGCATTGTTTTTGAAGACCTCCCCCGGACCGGCTTGCCGCAATACTTCGAGTCCTGGCAAGATTACGATCGATACGTCAACATTCTGATCAAAACCAACTGCATTGAGGAACCGACCAAAATTTGGTGGGACATTCGCCCCCATCCCAAATTCCCGACGATCGAGTTTAGGATGTGTGATTGTATGACCCGCATCGATGACGTGATGGCTGTGGTGGCTCTGATTCAAGCGCTGGTGGTTAAACTGACCCACCTGCGGAAAAACAACCAGTCCTGGCGCTTATACCGCCAGTCTCTCATCGCCGAAAACAAGTGGCGAGCCACCAAGGACGGCATCGAGGGCAAACTGATCGATTTTGGCAAACAGGCAGAGGTTCCTTTCCGCCTCTTAACGGAGGAACTCTTGGGCATTATTGATGACGTGATCGACCAGTTGGGGTCCCGGGAAGAAATTGAGCACATCCGGACCATTCTAAAACGAGGCACCAGCGCTGACCGGCAATTGACCGTCTTCCACGAAACCAACAGCCTGGAGGCGGTGGTCGATATGCTGGCCGAAGAGACAATTATGGGTTGTTAGCGATCTTACTTAGCCCGCAACAAAAAAGCGCTTCAAATTGAAGCGCTTTTTTAATCCCACTGAACCGTGTGCCATCTAATTGTCTATGAACCTGCTCAAGGCAGGTGGGTGCCTGAATAGAGGTTACTGCCTTGCCAAGCGAAGGCTACCGCATCCCCTCTAAAACAACAGCTCCCATTTCATAAAATGTTGGCTCAAGACGCATAGAGCATCACGTGAGCAGCAGGATCGCTTTAAAGTTTAGCATGATTGGCTCAGAAAGACAAATGAGCCAATTGACCGGTCGGATCGGGCCGCCAAGATTGAAGCGTTTTCATGTAGTTTGCCCGCTCAAAAATAGCCGGCTCGGCCACGTACTGCTGGCTCATACTCCCCTGCATTTCGGCAATCGAGAGATACTCATGCTCTTCCAGCCAGATGGTGATCTCTTGCAAAACCTCGTCGATACGATCCAGACCGTTCCGCAGCAGTTCGGAGGCCATCATCGCGACTTTAGACCCGGCCATCATACACTTGAGTACATCCTCGTGAGTGTGAACGCCACTGGTAATGGCAAAATCAACCGGGACTCGACCGTACAAAATGGCTACCCACCGCAGCGGCAGCCGCATTTCAAACTGATCGCTCAGCACCAAATGGGGTACGACCTCCAGGTTTTCGATATCGAAATCGGGCTGATAGAAGCGGTTGAACAGCACCAGGGCGTCGGTGCCGGCTTCAGCCAGGCGATAAGCCATATTGGCAGTAGCGCTGAAGTAAGGACTTAGCTTCATCGCTACCGGGATGGAGATACTACTTTTGACGTCGCGCAAAATGTCGACATACATCTGCTCAACTTCGCTGCCAGGCATGCCGATATCGGTTGGAATGAAGTAGGTGTTCAACTCCAAGGCGTCGGCCCCGGCCTGCTCGATCTTTTTAGCATACTCTACCCAGCCGCCGGTTGAGACGCCATTGAGACTACCGATGATGGGAATATCCACGGCCATCTTAGCGTGGTGAATAATTTCCAGGTACTCCTCCGGGCCGGTGCGGTACTGCTGCAAGTCCGGGAAGTAGTTGATGGCCTCGGCGAAGCTTTCGACGCCGTAGCTCAGATAGTGGTCGAGTTGATGACTTTGGGCCGTAATCTGTTCCTCATATAGCGAGTACATCACAACCGCCGAAACTCCCAACTCTTCCATCCGGGCAATATTGTCTACCTTATGCGACAGCGGCGAAGCGGAGGCGACCAACGGATTCTTAAGGGTCAACCCCATGTAACTTGTCGATAGGTTTACCACGATTATTCCTCCTTTTGCTCAATAAAAAGGTCGGATAGGCTAAATCCTATCCGACCTAAAGTTTATTTCCCAGCGCGTTCCTGCAAGTGTTGCCAGTGCGCATTAACGGCGGCTTGAGCTTGCTGCAACAACTGGTCGGCCTTAACCGGGTTGCTTTGGGCCAGCATCCGGTAGCGAGCTTCGTTGTAAATGTAGTCTCGCAAAGGAATCTTGGGCGCTTTCGAGTCGAGTTGGAGCGGGTTTTTCCCTTCGATCGTCAGTCTTGGATCAAAGCGATAGAGTGGCCAGTAACCACTCTCGGTCGCCAGCCTTTGCTGGTCCAGCCCTTTGGCCATGTTGATCCCGTGAGCAATACAGTGCGAGTAAGCAATGATCAACGATGGGCCCTCATAGCTCTCGGCCTCTAACACCGCTTTGACAGTTTGGGCGTCATTGGCCCCCATCGCCACCTGAGCCACATAAATGGAGCCATAGCTCATGGCGATCCCGGCCAGATCTTTTTTGGCCATCGGCTTGCCACCGGCCGCAAACTTGGCGACGGCCCCCAGCGGAGTAGCTTTTGAAGCCTGCCCTCCGGTGTTGGAGTAGACTTCGGTGTCCAGGACGAGTACGTTGATATTGTACCCACTCGCCAGCACGTGGTCGAGCCCGCCGTAGCCAATATCGTAGGCCCAGCCATCGCCGCCTACAATCCAAATGGTCTTCTTGACCAGGGCATCGGCCAGGCTAAACAGATCGCGGACTGCCGGGGCATCGTGTCCTTCCAGCTTGGCTTTAAGCTGCTCCACCCGCGCCCGCTGTTCGGCAATCCCGGCTTCGGTCGATTGATCGGCGGTGAGGAGAGCAGCAGCCAGTTCCTGACCAATCAGACTCTCTAGCCGTTGGACCAACTCTTTGGCATAGACGGTCTGCTTATTAAGGGTCAAGCGCATCCCCAAACCGAACTCAGCGTTGTCTTCAAAGAGCGAGTTACTCCAGGCCGGTCCCCGGCCCTCTTTATTGGTAGTCCAGGGCGTCGTCGGTAAGTTACCCCCGTAGATACTGGAGCAGCCCGTGGCATTGGCGATGATAGCTCGATCACCGAAGAGCTGGCTGACTAACTTCAGGTAGGGCGTCTCACCACAACCGGCACAGGCTCCGGAAAACTCAAACAGCGGTTCCAGCAGTTGGATGTTCTTGACGTTGGTAAAGTGAACGTCATCCGCCGTTCGCGATACGTCCGGCAAGTTCAGGAAGAACGCCCAATTTTCGCGTTCCTGGTCACGGATGGGCAGTTGCGGCGCCATATTGATCGCCTTGCGGCCGACCTGCTTTCTGTTTTTGGCCGGGCAAACCTCCACACATAAGTGGCAACCGGTGCAGTCTTCCACGGATACCTGCAGCGTGTACTTGTGATCCTTCAACTCTTTCCAGCGGGCCTCCGTCGATTGAAACCTCGAGGGGGCGCCGGCCAGCGCGCTTTGATCATAGACTTTGGAACGAATGACGGCATGCGGACAAACAAAGACACACTTGCCGCACTGAATACAAACGTCCGGATCCCAAACCGGTACCTCGAAGGCAATGTTGCGCTTTTCCCATTTAGTCGTACCGGAGGGATAGGTGCCATCGATGGGCAGCGCGCTAACCGGTAAGAGATCACCGGAGCCGGCCATCATCTTCGCCGTCACATCGCGAACAAAGGCAGGCGCATTCGCCGGCACCGCCGGCGGAATCTCGATCCGGCTGGTCACTTGATCCGGGACCTGCACCTGATACAGGTGGGCCAGAGTTGCATCCACGGCTTCGAAGTTCTTCCGGACCACGACTTCGCCGCGCTTACCGTAAGTCTTTTTGATGGTATCCTTGATCTTGCCGATCGCCTCATCGCGGGGCAGGACGCCGCTAATGGCAAAGAAACAGGTCTGCATAATGGTGTTGATCCGCACCCCTAGCCCCAGTTGCTTAGCCACGGAATAGGCATCAATGACGTAGACCTTGAGCTTTTTCTCCACAATCTCTTCTTGGATTTTGCGGGGTAACTTGGCCCACACTGCCTCAGGACCAAAAGGACTGTTGAGCAGGAAGGTCGCCCCCGGAGCCGCATTTTCCAGCACATCGAAACGTTCCAGGAAACCAAACTGGTGGACGGCGACAAAGCTGGCATTTTGAATGAGATAGGTACTGTGAATAGGCTGAGGGCCAAACCGGAGGTGAGAGATCGTCCGGGCTCCAGATTTTTTGGAGTCGTAGACAAAGTAGCCCTGCGCGTAGTTGGGCGTCTCCTGACCGATAATCTTGATCGAGTTCTTGTTAGCGCCCACCGTCCCATCGGAGCCAAGCCCCCAGAAGATCGCGCGCACGGTCTCTTCCGGCTCGATATCGAACCCGGCCTCAAAATCGAGACTGGTGTGGCTCACATCGTCGATAATCCCGACGGTGAAATGGTTTTTGGGTTTAGCCCCAGCCAGATTATCGAAGACAGCCTTGGCCATCCCTGGCGTAAACTCCTTGGATGACAAGCCGTAACGGCCGCCGACTACCCGCGGCATCTGCTGGAACGGCGCAAAGCCTTCGGCCAATCCTTCGGCCAGGGCGGAGACAACATCCTGATAGAGCGGCTCGCCGGCAGCCCCAGGCTCTTTGGTACGATCGAGTACAGCAATAGCTTGGGTTGAAGCCGGCAGGGCTTGGAGAAAATGCTCGATGGGGAAGGGTCGATACAAGCGGACTTTGATCAAGCCCACTTTCTCTCCCCGGGCGGTCAGATAGTTGACCGTCTCCTCGACCGCCTCGCCGCCGGAGCCCATCAGAATGATTACCCGTTCCGCATCCGGGGCGCCGACATAGTCAAACAGGTGGTATTGGCGGCCCACCAGTTGGGCGAATTTATCCATCGCTTCCTGCACAATACCCGGTATGGCCTCATAGAAAGGATTGACCGTTTCCCGGGCCTGAAAGTAGACATCCGGGTTTTGGGCAGTCCCGCGGATGACCGGTCGGTCCGGCGAGAGTCCTCGCCGGCGATGGGCCCGGACCAGATCGTCATCGATCATCGCCCGGATGTCTTCATCGCTCAGCATTTCTATCTTGGCCACTTCGTGCGAGGTTCGAAAGCCATCGAACACGTGCAAGAACGGGATGCGAGCCGCCAGGGTACTGGCCTGAGAAATGAGAGCAAAGTCCATGACCTCCTGCACCGAGTTGGCAAAGAGCATGGCCCAGCCCGTGGAACGGGCCGCCATCACATCACTATGGTCACCAAAGATAGAGAGGGCTTGCGCCGCCAACGAGCGAGCAGCAATGTGAAAGACGGTACTGGTAAGCTCGCCGGCAATTTTGTACATATTGGGGATCATTAACAGCAGGCCTTGGCTGGCCGTAAACGTCGTTGTTAGAGAGCCAGTTTGTAGAGCACCATGCACGGCCCCAGCGGCACCGCTTTCGGCCTGCATTTCTACAACTAGGGGAACACTTCCCCAGATATTCGGTTGTCCCTGGGCACTCCACTGATCAGTGAACTCACCCATGGGAGACGACGGGGTGATTGGATAAATGACAACCACCTCGTTAGTCTTGTGGGCAATAAAGGCAGCAGCCTCATTGCCGTCAATTGTGACCTGTTTACGGGTCATTCAGTCCTCCTGAGCCACTTGCGTGGCAAGATTTACTCGAACATTCCACAGCCTGACCATAGTCTTAAAAATATCGGACTCGGTGATCACGCCCACAACGCTGCCACTCGAATCCACAACCGGCAGAGAGCTAATCTGGTGGTTAATCATGAGCGAGGCAGCCTCTCCAATCGTTTGCTGATTCGAAATGGTAACCGGGTTGGCGGTCATAACCTGTCCAACAGTCAGGCTAGCCAGAGCCATTGCCACGGCGACATCTGACATCACTGTCCCCCGATCAGACGTGGAAGCTTTGAGAATATCGTTTAAGCAGATAATACCCACCAATTGACCTTTGTTGACCACCGGCAAGCGGCGAGTATTTTTTTCTGACATCAGGCGATAGGTCTCCATCAGGGTTGCATCCGGAGCAATCTGCACCACCTCACGGGTCATCCAATCCTCAACGCGTTCACGATGGACGCTTTCTCGATTGCGTTTAATCTTGTGCAAAATGCTCAACAACTCTTCCGGGGGGCGGCCCTTGCTGACAAAAGCTTCTACCCCCGCTTCTAGCGACGTCTGTCGGGCTCCCAGCCGTCCGCTAAGGGCAACAATGGCCAAGTTGGGGCTTGCCCGTCGCAGTTCGGCCACGACCTCGGCGTCAGCCAGACCTGCCAACTCCCAATCCAATAAGAGCAAATCGGGGTGGTGCTCTTTGACAAACGCCAACAACGTTTCCGTATCCGCTACCTCGCTAATCGTGTCAACATTGGGTTCCTGTTCCAACAGCAAACGCAACGCGGAACGAACCTGCGCCTGGTCATCGGCCAACAAAACATGCATATACGCTCTCTTGGATATTCAAAGATGGCGAATAATGGGTCAGCAGGTCTTAATCAATTTGACAGTTTCACAACGGGGACAAGCAGAGTCGCCTTGATGACAGCCTTTTCGCCTCATCGTTTTCACTATACGGCAAAACGTCCTGAAATACGCTGTTCATCTGGGGGGATTGTGGCCTGGATAGTTGACCAGTCTTGTGCCTACACAACTAACCAGGACTGTAACTCAACAACTAACCAGGTAGATAACTCACTAGATGTTCAGTGTGAATTATCTCAAAATCCGGTAAACTAGAGAAAAATTTCACAATATTAACTCTACGAAGGGGTAGCGTTGTGGGGCAGAACTTATTGAGTTTTTTGGTCACTCGACAAATTAACTCGATTCAGAAACTCAACTTTCTTCTTTTTCTCTATAGGAACCCCTACCGCACCGGAACTATCCGAGATTTCGCCCTGTGGTTATATTGGGGTAATGAGTTGGTCCTGGAAGGCATCATCAATGAACTCCGGAAAGTCAATCTAATCATCTCCGAAGGTGAACAATACGGTCTTTCACCTGCTCCAGAAATTCGGCATGAACTCGAAAATTTAGCTCAGACTTTTGATGACCCACTCGCTCGGCAGATCCTTATCGATCGGCTGAGACAGCGTTAGCCGGGGTTGCCTTAGGGCAGCTTAATCCCATCCATTGTCTAAACCGACATCAGTTTCAATCGCTGGTAACTTACCGCGTTGAGACTACTTGCTAAAGAGGGAGATAGACCCCAGTTGATGGAGTGCTACCACTCCTCGCTGGGGTCTTCTCTTGCCTTAAGCTTGAACCGAAATGGTTCAGACTTAATCACGCGAGGCTTTACGCTCCCCGCTAAATGGTACCTATCTTGTCTTCGTCACCATTAAACGCCTGGTTAATTAACCAGGCCCAACCTGGCTAATGATCTAGTTCAAAAACTCTCCAATTGCCCGATGCTAACCGGTTTTTTTTGCGTTAAATTGAGACTAGGCCTTGAGTGCCTCCGGTCATTATTGATGACCGTCGTGGGGTAAAAAGCAACCCAATTTAAAACAATATTCTCCGATCGGGGTCTCAAATTCTACCCCTATTGGCCAGGTAAAACAAGGAGGTTTTGTTATGGCCAAACACTACAACCGAATTCTTGTGCCATTAGATGGTTCACCGCTCGCTGAGCAAGCTCTAGATGAAGCCTGTCGCCTGGCGGAGTTGAATCAAGCCAAAGTAATCTTACTCAATGTCGTCTCGCCGATTTCCGAAGTTATCGCTGCCGGTACCGATCATCCCATCTTTATTGACCAGCAATGGATGACCCAAAAAGCAGAGGTGCTAAACTACTTGAACCAGGTTAGCCAACGGATGACGTGCCGGAATATCGAGGCAGAATGTGCGGTTGAAATGGGTCACGCCGCCGAGTCTATCATCGATTACGCCAACCGCCATAGCATAGATTTGATTGTGATGGCCACGCACGGTCGCACAGGCTTGAAACGATTAGTCTATGGCAGCGTAGCGGAGGCAGTCCTTCATAAAGCCGACGTCCCAATCCTACTTGTCCGAGCCCATCCCGAGGCAATGCCGGTGCAAGAAGGGTTAACTGTCTAACCCCGGATATCCGGGAGATGGCCTTAAACAAGCGAATAACGGCTCGGATGAAGAGGACAGCCCGTCAGAAGGCTTGTCCGTGAAAGTCCTGAGTTAAAGGTTTTTGTGACCGGCACCGGCTGGGTGTGATTGGGTTGCTGAAATTTGTTTCTGACCTAAACTACAGTCTGCACAGGGGCCGGTCACTGTTTGTTTGAATTATTGCCTGGCCTGGACACGGCCCGGCAAAGTTTCTTTGTGGAGAGGGAGAGTTATGTTCCACGGCAACTTAAGCGATATCTCCATTGCCGAACTCATCGAGTACGCTCGTCGGGAAAAAAAACCGCTTCAGCTTCAACTTCAGCATAATAGTCAGGAAGCAAATCTGTATTTCATCAATGGCCGGATCGTCCGGGCCATTATGGGACAGGAGCGGGGTAAAAGCGTGATCAGTACGGTTTTGGGCTGGCAAGAAGGCAAGTTTAAGATGAATTCGAGTGTTGAACCCTCTCCCCAAACGGTTATCCAGCCTCCAGCCTCTGCTCGGGTTCCCGGTCCGGGTTCGCCTCAGTCTGCCACGCCATCTGTCGCTTCTAAAGTTCCGCCGCAACCGTCTCCAAAGGTCGGGATCGATAATTTGAGCGTGACGCTAAAGCACCTCCTGGCCAAATTGGACGCTGAACTGCCCGGATTTATGGCTGCGGCCGTGGTTGACATGGATGGGTTAAGTATAGCTCAACATGCCCGGGGCAAGCAGACCGCGGTAGAAAAGCTCAGTGCCCAAATGGCCTTGTTTATCAAGCTGGTTGAGACCTCGGTAGGCAAAGTCGACGCCGGGCTCATCGAAGATAATTTGCTGGTCACTAAAGACGCTTTTCTGCTCTTTTGGCTTATCAAGGGGCAACCTTATTTTCTGGGCATTGCCGCCGCCCGGCAGGCCACCTTACTGGGCCACTTACGGCTCATCGGCCGGCTGTATGTCGAGCGGACGGCCGCCGTGTTGGACCAAACCATCAAAGGAGCGCAACTTAATGACCGAACTGGAGAAACTTTTACAACAAGTTCGTCTAGAACTGGGCTCTGAGTTTATTGCCACCAATATCGTCGGTATCGATGGCATTGCCATCGCCGAAGAAAAGGTGGGCGCCGACTTTGATACCAATGCCTCGGCCGCCCGCTTTGCCCTGGTCATGAAGTTGGGAGATAAAATCAGCAACCGGCTCGAGATGGGCACCATGGAAGACAACTTGGTGACGACCGACCGCTATTTTATTCTCAGCCGCTTTTTGGGCAACGGCGCCTATTATTGGAATTTGATCTTAACTAAGCAGGCCACTCTAGGCTACGCCCGCCTTTTGATGGATGAATACGCCGACAAACTGTGGGCAGCCTTTCCTCAATAGTTTCATTAACCTCTATTTGTTGCATTTGTCTCTTTTTGCTTTCGCTCTAAACATCGCTACAATATGCTCTGCTCGGCACCTCTCAACTCATCAACCACGGCTAAGGAGTTAGGATGCCAAACGTCAAACAACAATTCGAAGCCGGACTGGATACGATCAAAACGCTGACCGGACTCCAAACAGCCGATTTTGATTTACTCAAAGAAGCCGCCCCGCAGGCCAGGCAGTGGAGTGGCGAGATGGCCAAAATGTTTTACGATACCCTCTTTGCCCATAATCGCACGGCATCCGTTTTCCACGCCGGTGAGCGCCCGGAGCGCGAGAAGACTCTGGAAACGTGGTACCTTTCCTTGTTCGATGTGGATGATGAACAGGAGTTTTTCCAACGGCAAGCTCGCATTGGGCTGGCCCACATCCGTCGCCACGTCAATAACGAGTTTATGATTGGCATCGCGGCCAGAATTCGCGGCCTTTTTCAAACTCGCGCGGTGCAGACGTTTGGCTACGAGCGGGGTATCGAGATCTCCCAGGCCTTTGATCGGGTTTTGAACGCCGTCGTCGGTTTAACCGCCGAAGGTTACGATGTCCTCTCCCGCGCCGCCTTGATGGAATCAACCGGCGCCGGCCCGATGCTGATCGATCGCCTCATCCAGCAATCCGTTGATGACTTTGAGCAGGAACTGTTGGCCTAAGCGAAGTTTATCTCCTCGCCTCAGTGACCGGGGGCCTCTTATCCTCCACAACTGATAATCTACCCGCTTAAGCTATGCTTCATCTCGGTTTGGCATACTACGGAAACGAAAACGGAGGGCAGCGCTTGTTCTGCCGGCAAACCGTGGTTTGCCCTCCTAATTTACGTCAGGTTGATCAATTTATGAGGGTAAACTTCATCCGTTTCTTAGTTTTTGGCTTGCTAACAGTTTTTTTGCTGGCCGCGTGTCGGAGCCAGGCCGCCCCGGCTCCGACTCTACCGGCCGCCTCGGCTGACGCTGAAGCAGAAAGCAGCAGTCTGGTCGCGGATACGCCGCCAATGGCCACCGAGACGCCCCCGGCCAACCCGGCCACTCCTTCGACGCCGGAACCAACCGCCACGCCGACAGCCGTTGTCGCCGCCACGCCGGTGACGTGCGCCTTGACCCCACCGGATCAGCTCGGTCCGTTTTATGTGCCCGATGCGCCGGTGCGCGACAGTGTCGGGACAGGCCACCTCCTGCACGGAACGGCGCGTTCGGGGGCCGACTGCACGCCCCCCCCTAACGCCCGGATCGAAATCTGGCAGGTAGGGCCGGATGGCGAGTACGCTGATGATTACCGGGCCACACTTTTTGCCGATGAAACAGGCGCCTATACCTTTACCGGGCCGTTTCCCCCACCCTACGCCAATCGACCCTCCCACCTGCATCTACGCATTAGCGCCGACGGCTTCGAGACGCTGGTGACCCAGTACTACCCGGCGGAGGGACAAACCGAAGGCCAGTTCGACCTGGTGCTACCACCCTCGCAAGGGGCAGCCGATGAACCGGTCACCATCGCCCAGAGTGGTGATCTGCCAGGCTCGGATCTGTTCGATGTGCCCTGGCCGGACCGCTCGATTTTTGCCGCCGGGTTGATTGAGTCAGAGCGGCGCGTCCTGGAGCAGCTGCCCGGCGCCACCGTCTACCATATCGACCTGACCATTGCCGAGGACTTGCTCGATCTGCAGGGGCGGGAAGTCGTACTCTACACCAATCGCGAAGAGACGCCCCTGGACGAGATCTACTTTCGCCTCTTTCCGAATGTGGCCGATGGCAGCACGACGGTGAGCAATTTAACTGTTAACAACCAGACGGTCGAGCCGAGCTACGAGTTAAACAACAGCGCGATGCGCGTGCCGCTCGCCTCGCCGCTGGCGCCGGGCGAGCCGGTGGTCATCGGCCTGGATTTTAGCGTGCGCGTGCCGGACGGCGAGGGCGGCAACTACGGCACCTTTGCCAATCTGGAGGGCGTATTAGCGCTGGCCCACTTTTATCCGATGATCGCGGTCTATGATGATGAGGGTTGGAACGTGGAGATTGCGCCGGCCATTGGCGATGTGGTCTACGCCGATAGCAGCTTTTACCTGGTGCGGGTCAGCGCCCCTGCCGCTCAGACGCTGATCGCCTCTGGCAGCGAGCTGGAGCGAGCGCAGCGCGATGATCGCCAGATCGTCACCTACGCGGCCGGGCCGGTGCGCGACTTTTACCTGGTGACCAGCGATCGCTTCGCCGGCGTCAGCCGGCAGGTAGGCCAGACCACGGTTAACAGCTATGCCCCGGTCGAGTTCCAGGCCGGGGTGGAGGCGGCGCTCACGCAGGCGGCCCAAGCCTTAGAAAGCTTCAACACCCGCTTCGGCGCGTATCCCTTCACCGAGTTTGACCTGGTTAGTACCACCACCTTCGCCTTGGGCGTGGAGTATCCCGGCGTCGTGGCGATTTTGCTGGACTTGTACGATCCGGCAGACCCGATGGGGAGCCCGAGCTTTAGTCTAATGGAATCGGTGGTGGCGCACGAGGTTGCTCACCAGTGGTTCTACAGCCAGGTGGGTAACGATCAGGTCGATGAACCCTGGCTGGATGAGGCCCTGGCCCAATATTTGACCCTGTTGTACTACGTCGATGTCTATGGGCCGCAGGGCGCGGCCAGCTTCGAGCAGTCGTTGGGGCGGCGCTGGGATCGGGTTAACCGGGCCGACATTCCCATCGGCGAGCCGGTGCGCCACTACACCGCCGAGGAGTACAGCGCCATCGTCTACGGCCGCGGGCCGCTGTTCATCTCCCACCTGGCCGAGACGATGGGGCAGGAGACGTTCAACGCCTTCCTGCGGGACTATTACCAGTCCCATCTATGGGGCATCGCCACCGGCGCGGAGTTCAAACAGCTCGCCGAGCAGCACTGCGCTTGTGATTTGACGGAAGTGTTTGAGACGTGGGTTTATTAGCGCGTAGAGCTACCTGACTTTCAATTGGGCCGCATTTCGCTTTGCGGCTCTACGTTTATCTTTAGGACAGCTTGCTCAAGCACATCCGCTACCCAACTATCTACCCTCTTGCCTGCTTTAGTGGCGGCCAGTATCACCCGCCGATGCTCTTCTGGTGATAACTGTACCGTAAACCTGCCCGAAAATGGCTTTTCAGGTGTTTCTCCGCGTTCAGCACAAAACTCTAAATAATCCTCAACTGAGTCCTCAAACGCTTGCCGCAATTCATCGACCGATTGACCCTCAAAGGTAATTACATCCCGGATGTTGACGACTTCGCCATGAAAAATATTGGCTTCATCATCAAACTCGATTTTGCCTAAATATCTTTTATACTCCATCATCGGGTGTCACTCCTGCTTCTGTCAGAAAACGACGCATTGATCCCACTGCCCCTTTATTTGTCTCTTTGCGAGGGTGTGGATGGGATCATCAAAGATGGCTTGTAAAGTTTTTTGGTGCTTCGATTTGAGTTTAATGGGTGACATTTTTATGGGCAGGTGGGCCGGTATAACCGCATTGAACCGTGGAGGCTGGCCCAAATCTTCTTCGAACCATACCGCTTCATTGTTGAGAAACTATAACACAAAATCAAGCGGCTGCCAACACTATATTTCACCCTTGGAAAGATCATGAAAACCACGAAAGGGAGGGACTCTTTTCGTGCTTTTCGCCCCTTCTCCCTTTCGTGTTCTTCGCCTTTTTGTGATCCCAGGTTTGTGACTACTCGCCGGCCGCGACGCCGTCCGCCTCCGGCTGCGACGCGCCGTTAGTCTGGCCGTTGCCGTGACCGTGGCTGCGGCCATTGTGACCGGACACGACGGTATAGCCCCAGTTTTGCAATTCGTGAGTCAGTTTATAGTTAAACTGCTCGCTCAGGAGATAGACGACGGCGGCTTGCAGATGGTTGTGCAATTCCAGGCTTAAGGCTTTGCCGCTAGCGATACTCACTTCGCGTTGGGTTTTGCCTGTATTGCGGGCGTGAAGATTGGTTTGCAGCTCATCCCGCACCCGGACCACGTGATCGAGATCGGGCAAGCTAAAGCGCTCGTGGTCGGGCCGGCTGTATTCAGTTTTGATATAGGCGTTCAGGAGGGCCAACCGGGCCTCGCGCTTGTGCGGCTTGAGAATATTGCCCGTCCGTTGCTTAACCGCCAGACCCCAGCGTTCTGCCTGGCCCGGCGCGGTCGGAAAGACGACTTTCATCATGCCGATAATCTGATCGATGATCAGGCTGGCTTCGTCATCGAGTTGCTTCAGGGCATCGGAAGCCACGGTCCGCTGGGCCTCACCATGCAGCCGCTGATCGTTGCGGGGAATCATTTCTTCTAATAAAGCTTTGAGTCTGGGGGTGTAAGGGGACTGCCGATCTTCTGGCTGGGTCTGATCATAGGCCACAAACGTTTGGGCCAGAGCCAGCACTTTGGCCCGCTCATGGGGCCGGGGGAAGTGAAGGGCGTAAGAGCTGCTTGAATCAAATCGGATCTGTAACATAGGGAGTCTCCTTGAGTAAAGGTGGCATTAAGATATTCAATTATTAACCAGGATATCCATGTTCAGGAGAAACTGCAAGCCGGAGCCAAATTTTTGAGTTGAAACCCGTATTTACTTGGGCGCAGGGCACATTGAACTATGGCTAGACACGATTTACAAGATTAACAAGATTTTCTCGGAGTAGGTCAGATAAAGTCATGTCAAGCGGGTAAATCCTGTCAGATTTAGTCCTTAAGGCTTTGAAATAAGGTCAAGGACAATGATCGTGAGTGAAACACCTCAAAAATACGCCGCGAGGCGGTGATCGTCAGGGAAAGGCATGGAAAATACACCGGCAGGGGTTGATCGTGAGTAAAAGGCCTGGAAAATGCGCCGCGAAGGGCTGATCGTCAGGGAAAGGCCTCAAAAATACGCTGCGCGGCGGTGATCGTCAGGCAAAGGCTTTGAAAATATGCCGGGAGGGGCTGATCGTGAGTGAAACGCGTCAGAAATATGCCGTGAGGGGTTGATCGTCAGGGAAAGGCCTCAAAAATACGCTGCGCGGCGGTGATCGTAACGAGAACAAACCTTGGTTTGCTAGCAGAGCAAGCTCTGCACTCCATTTACATTACTTGGGGTCATCCCGTCTGAGACTGTCGCACTCCTGTGAAAATAAGGTGTTGGACAGGAATCCCAAAGCTAGCTTTGGGATTC
>CALMIS010000304.1 GCA_937864185.1 uncultured Chloroflexota bacterium
TGCTGGGGGCCAGAAGACGGCCCCGCCGGACAAGGGGGCTGGGAAGAACGCCTAACGGGCCCGGCGGGGCGGCAAGGGGACCGCCGCTACCGCCACAAAAACGGGCAGCCCATCTGGTGTCTGGTCACCAGTAATGCCATTCTCGACAGCGCCGGCCGGACGACCAGTATCCTCGGTATGTTCGCCGAGATTACCGGGCGTAAAGAAGCGGAACAGGCGCTGCGGCAGTTAAACGAAACGCTTGAAGCGCGGGTCAGCCAACGAACCGCGGAGGTCCAACAACAGGCGGATCGGTTGCGGGCTTTGACCCTCCAACTGAGCCAAACCGAGCAGCGGGAGCGCCAACGCCTGGCTTTAGTTCTCCATGAATATATCCAACAGTATATTGTGTCGGCCAAAATGCAAGTGGAATGGATTGGGCAAGGTGATCGTTTAGAACAGGCGCAGCCGGAACAGATCCGGCAGACGGCGCTGAAAGTGGCCCGGATTCTTGATGAAACCTTGGAGGCCACTCATTCTTTGACGATCGCTCTTTACCCGCCCGCTCTAGAGAGCTGTGGTCTGATCGGCGGCTTGGAATGGCTGGCTGGCACTATGCAGGAGGAGAACAATTTTGCCGTTAACCTGGACCTGGATGACGGCGCCGAACCGGCCACCGACGAGTTAAGGTATCTGCTCTTCGAATGCGCTCGAGAGCTGCTCTCTAACTCGATGCGACACGCCGGGGTCGATAAAGCGGAGGTTAAGCTCGTACGGACGGCCGGCAACCTGATTGAAGTCAGCGTCCACGACCAGGGCCGGGGCTTCGATCCTGCCGTGCTAACGGACTGGCCTGCCGGTAAGCTGACCTTTGGTTTATTCAACATCCAGCAACGCCTCTTGAACATCGGGGGCCGGATGGAAATTACGACCACGCCGGGCACAGGGACTAAGATTATCTTAATTGCCCCCGCTAGCCAAACTACCCCTTTAGACAAAGTTATCCCCGGTGGCGGTGAAGACCTTAACCGTCCAGTCTTTGCCGGTTAAATGCTCTAAACGAATGCCATCGACCAGCCTGAAGCGCTGGCTTAAGCCGGTCCAAATGCGCGTTGGGGTGGTTTCGTGATACATCGAGATGATCACCAGCCCCTGCCTTTTGAGAAAAGAGCGATAGTGAGCCACCACCTCAAAAGGGTGTTCGAAGTAATAAAGACACTCGTTGAAGACCACGGTATCCACCGCATACGGGGGCACAAAAGTAGCGGCGTCAGCGACCAAAAAGTGAGTGCTAGAATCTTGCCGAGGGCGGGCCATTTTGAGACTCTCAACCGAAATATCGATCCCCAGGTAACGCTTATAGATGCCGGCCAACTGCTGCTGGAGCAGTCCCACGCCACAGCCCACATCAAGCACGCTTCCCCCCGGCTTTAACCGCCGAATGTAACCGGCGATCATGGCATAGCGGCTCAGTTCGTCGAGATCGTTGAGCCAGTCCCACTCAAGACCCCGGTATTGGCTATTCCAGGTCTCGGGTTGGACCGCGTAGTGGCGGTAAGGTTGGAACTGCTCAAGGCGTTGTCTAACCCAGCGGTCGGCCTGGATGGTTTGTCGCTTAAGTTCATCTATCCACCGGCTCACTGTCATCATCGGTCATCAGGACCTGCTGTACCACTTTCTGCAAATCGGCAAAACAATAAGGTTTTACAACTCTACCTTGAAAGCCATAGAATTCATAATTAGCCATCACCGGATCGGTGGCGTAACCATCGGAGTGCGACAGTCCCGAGCGGGACGAGACCGAGTAATAAAAATGGAGTGCAGAGCTTGCTCTGCTGGCAAACCAAGGTTTGCCCTCCTATTTTCACAGGAGTGCGACAGTCCCTGGCGGGACGAGACCGAGAATGAAAATGGAGTGCAGAGCTTGCTCTGCTGGCAAACCAAGGTTTGCACTCCTATTTACAAGGGAGAACGGTTCTGGCAACAAGGCCGAAGAGGCAAAATAGAAGGGTGACGGTCCTGAGTGACAAGGGTGAAGGGGCAAAATAGAAGGGTGACGGTCCTAAGTGACAAGGGTGAAGGCGCAAAATAGAAGGGGGATGGGGCTGACCGACAAGGCCGAAGGGACAAAATAGAAGGGTAATGGTCCTGAGTGACAAGGGTGACGGCGCAAAATAGAAGGGTAATGGTCCTAAGTGACAAGGGTGAAGGCGTGGAACAGAGGGGTGGGCAGCCGGACCGGCCTGGCTTTTGCCCTATTTTCCTCTGCCGCTTGCCCAAAAGTCACTGCCTTGAGATGACTTTTAGCCCTCTAAATTCGGTACTTTTGCCTCTAGTGAGAGTCGGTTTGATCATTTATACTGAACGGCAGGTGTCTTCTCAATAAATCGCGGTAGCGTTGGTTGAGCCTGTCGAAACCAACGGCCTTCGACAAGCTCAGGCCGCGTTCATCCCGGAATATTGAGAAGATACAACGGCAGTTTGGAAAATTTAGTTTTGTGGAGAGAGTATCATGTTCTTAACCAAATTTTCTCAATCTGACCTGGACCATCGGGTCGCCATGTTTATCGCCAACGGCCAACTGCCTCAAGCCCAGGCTATTCTGGGACCGGCCGGCTATACCATCGAAGTCTTGCAGGAAGGTCAGGCCTTACTCAATGCCTGGCGGGCCAGCCGGGCCGAAACGCGGATCACGCTTAAGGCTCAAAAAGAGGTGACGCAGATTGGACGCCAGGCCCGCGCTGCCGTCCAACAGTGCTATGGCCACTTTAGCCGGGCCGTTCATACCCTCTTCGAGGAGGATGAAGCCATCCTGCGACTACTTGGACTGCGACCGCATACCTGGTCGACCGGTTACCATCGCAACGGGCACTCTCCGGTTGAAGCGGATGCGGCGGAGACCAACGGCCACCGCCACGGTTCAAGCCCAACCGGGCTCGCTTCAAGCAAGGTCTCCACCGTAATCGATTGCTGCCGGACCTGTTTTGCCAATGCCCAGCGACTAGATGAAGAGAGCCTGGCCGTCCTGGCCCAACGAGGTTGGAGCCGCGCGCGCATCGCTGAAAGCGCCGAGCTGGTGGAAGCCCTGGCCCGGAGTATTATCAAACAGCATGAAGCGGCGCAAGCCCACCGCAATCAAAGCCGGGCGACCCAAGCCTTGGAAGGGCAACTCCGCCACTGGTACCGCGACAGCCGCCAGCTCAGTCGCAGCGCCTTGCAGCAAGCGGGCCTCGAAGGCAGTGAGGTGCAAGTGATGCTGGGCTTGTAGAGTTAAGGCAGGGCCAAGGTAACTACTCAGCTACTTCGCCCCTCGATTAGAAATCGGGGCTAAAACCGGGAAGTCCCTGCAGGGACTTCCCACCTTCAGCCGGAAATTCTATTTCACGGCCTTGGCCTGAGTAGTTATGGGCCAAGAAAATAAATATCCAGGGGGCTGGAGGGGGGTATTCACTTGTCAAAGTCCGCACTTTAGCCTATTATACAGCCGTTCCACTCCTCTTCGCTGCCGAAAGAGAAACCCACCTAAGTCAAAGCCACGTCCGCTTTGCAACCCACTGTTTGATATCATTGAAGACTTCACTGAGGCCCACTTCCCCTTCAAGGATTTGGCGCGTCATAGAAAGGTGTCCATGGACAAACTTGCGGTTAGAGAGGCTGTATGGCGTGCGCTTGATCAAGTCGCGGTCCCTGATTCCCGTTTCCACCGGGATTACACCATGTTTATCCCCGATTTTGCCGGCAGCGATCAAGCCGTAGCGCAGTTAACCGCCCACCCCTATTATCGTCAGGCTGCTACCCTTTTTATCACCCCGGATAACTGTCTTGAAAAGCTCAGATGGCAAACCTTGCGTGACGGAAAGAAGTTGATCGTCACCACCGAAGCCGGCCTCCGCGGTTTGTTCCTCCTGGATCCGGCCCAGATCAAGCCCGAAGATTACCGGTATGCCGCCTGTCTGGATGGGCAGGAACGGATGGGCCGGCCCATCTCGCTGCGTGAAATTCAAGCCACTCTAAACCAGCTCGATCTGCTGGTGACCGGCGCCAGCGTGGTCAATGCCCAAGGGATCCGGTTTGGCAAAGGACACGGTTACTTCGATGTCGAGTGGGCGGTCTTTTATGCCGCCGGCCTGGTTAAGCAAACGACGCCGGTGTTCGCCGTGGTCCACGACTGCCAGGTGGCGGAGATCGAATTAGAACCGGATGAATATGATACGGTCATGGACGCGATCTTCACCCCGACCCGGACCCTGGAAATCGCCAGCGCCCAAAAGCCGACCACCGGGGTCATTTGGGAGAAGCTCAAGCCGGGTCGCAGTCAAGAAAACCTGGTCTTACGTGAGTTACGGCAATGGCCACGTTAAAGCGTCCGCCGGAGGATAACGCCTCGTTGGCCGGTTCCGGCCTCAAGGTGTCGCCCGGAGTGTGGCCTCAGACGGAGGCGGGGGCCTCATTGCCCGCGTCCGGTGAAGCCGGGGACGGCCTTGATATTCACGACCTGCAAAAGGTTTTTACCACCCGCGAGTATCAAGAAATCCACGCTTTGCGAGATATCAACCTCCGCTCGCCGGCCGGCTCCTTTACGACGCTGCTCGGTCCGTCGGGGTGTGGCAAATCGACGCTGCTCCGTATCCTGGCGGATCTCGATACGCCGACCGCGGGCCAGGCGCTGATTCATGGCGAAGCGCCGGCCGTGGCCCGCAAAAAGCGCGAGATTGGGGTGGCGTTTCAATCCCCGGCCTTACTGCCATGGCGATCGGTGGCGGACAATATCCGGTTGCCCCTGGAAGTGGCCAAAGTTAAGGTTCAACCCCGGCAAATTGCCGATTTAATCCAATTGGTGGGTCTGGCCGGTTTTGAACAGGCCCGCCCGCGCCAACTGTCGGGGGGCATGCAGCAGCGCGTGGCTATTGCCCGGGCCTTGGTCATGCAGCCCAAGGTCTTGCTGCTGGATGAACCTTTTGGCGCCCTGGATGAACTGATGCGGCAGCGGCTCAACATCGAGCTGTTGCGGATCTGGACCGAGCTGCGCACCACCACGGTGATGGTCACCCACTCTATTTCAGAAGCCGTCTTTTTATCAGACCGGGTGGTGGTCATGAGCCCACGGCCGGGCCGCATTGTAGAAATTGTGGATATTGATCTCCCCCGGCCTCGGCAGGTGGAAATGCTCAAATCTGTCCGGTTTCATGAGCTAACCGACCATTTAACCGAGCTCATGTTTCAAGGGCAACAGGGGCTTAAGTAGGGTAAGCTCAGCCAGACGGGCTGGTTTTCAAAACCGGCCAGGTCTTCTCTGCCTACCCTGAGTCAAAACAAAAGCAAAAAGCAGTCAATAAATAGGAGGAGAAGACTATGAACCGTTGGTCAAGAAGGGCATTCTTGAAGAAGATGGGCCTGACCGGAGCCTATCTGGCTAGCAGCGCTTCGTTTTTAGCTAGCTGCGGGGGCGCTGCCGCCCCGGCGCCGGCCACCGAGGAGGCGGCCGAGAAAGCGGCGGCTGCCCCTGCGCAATTGGCCGATATGACCATGCAGGCCGCCTGGATCAATGACGCCGAATTTATGGGCTACTTTGTTGGCCTGGCGCAAGGCTTTTACGAAGCCGAAGGCATCAAACTGACCTATCTCTCGGGTGGGCCGGATATTATCCCGGAAACAACCTTGCTAACCGGAGCGGCCGGCCTGGCCCTGACGACGCTTGAAACCGTGGTGGCGGCTAACTTAGAACAGGGCGCCAACTTTAAGTTCATCGGGACGCAGTATCAAAAGAGTCCGATTGGCATTGTCTCCCTGCCGGAGAAGCCCATCAACACCATCGCCGATTTGGCCGGCAAGACTTTGGCTGTGCCGTCGGTCAATCTTATTGCGGTTGAAGAGACGCTTAAACTCAATGACATCGACCCGGCCGAGGTTAAGATTGTGCCTTACCAGTACGATCCCACGGTGCTGATCAAAGGCGAAGTCGATGCCACCCTGGATTTTGTGACCAGTGTGCCCTTTGCCATCAAGGCCGAGACCGGCATTGAGCCGATTACATTTCTTCTGTACGACTATGGCTTTAAAGTCCCCAACGATCTGGTGGCCGTAACCGAGGATTATCTCAACGCCAACCGCGGTCTGTTGGTCAGTTGGTTGCGCGCCAGCCGGCGGGGTTGGGAAGAGAACTTCAAGGATATCGAGGGCTGGCCGAAGAAGTTCGAGGCCAGTTGGTTCAAGGGTACGGGCCGGCCGGTTGAGGCCGAGATCTCGTTTAACAAGGCCCAGCAAAGCCTCATCGAGCACCCGGACGGTATCTTCACCATGACCGATGAGAGCATTGGCGAATACATCGACGTGATGAAGTTGATCGGTCTGGAGGCGACCCGCGAGATGTTTGTGACCGATCTGCTGCAGGAAATATAATTTACGACGATGCCCGGTAGGGGCGTAATATTTTACGCCCCTACCGGGTGGGTCTATTTTTACAGGAGTGCGACAGTCCCTGGCGGGACAAGACCGAGCAATGAGAATGGAGTGCAGAGCTTGCTCTGCTAGCAAACCAAGGTTTGCACTCCTTTTTACAGAGGAGACCGACAGAACCGGGGGTTCGATACCGGGAATGAAAATGAGTTTTGGGGGGTACTACCCCCCAAGCCCCCCGGCCTGCGGCGCTATTTTCAGAGGAGTAGTTACCGTGGCTGGCCGGGCCCATCTTTGGCGCTGGATCCATCAACATCGAACCACCATTTATGCCTTTATCGGAACGATCCTGGTCTGGGAGTTGTTAGGCCGGCTGGGCTTTGGCCGGGGAGTCTGGCCGCCGATGACGGCCATCATCGCTGAGTTCTTCAACAACCTGGCCGATATCCAGTTCCACTTGGGGGCGACCTTGCGCAATGCCACACTGGGGTTTGTCATCGGTAACCTGGTTGGGGTGGGCTTGGCGATCCTGTTTGTGGTACTGCCTCTATCGGAGCGGCTGCTGCGGGGAACGGTTTTGTCGCTGTTTTGTGTCCCGCTGATTATCATCGCCCCTATCTTGGCGGCCGCGTTTGGGGTCGAAACCGCTAAAATCATGCTGGCCGCCATTGGGGTTTACTTCCCCACGCTGATCGGGGTCTATGTCGGTCTCCTCAATATCGATGCGACCATGTCCGATGTGATCCGCATCTCCGGCGGTAACCGCTGGGACCTGCTGCTTAAAGTTCAACTCCGCGCCGCCATCCCGGGCCTGCTGGCCGGGCTAAGGCTGGCCGCGCCGGCAGCCATCCTGGGGGCTATTCTGGCCGAGTTTCTGGGGGCGGAGCGGGGGTTAGGGGTCTATATTGTCGGGGTCTACACTCAGGGCAACACGGCTTTGCTGTGGGCCATCAGTTTGGTGGCGGCTACCATTGCCATGCTGGCTTACGGCCTTTTTGCCGCCTTAGGCGCCCGCTTTACCGCCGAGAATCTGGCCAACGAACTGTCGACCGGTGGCACCGCACCCGAGGTGGCGGCGGCGCTCGGCTGGCAGGGAAGAGGCCAGGCTAGTCAATGGTTGGTCGCGTTGGGGAGCCTGGCCACCACTCTGCTGGCCTGGCACATCCTGGCGGCTTATTTTATTAACTCGCCTATTGTCGGCCGCGGCCCGCTGGATGTCTTCCATTATCTGATCACCCATCCGAACGCAGCCGAGACCCGCAGCGCCATAGGGCAGGCCTTGGGCGTAACGTTGCCCCTGACCTTGGCCGGTTTAGTGATTGGTGTCGGTTGGTCGTTTGCGGCCGCGGTGCTGGCCAGCGTCCTGCCGAAGGTCTCGGCCTCGCTGCTGCCGATTACGTTGGTGCTGCAATCGACTCCCTTTGTCATCTTAATCCCGTTGTTCGCCATTTTGTTTGGCCGGGACACCACGACTACAATTATCGTGACGGTGGCGGTTATCTTCTTCCCATCGTTCGTTATTATCACCCAAGGGTTAGCCCAGGTTTCGCCGGCGGCGCTCGATCTCATGCGAGTTTACAACGCCTCAAAGCTGACGACGTTGTTCAAAGTCAGTGTCCCCAGCGCGATTCCCTATCTCTTTGCCGCCATCCGGCTCAGTGTGCCGCGGGCTTTGCTGGCCGTGGCCCTGGCCGAGTACCTGATCACCTTTGGCGGGCTGGGTGGTGAACTGTTGCGGGCCCGGGGCCGGCTCAACTTTCAAATGATGTGGACTATCGCCGCCATTGCCGTAGCCATCTCAGTGACGCTCTATATCTGGGCCGCCGCCGCCGAACGACGCGCTCGGTTAAAGTATGGCGGCGAGAGCGGATAAGATCAGGTTTGGAGGAGAAAAAAGTATGGACAAAGCAACCGCTCGAGCGGCGGTCTGGACCAAGTTGGCCCAAGTAGCGATACCGGATAGTCGTTTCCATTTAAACTTTAACGAGTATATCCCTGATTTTGCCGGCAACGATTTAGCCACCGCTCGGCTGATAGAACTGGATGCTTTTCAAGCGGCGGAGGTCTTGTTTATTACGCCTGATAACTGCCTGGAGAGGTTACGGGCCGAAACGGTGCGGGCCGGTAAAATCCAAATCATGTCAACCTACGGTATCCGGCGGGGCCTGATTGAGTTAAGGCCGGATGATGTCCCGCCGGCTCTGGCCGATTACGCGGTTACGCTTGATCTGATCGAAAAGTTTGGCCGGCCTATTTCGCTGGCCGAACTGCGCCAGCGTTATCGCTTGGATATGATTGTGACCGGCGCTTCGGCGGTCAATACCGCCGGAGTTCGCTTTGGCAAGGGGCACGGCTTCTTTGATTTGGAGTGGGCTTTTTTGTGGCAGATTGGCGTGGTCAAGCCGGAGACGCCGGTCATTGCCGTGGTCCATGATTATCAAGTGGTCGAGGTTGAGTTAGCCACCAGCCCGTTTGATACCCTGTGCGACCTGGTTATTACCCCGACCCAAACAATTCGCATCGAAAGCCCGCAGAAGCCGGCCCACGGTATTCTCTGGGATAAGTTGGAGCCGGGCATGCTAGCCGATATTCCTCCTTTGCAGGAACTAAAACAACTGCAAGAGACAGGGCAGTTGGCAGGGCTTAAAGGCTGACTCACAGGTGAAATAAGTGGCCGTTAGCGTTTTCGATCTGTTCAAAATTGGTATCGGTCCCTCAAGCTCCCACACTGTGGGCCCGATGCGGGCAGCGCGGCAGTTTGCGACCCGACTCAAGGAGCAAGGTCTGCTGGAACAGACCGACGCGGTCAAAGTGGAGCTGTTTGGCTCCTTGGGGGCCACCGGCAAAGGGCACGGCAGTGATAAGGCGGTGATGTTGGGCCTGGAAGGTGAAACGCCCGAAGGGGTGGACCCGACCATCGTCCCGGACCGGCTGGCCCGGATTCGGGTGGAGGGCCGGCTCGTTCTTTTGGGCCTGAAGGCCATCGAATTCCAGGAAAAAAAGCATCTGACCTTTCAGCGCAAGTCGCTGCCATTCCATCCCAACGGCATGCGCTTTACCGCCTTCACGGCTGCGGATCAAGCCTTGCTCAGTCGGGTCTACTATTCGGTTGGCGGTGGCTTTGTGGTCAATGAAGAAGCAGCCGGCCTCGACCGGATTCAAGCCGACCAGACTCAGTTGCCCTATCCCTTTAAAAGCGCAGCCGAGTTGTTGACCTTGTGTCGTGATCACCGGCTCTCGATTAGCCAATTGATGTTGGAAAATGAAAAGGTCTGGCGCTCCGAGGCCGATATCCGGGCGGGCTTGCTCAACATTTGGGAGGTGATGCAAGCCTGTGTCCGGCAAGGCTGCCAGACCGAAGGCGCGCTGCCTGGCCCGCTCCAGGTCAAGCGGCGGGCGCCTGATCTGTACCGCCAGTTGGCGACCAGACCGGAGGCGGCCTTGCGTGACCCGCTCAATATCCTGGACTGGGTGTCCCTCTATGCTTTGGCGGTCAATGAAGAGAACGCGGCCGGCGGGCGGGTCGTGACGGCGCCGACCAACGGCGCGGCGGGAATCATTCCGGCCGTGCTGCACTATTGGGATCGCTTCTGCGCCGAAGCCCACCCGGCCGGCATCGTCAGCTTTTTGCTAACCGCCGGGGCGATTGGCATCCTGTACAAAGAAAACGCCTCGATCTCCGGGGCGGATGTGGGCTGCCAGGGCGAGGTTGGCGTCGCCTGCTCGATGGCTGCCGGGGCGCTGGCCGAGGTGCGCGGCGGAACGCCGGAGCAGGTGGAAAACGCCGCCGAAATCGGTATGGAGCACAACTTGGGCCTCACTTGCGACCCGGTCGGCGGGTTGGTCCAGGTGCCCTGTATCGAACGCAACGCCATGGCCGCGGTCAAGGCCATCACCGCTGCCCGCATTGCCCTGCGCGGCGATGGCACTCACTACGTCTCGCTGGATAAGGTCATCAAAACCATGCGCGAGACCGGCGCTGATATGAAATCTAAATATAAAGAAACCGCCAGGGGAGGCCTGGCGGTCAACGTCATCGAGTGTTAAGTCGCCTGCTCACTAAAAGGGCACGGCGGCGTTACTCAGGACCCAGAACGCTACCTCCCGGTTCCCGCTGATGGAGGCCAGCGACTGGGATTTGACCTCGGCGAAGGTTAAACGCTCTGAGCCCAAGCGGCTGAAGTCGAGCATGTCCATCTCGATGGTCGCCGTCGGCGGCTTGGCCGGCCCGATCCGCCAGCAACCGCCGGCCGGGCCGGTCAGGTCAAGCACAATCGAAGCCTCTTCAAGGTGCCGGTCAAGTTTGGCGGCCAGGTCACGCACGATCAGGGCGAGCATCCGGCCATCATGATCGCGGGTCAACACCATCTCCCGGCCGGTAGCGCGGCAGATGTCGAGGCGGTGGCTCCAGGTGTCGCGGGTATAAATCAGGTCGGTCAGGTAGTCAAAGCGGACCGTGCCGAGCGGCGGCCCGAACGGCATCGGCAGTGCCCGCAAGCCCACCGGCAGGCGCTGCCGGGTGGCAATGGCTTTAGGCCCCACGTCCTCCAACTCAGCGATGAGTTGGGCGGGCGTCGCCTGGGCCCGATCCTCTACCTGGCGGTGGTTGATCAGATCAACCGGCAGTTGGCCCGGTTGAGGCTTTTGCCGCAGGGTCCCCCACTGGCGGAAGAACTCGGGCCAACCGGCAAAGCCGGCATAACTGCCCACCTGGTGGGCCACCACCTGGCGGACATTCCAGAGGGTGCAATCGGTCGGCTCATCCCAATCGTCACCGCTCAAGGTTTTGATCAGCGCCAGAAAACGGTCCAGTTCAACCTCGGCCAGGCGCCCGGCCTCGGCGTGACTGAGCGGCGGGATCTGCTCTGCCTCGAATATCTTTTTTTGGCTGATAGCTGTCATGTTGATCTCCTAAGAAATGTTGACTGTTTTGATACTCAGGGCGATCAAGGCCTAAAGCGTCAGGCGTAAATTTTATTTTACGCTTTACGTTTGATGGACTTGCCTTCCCTGCCCTCAAACTCTCAAAGATTTATTTCAACGAAGACGCATTGCTTGCTGGCGGAAAATGTCTCGCACAGCGGCCTCTTCAACGGTGGTTGCCAGATTGGCGATGATGGCTTCAGCGGCGGCAAACTCTGGTTCGGCCCGAGCGGGATCTTCTTGAGCTTGGTAGAGCCGGCCTAAAGCCAGGTGAAGGCGCCATTGCTGCGGCGGCTCCGCCTGCCTGGTGGCCTGGCCCAGAGCTTCCCGAAAGCTGGCTTCAGCTGCCGCTGTTCGACCCAGTGCCGTCAAAGCTTCGCCCCGCAAGGCCGACAGGCGCAAGGCCGGCCGCTCGGAGCTGAGATGACGGGTGGCGGTTATTAAGGGCTCGGTAATGTGGAGCGCCAGCCGCGGCTCACGGCAGGCCAGAGCCAGTCGAGCTCGAGCATACCAGACCAGGCGCTGCATCGCCGTTTGGGCCGGCCAGTCGACGGCCTCGAGCCGCTTGCGGGCCGGGCCCATCACCGCCTGGAGAATTGAGCTCGCCTGATCATACTCATGTTGAAGGGTATAAGTCAAGCTGAGCAGAGCGCTCGAGATATGAATCCAAAACTTGGAGCCGGTCTTGCTCGCTAACCGGAGGGCCTGTTCAAGGTACTGTTCTGCTTCTGGCAGGGCCAGTAAATCCAGGTGGAGTAGGCCCAACGCCCAGTGGGCGTAAGTGGTCCATAAGGGGTGTTCAATCTCCACCGCCACGGACAGGCCGTCTCGGATGGCGGCCAAGGCAGCGCCATAGTGACCCTGGTGTAAGAGGTTCTGCCCCAAGGCCAGCAGAGCGTGGCTTTCGCCGGCCCGCCAGCCGATCTCACGGGCCAACTGCACGGCTGACTCGGCCAGAGGGAGGCATTGGGCTGGATCAGTCTCCGGCGGAACCTCGACGGTAAAGGTCGCCCGCATGACCATTGAGCTCATACTCAAACTGGATACCAACCCCCGGCGATGATCCAACTCCCGAAAGAGATCAATGGCTCGACTATAGCATACTAGACTCTGTGGCATGTCTCCGATCATATAATGGGCCATCCCCAGCAAGTCCAAAGTCTCCGCCTGGCCGGCTCGCTCGGCCGGCGAGGCTTCAAAAATAGCCAACGCCTCCTGATGGAAGCTGAGCGCCTCGGCCGGCTGTTCGACATTGGCATGCCAGTTGCCCACTCGATTTAAACTGCAAGCCAGAGTGCCCGGCTCACTCAGGTCCCGGGCCAGGGTCAGGGCCTGCCGAAAATAGTGTCCGGCCTGTTCATAATCGCTTGAGGCCCACAGAAAGCCTAAATCCTGCAAAGCTTGCCACTCATTGGGACGATCCCCTTGAGCCCGGGCTTCTGTCAAAACCCGTTGAAAGTCAGCCTGCGCTGCTTCAAAATCGCCCACCGTCTCATAAGCGCGTCCGCGGCTGCGATAGAGAGAGAGTTCCGGAGTGAGGCCTGCTTGCCGCGCCACTTCTAACGCCGAGGTGAAGTGGTCGATGGCCGCCTGAGGGGCATAGAGCTGCATCGCCTCTTCTCCGGCGGCTACGTGACAGGCCAAGGCTTGGGCGCTTAAGCCGGCCGCCCAGGCGTGCCGGGCTAACTCGGCCGGCGGGGCGGTCCCCGCGGCTAACACCTCGAAGGCACGCCGGTGCAGAATTTGCCGCCGGGGTTGGCTGGCCTGCTGATAGACCACCTCGCGGAACCGGTCGTGGGCCAGCACGTAGGGCCGGGCGATGATCTGGCGCTGCTCCCGGACCAGGCCTCGCCGGAGCAGCTCTTCAAGGGCAGCTAAACTCTCGCTCTCGTCCAGGTCGGCCACCCGGCGCAAGCGCTCAAAATCAAAGTGATCGCCCAGTACGGCCGCCGCCAGACAAGCAGTCTGGGCCGGCGGGCTGAGCCGAGCCAGCCGGGCGCCGATCATTTCCTGAACACTGGGCGGCGTCACGCCGGGGTCGCTCGGGTCGAGGTAACGGTTGACAGCGGCCTCGTAATCTAACCTCAGATCAAGTCTCTCAGTTTCATAGGCAGCGACCGGCGGTCCGGACCCTTCAAACAACATCTTCAAGGTTTCGATCAAATAGAAGGGATGGCCCGCTGTTTCAGCAAAGAGCCGTTGGCTGAAGTCGGTCCGCGTAGAAGCCGGGAGCGTGACCAGGGTTTCTACCAGACGCTGAATGTCGGCCAGCGTGAGGGATTCTAGGGTTAACCGGGTTAAAGCGATATCCTGCTGCCAGGCCATTAACCAGTCACTCAAGGCCGGCCTGGGCCGGGCTGGGTCGATCGACCTTAACTCTTCGGGGCGGAGGGTAAAAAGCAGCAGAACCGGGCTACCCACCGCTGCCCACCGCCGGGCGGCGTAGTGCAGCAGATCCAGAGAAGCGGTATCGGCCCAGTGCCAATCATCGAGAAACAGAATCAAGGGGTTGCGTTGGGCCAGGGCCTGACCCAACCGGGCGACTGCTTCAAAAAGTCGGGCCCGGGCCGTGGCTTCCTCTGTCGCGGGGGCCGGCAGGTCGGGATAGCGCTCGCGTAGTTCCGGTAGCAGCCGGCTCAACTCAACCAGCCAGAGATCAGGTAACAGATCATCAGGCGCGTTTTCCCGCTCCAGCCGGTCGCGCAAGGCTTCAACGATCGGTTGGTAGGGCAGGCGGCTGCCGGTTTCAAAGGCGCGGCCGAGCAGAATGTCGGCGCCTTGAGCCGTAGCCCACCCTAAAAACTCCTTGGCCAATCGGGTCTTACCAATCCCCGGTTCACCGGTCAGGACCACGCCTTGGGGCTGCCCCCGGCGCATGGCCCGGTAAGCCGTGACCAAAGCCAGGTGCTCGTTGGCTCGGCCGACTAGCGGCAGGTCCGGCGCGGGCCTATTATGAAGCTCGGCCTCCAGCGTAGGCTGTGCCCTGCGCTGCAACTCGGCCACCGGCTGGGGAAAATCTCCGGCTCGCAGGCGATCGGCCAAAGCTTCCGTCTCGGGAGCAGGTTGGGCGTTCAACTCGCGGGCCAGAATCGAGCGGCAAGTCTCATAGGCCCGCAAGGCGGCGGCCCGGTCCTCGGCGGCGAAATGGAGCTGCATGAGGCGGCGATGAGCCGCTTCATTCAGCGGATCGAGGCTGGCCCACCGGGTTGTGGTTTCAATCGCGTTGTGCAGCTCCCCGGCTTCGGCTTGGCCCTGAGACAGCCGGTCGAAAACCAGGCCCATCTGGCGATGACAAGTTTCCCGCCGGAGGCTGGCCCAGTCATCAAAGTCGGGCGCATCATCCAGGCTGAAGCCGGTCAGAAAATCGCCGCGGTACAGTTGGGCGGTGGTTTGAAGTTGGGCTAATAAGGGATTTGGATTTGGCTGTTGGGGATCAGCGTCAACCGATACCGGAACCGGCTGGCGGATCTGGGACCAGGCGGCTTGAAGGGCGAGCCAATCGGCTTCAAAACTCGTCTCGGCGTTAAAACTGATGAAGTCACGCTCAACGATCAGGTAGCTCTCCTCGGCGCCTGCCGCTGCCGAAGTTGCCGGCGGCTTAGCCTCGGCCAGGGCGCGCCGGAGATAAGCCAGCGTACTGCGGAGGGTAGCCCGCCCCTGGCTGGCCTCGCTCTCCGGCCAGAGCAGGGTGGCCAACGCTTCACGGGCGTGCAGGCCTCTCTCCACTGCCAGATAGACAAGCAGAGCCAAAGCTTTGCGCGTCCGGAAAGTGATGATCTGGTCAGCGTAGGTGATAACGGGCGTGCCAAGGAGCATTAAACTTAAGTGGCTCACGATGCGCTCTATTTCCGTCTAGACGTGAGTTGAGGGAATTAAAGCTGACTAGGGGACGCCAGACGATCCTCTCTCGTCAGTAACGGTGCCGAACCCCCGCCGGCCAGTCAGTTCATCAAACAGAGCAACGGTTGGAACGCTTTTGTTTGCGGTTTGACCACGCCAGGCTGATAAGCTGGGGGCAAGTCGTAACTGATATTATAACGCGGCTATCTCAGGAGGCAATCAATGCCGGTCATCTTGACCGTCCTTGCCAGAGTCAGAGACTGGCAGGCTTTTCAAGAAGTGAATCAGACCCTCGTGACCAGAGCCCAGGCGATCAACGCTAGTCACTACCAAATTTACCGCAACGCCAACGATGCTTCGCTGGCCCTGCTGTTGATCGAACTGCCTGAACCTGATGATGCGGCGGAGATGCGCCAAGCCCTGATTGAGCAGTTACATCCACTCTCGAAGGTGAGCCTGACCGATGACCGGCTGTGGGAGCCGACCGGCTGGCAAGCTATCGAGTGTTGTAAGGAAGGAGATGAATAAAAGGATAGAAAGTGTTGACGATAAATCAGTTATTAATCAAAAGAACCATAGTTTAAGGAGGCAACGATGATTACTGTAAATTTGAATAACTTACAACTCAATGATGCGCAAGGCGAAAACCGGCCCGATATCCAAACCCGGGCGACCTTTCCGTTGGCGAGCGCCTTGGGCAGCGAAAACTCGGCCCTGGTCTATTTTGAGTTGGAACCCGGCAAAAGTTTGGGCCGGCACACGGACAGCGTCGAAGAGCTGCTCTTCATCCTGGCCGGTAACGTCGAAGTCAGTGTCGGCGACGAGCAAGGCCGGCTGTCCCAGGGCGAAATCGCGGTTGTACCCACGATGGTGCCCCACAATCTGCGCAATGTCGGCCAGGGAACTGCCAAGGTGCTGGGCTTCTTCGGCGAAGCGGATTTTGTGGCCACCTTTGACGTGCCGTTTCTGCCTAACCACGTAACGGTCTTTGATACGGCAAAGATGTTCAGTTAGTGTCGAGAATCTTGATCAAATAGAAGCCTAAGGAGCAAAAAATGTATACCCAACAACCCGTAATGGAAAGAACTGTGGAGCAGGGGCCAGTGACCATCCCTGTGAGCGAGCACCTGTTTGACGAAGAGGTCCGTTTGACCGGCTTGACCGAGTATGGCGTTAGTTGGCAGGCCCTCACCAGTGGCCAGGTCGATTTGCCCCCGCAAGGCGCCCGCTTTGATATTACCTTTGAAGGGACCTTCGAAGGCCCGAAGTTGAAAGGAAAGATTGCAGGCGTGGACTTTCTAAGGGTCAGAGCCGATGGTCGCTTTCAACTTGATTTGCAAGCCAACCTGACCACGGAGGATGGTGAAAAAATTTCTGTCTATGAAGACGGTCTCCTGATCCCGCCTGATCCTGATGATGAAACCCGCATTGCCCAACTGCGCCTGAACCTCAGCTTCACAACTTCCTCAGCCAAATACGCCTGGCTCAACTACGTTCAGGGCTGGGGCCGAGGCCTGGTAGATTGGAAAACCGGCGAAGTTAGTGTGCAAGTCTACGCGGCCTAGGGCAAAACCAAATCCGAAGTGCAAACGGGCCTGCAAAAGTAAACGAAATAGACTTTTGCAGGTCCGTTCAGGTTTACCGGCGTATTTCATTCTCATTGCCGTGCCGCAGGCTGAGTCCGTCTTCTCCGTAAATTTTAACAGCGTTGGTTGAGCCTGTCGAAACCAACAACCTTGCCAAGACTTCGGCGTGATCTCAGTCGAACGCTCAGGCCGCGTTATGCAGGAATGTTGAGACAATAGTTCAACAGGCATCTTGAGGTTTCTGTTGCCGCGTTCGATGGGGATGATTTGTCGACCAAATATCGATATTTTGGCGAGAAATAATCCATATTTTTAAGCTTCCTTTAAGAAATGTACGGCACACTATCCGAAGGCAGTGCTAGCTTAAATCAAAGGAGAAAGAAAATGAACACTATCGTTGGTCTATTTGAAGATCCTAACCATGTTGTTAGCGTCGTCGATGCCTTAAAGCAGGCAGGTATTAATGCCAAGGACATCCGTCCGCTCGGTAAAGAGTACATTACCGAAGAGGCCGACCGGGCCGCGCTGCATAAGCGAGCAAGCGATTTGTCCGGAATCTTTGGCGTTTTAGTGGGTGGCTTCGCGGGAATGGCAATCAGTGCGGCGGTAGCTTCAGTCTTGAGTTTCCTTACCGGTTCCGTTCTAGGCAGCATCGGGATTGAGCTGGTTCTGATCCTGGGGGCAGCAGTAGGAGCTTCACTGGGAGCCTTCCTCGGAGTGTCATTCGCCCCCTCCTTGATGGTCAAGTTCAACCTGCTCGATCACGGCAAGCCCTCACCGACTGCACACCTCATCAGGAACGGATTTCTGGTCGCGGTCAACGCGAACGAGACCAACCGAGATATCGTTACAAAGATTATGCGTAAGAAAGAAGCGATCCGGGTTGAAGCCCACGCTGAATTGTGGGCTCCAGTTTCACTGCAGGCGGCTCAAGGCTGAGCCAGGAAACTGACCAAGGCCGTGGGAACGTAGGCCATTACGTCCCACGGCCTTGGTTTTATGAGCCAATACGGGCCGATCACTTGACTTTGCCACACTGCACTGCCTTGGCGATCAGGTCTTGTGTTTGGTGCGTATTGGCTCAGCGTGTTGGAGTTGACTCACCCTTAACCGGCCAGGCCGGATGGCTTCGAGATCGATAGCGGTGAAATGGAGATCGCGGGTCAGGCCGGTGGCTTCAAGCGGGGTAGTTAGCGGGGAAGTTGCTGCGGGTAGAGCCGTTAATCGGTTAACCCAGCGCCCCGCCCAGCAGGCCGAAGATCGGTCCGAGGACACAGATGTTGATAAAGACAGCCACCAGCCAGCTTAACACTACCGTGATCACTGTTTGACCGTTGCTGATGTCAAGCCCCTGGCGGACGGCGATAAAACCGGCCACCAGAGTCCAGATCGCTGCCACCAGCGAGATGATGGCCCCGAGACAAGGAATAAAGCTAAACAAGCGAAGCAGTTGCGGGGCTTGAGCAAAGCCCAACACGCGCAGCATCTCGCCAACCGTGGCCTGACCTTTGAAAAGGGCCGTACCGATGAGGTAAGTTAGCAGCGACCAGACGAGCCAACTGACAAAAACGCCGATAAACGTGCTCAAGCTCAACCCAACCGGGTTGATGGCGGCGACAGCCTCGGTTGGAAAATCGCCGCCAAACTGTTCAGCCATGGATCGGATGGCTGCCGTACTGGTCTGGGCCCCAAAAAAACTGCCAATGGCCGCCAGGATGGCCACCACCGTCACAATGATAGCTGCCTGGCCAGTGGCGCTTTGGTCGTGCTCGATGCTCTCAAAAGTGTTGACATCAAGTTTGAGCACCCCGATGATTCTTTGAAACATGATTTCCTCCAGCTTTGCCTAACTCAACTTTTAAAACTCAAGATGATGCTACCCTCTTTGAATCAGGTTTAGCACCGTCAAAAGAACTACGGCCCCAACCACAGCCACGAAGAAGCTGTACAAATTAAAGCCGCTTACTCCACCCCCGCCGATAAAGCTCATCAGCCAGCCGCCGATGATGGCCCCGACAATACCGACCACGATATTGGTAAGACAACCCTGCCGTTCGTTGCGGCCCGCAATAATGCTGGCCAGCCAGCCGGCAATAGCCCCGAAGATGATCCACGTTAAGATGCCCACGATGTTACCTCCTCAAAAATAATTTTTCAATGGAAATGGGTAGGGTAGTGCTTGGAAAGCATACAGTACAACATGTAATACGTAAATCCAAGGTTTACGTTTCACCCTAGTGGCCTTGGCCCAAGAATTCCTTAAAAAGCTTAGAGCAGTGGCATTGTGCAGCAGACTCGTGAGAACGCAAAAATGAAACGCGGGGATGAGAAAAGTTAGAACTATGTCCGAACCTCCATCCCCGCGCGGCAAGGCCTTATGCGAGCTGCCAGCTTATCAACTGACCAGAAGTCTATCTATTCATATTGAAAGCCAGGCATCGGGCCAAAGTAGCCGAGGGTGGCTCGGGTATCGCCGCTGGGCACCGTCTCCTCGGGATAACCGATCTCTTCAATCAGCTCTTCGGCATCAAACGGGTGCTGCACGGCACTAGTCAGGTAAGCAAAGCCGCCAACGTTGGGGAAAAAGAAAGGGGTTGAGACTTCAGAGCCATGCGGTGTTGATTTAATCCGGGTTAGCGCTTTGGTTTCTGTATTGAAAGCCCACAGATAATCATTCTCGTGCTCTTCGCTGTCTTCGGCAATAATCAGCGTGTCGGTGCCGGGGATAAACGTAACGTTATCCGGTTCAGCAATCCCGTCCACGTCACATTCGTTAAATTCATAGATCTCGCCGTAACCACGAGCCTCCGCGTCTGCCTGGGTCCACTCATTGCCAACCAGGATAGTGTTCATGTTGATAGCCACATACTGACTCTCAATCGGAGCGGTGGGTTGGGCATCGACCTGGTAGCCTTCTGGATAAGCATTTTGATCCGCCGCCAGAGCGAGGGCGTAGATTCCCGCACACGAGGTGGCTTCCGGTAAACGGATGTCGTTGTTGCCGCCCAGATCATATTCTTCTTGGTTGTCTAACATGCCGTCATCAATCCCGCTTGGGGCAATGTAGAGGACATTCTCCGCCGGATCGTAGGTGATACCCTCATTGGCGGCCCATTCGGTGGTAGCGCCAAGCAGAGCCGCATAGCGGCGAGTCTCCAGAAAGGCCGCGGCCTGCTCCATACCGGCCTTCACCGCCAGACACTCGTGGCCTGCCGTGGTATTGATTGACGTATACTCGGCGGGACAGCTCCCGTCTGCAGCCGGCTCCTCGGCAGCGAAGATATCGCTGAACTGGGTGCTGCCAATCAGTTGCCCAATCTCTTGGTTGCTGGCCTGGCCTACTCTAATCCATGCCAGGTTGGCGCTGCCGGCCCCTTCGGCACTGGTTTGCAACCACTTGGCCGCATAGAGGGTGCCGGCGCTCAAGTTTTGCGGCTCATCAGCGATGAACATGAAAAGGCCGCCGTTGGTTTCGTCATCGGTCATGTAGACTGTGCGATTGTCCGGCATGACATAGGCCAGTTCGTGGGCAAAGCGCCCCATCGCGTAATGTTTGACCGGGGTGACCGTGCCGTCGGCGTCAACAAAGACCTCTGGTGTCCAGCCGTAATTGTAGGGCGTCATTTGGGTCAGATCGGCCTCCGGACCAAAGTAGCTGAGCATCGCCTCATCGTAATCTTCATCATCGATGCTGCCGGTTTCGGGATCATACGGCCTAGCGTCAGGATCCCACTCTTCGCTACCCAGGTGCGATGACCAGGGCGTGGTCACTCCAGCGCAGACTTCCAAAATGCCCTGCTGAGCCGAGAAATCGATCGGGGCCGTATCTACGGCTGTCAGGGTCCCGGTCTCGGGATCTTGCAGCAAGGTGGTCAAATACATTGCCGCCGGGGTTTCTTCAAAGTGCGTGACCATGTAAATTTTATCGCCGCGCGGCAGGAACGAACTGTAGTCGATCTCGCTCGAGAAAATCGGCTCGCCGTCTTCATCCAGCAGCGGATCGCCATTAATATCTAAGAGTTGGCCGAAGACGCCACTGTTGAGTTTATCGCCGGTTTGCAGAATGGTGTGATAGCCGATCTGGTAAGGTTGGCCGTCGATCGTTACCTCGCTGCTGGCCCGGATGGCGGCTTTGCCGGCGAGCGTGGTTGGCACGCCTACCGCGCCAAACGTCACTTCAGCAGGATTAATGACCACCCCCAACCCCTCGTTCTGGCCGATAGAGTCTGGACCGGCGGCTAAGGTGCTATTTCCCCAACTATAAAAAAGGACTGCTAGCCCAAGCAGCAGTCCTATTCCCAAAATACTAACTGTTTTGGTTTTCACGCTCCACTCCGTTTTTATGATATGGACCTAATTCGGAAACGGAATCCTAGGGGCGAAATGTTAAGCGCCAATTAACAGTTTGTAAAGAAGGTGGCAAATTTCCATTAAGTGCTCTTAATGAGATGGGCTGGGCTGGTTGCGGCGTTAATCCTGTAACCAGCCCAGCGCTTATTGTGGCCGGTTGGTAAAGCTACTGCCAAACTCGCGTAATCGGCACCATTTCCGACGACTCAATAAAGAAACCATCGTCGTTGAGGCCGATCGCGGCTTTCTCGGCCTGCCAGACCTCGCCTTGCTGGAAATCCTCAAAGAGGTAGGTTTGATCGGGGCAGCCGTAGGGGGCGATCCGGTCCGCCACGCCGGGCACGGTGCCGGTCATCAACCCGCAGATCTGACCATCGGCCAACTCAATCAGCCATGGCTTACCCGGTTGGTTTACGTCCGGTTCGGGCAAAGACTCGGTCAATTCGAGGACGAAGCCGGTTTCCCCGGTGGCCGGATTGGCCCCGCAAACGACGGTCTGCTCTTCTCCCGTGACAAAGCAGGGATCATAAATCTGGTTACCCACTGTGCAGCGATAGGCATCCGCCCGGCCCAGGCCGATGGCATTGGTAAAGCATGAGCCGGTTTGGGTTTCGGTGGGAATCTCGGTGGGGACAAAGGTGACGACCTCGGTGGGCTGAGGGCTGTCTGCCTCAGCCATCGCTTCAAGTTGAGGCGCGAAAACCAGGCTGTTCAGCCCGCCTTCGGCATTCTCATAGGTCAGCACCAGTTGGCCGATCTGGTAACCCCACTGACTGGCCGTTTCCAGGGCATTAAAGAAGCGCATCTCTTGTTGCATGACCGGTGGCGCACAAGCCGCCAGAGTGGCCGCCGCCGGACCGATGTCGATGGCCTGAGGCGTATCGCCCCCGGTCTCGTAACCGGCGGTGTAGCTGTTACAGCCGCCGGAGCCGGCTACCCGGCCATCGGCAAAGTTAACCGTGATCTCGGTCCCGTCCAGCACCGACTCCTGATCAAAGTTGAAGTAGACCAGCGACCAGCTTGTGCCGTTTAAGGCCTCGCCGGAAATGGGGCCTACATCTTCGCTGCTAATTTCGGTTAATTGGCCGTCCTGCCAGGCGTACGTTTTCCGCTGCACCAGGGTGGGGCAGCACTGAGGATCATCCGGCCCCTGCGTGACGATCTCCATCACGATCTGGCCTTCTTCGATCGTTACCGATTTGACCTGGGTCCGGTCGCCAACCCAGACGGTTCCGCCATCGACCGGCTGGCCCTCTTGATTGAGCATGGCTCCAACATAGGTGAAAGTGCCACTGCCGCCCGAGTTTTCCACCAGAAAGACGACCGAGTCGAGGGCGCCGTCGCCGTTGAGGTCACCGGTGGGAATGGGCGCGTTTTGGACCAGGGTGACCCGTGGCCGCGCGGCGCCATCAGGCACAAATGGTTCGCCTTCGTACTCACCGTTGATCAGGCTGACCGGCTCATCGTAGATGCCGCTGTAAGTGGCGTTGGCTAACTGCTCTAAGCTTAGAGTCGATGGGGTGGCCGTCTCACCCGTCGCCTGCGGCCTAAACAGCAAGGTATTGAGGCCGCCTTCCTCATTTTCGTACGATAGACCCAGGTGACCGCCGACGTAGCCCCATAGGCGGACGTCTTCCAAAGCAGTCAAATACTGGGTTTCTAAAGCCATTGTTGGGGGTGGGCAAAGTTTGCGGGTCGTCGCGGCCAGCCCAATGGTCAGAGACTGGGGAAAGTCGCCCGCGCCGTCGATGGGAGCGTTGTAGTTGTTGCAGCCGGCAGAGCCACTCACCCGATCAGCCGTAAAGTTGAGCGTGATCGGATTCTCGGCTGAGACCGGTTGTTGATCAAAGTTAAAGTCGACCAGCGTCCAACTGGTGTCGTTCAGATCGGCCAGCGAGACCGAGCCTAAATCTTCGCTGCTAACTTCGACCAGTTGGTCCTGTTGCAAAGCATAAGTCTTGCGCTGCACCAGGCTGGGGCAGCACTGCGGATCATCCGGCCCTTGAGTCACAATCTCGAGCACGATCTGGCCGTTGTCGATGACCATCGACTTAAGCTGCGGGCCATCGCCCGGCAACAGAGTTGTCCCGGTGTTGACCGGCTGGCCAGCTTGATTGATGGCCGCGGCCAGATAGACGAAATAGCCGCTGCCCCCGGAATTCTCACCCAGCAGCGCGACGGCGTCTTCGGCGCCATCGCCGTTTAGATCGCCCAAGGTCACCGAGCGGGGATCGAAAGTGACCGTGGGCCGGGCCGCGCCACCCGCCACAAAGGGTTCACCTTCATAGCGACCCTCGGTTAGGGTGACGTCTTGCTCCTCATAGATGCCGCTGTAGGTGGCGTTAGCCAGCTCATCGACCGTGAGCGTGCTGGGATCAGCGGCAGGTGAAGCCGTCGTCGCCGTCGCTGGTGAATCGATCAGGGCCTGGATCGTCTCGGGGCTAGGAATGCACAGCTTCCAGCCCGGCTCAATGACGTCATTATCACCGATGGTGGCGTAGCTGTCATCGGTTTGGGCGGCCAGGTTAGTCGCCTCGGCAATGGCCGGGTAGAGCAGGGGATTGCCCAACTCACGCTCGGCAATGATGGACAACCACTCGCCGGCCTCGACCGTCACGTCCGAGGCGCAGGTGACCTCGTTTTGGGCTAGGGTGGCCACTGGCCAGAGCGTGGCCAGCAAAATAAACAAAGCTAAAACCATGCCTCTTGTTTTGTTTTGTCTCATAGACGCGTCCTCCTTGAATGGGTAAGCTGTGGCGCCTGGTATCTGACTACTTTGCCCATTATAAGCCTGATCGATAGCAAAGCCTTACCAACGCCCCACTTTCAAGCGAAAGGGCGAAGTGATAGCTTCGCCCTTTTCACACAACGCTCTATTTTACGCTAAAGTTCAAATTTTGAATATTTTGATCGGCAGTTCTTGGGATTATCTAAGAGGAAGCCGGCTTCTTTCTGGTGCGATTGCGTCTCTAGCGCATGCAGTCCCGGTCGCCGCGGCAACAGTTCACAAACTCATCGATTTTGCGGGAATTATACGGGTCTTGCAAGTGTCTCCGAAACGCATCCTTGCAATTTTTGCCGGCCTTTAAGCCGGTGCGTACTTTGAGTTGAGCCGCTTGGTTAGATTTTTTGGTATGCATTTTTGTCTCCTGTTCCAAAGTGAAATTTATCAGGGGAACCAATTCCTCCCGAATTGAGTTCCCCTAAGCGGTGGCGCCATAAGGTGGGGAGTCGCTGATGGGCTCCTGACGCCGCTTAAAAATTAGGTTTCAATGAGTTGAGCGCCGTGGCGCCAACATAGCTAGCATATCAAATTCTGGCAGGTTGTACATCAGGCAACAAGATGAATCTTTCTCATCCATTTGGATGAAACCAGGTGATACATAGAGAGGGGGTTTAATATTGGAGGCTGGCTCATCCCTCTGCCTGATGTGCCTCGCGGGAAAATATGGTAGTCTGGAGATTGCTGTGCAAGGAAGGAGCCTACGAAGAAGGGAGGACAACGATCATATGATAAAAGTCAATAGTCAGCTTCTGGTCGGAGTAATAATTTTTTTGGGTCTAATGATTTTGGGGACAACGCTGAGCCCCAATCCTACGGCCCAGGCGATCGGCCGGCAGCAAGCCAGCTCCGACTTTGATCTTCAACATTTGGGGGCGCAGTTTGTTGATTTAGAGACCGTCTCCGGCTCAGAGGCCTGGGCTTTGACCCGTAACGACCGGTTCTATCGCTACAACGGCTCACAGTGGGTTCTACAGCCGGAACTGGACGATGCCGTGATTTACGATATTGAGTTTCTCTCCAACGGTGAAGGCTGGGCTGCCGGCTACATCCCGTCGATTACCAATTTCGGGGTCGATGGCGCGATTTGGCGCTATAACGGCAGTAGCTGGCAGGTTCAAACCGTGCCCGGCGTGAGCCAGATCAACGCGCTGGATATGTTTTCGCCCACCGCAGGTTTTGCCGTTAGTGCTGAGGCTACCCTGCGCTACAGCAACGGGAACTGGCAAGTGCTCCAATCAGATAACACGCCGGATCTAACCGATATCAGCTCCGCTTCAGCCTCGACTCTCTGGGGAATTGGCCCCGGCGGCGTCTACTTCTTTGATGGCAGCCAATGGTTTAATATCCTCACCAGCACCAACATCGGTTTGACGACCCTGCTCAACGATATCGTCTTTTCTAACGGGCTGGGGTGGGCCGTGGGCTGCGAGGGGCAAGGGGATGAGCAAACCGTCGCCGGTTGCGCCGCTAAAATTCTTCACTACAACGGCTCCACCTGGGTTGAAGAAGCAAGCGGGGTCAACGTTAATCTCCACGATGCCACGGTAGCGCCGGACGGAACAGTTTGGGCCGTTGGTGACGAAGGCACCATTCTACGACGGGACAACAACGGAGTCTGGCAGCCGGTTTCGAGTGGTACCGACGAAGCACTGTGGCATATCTCGATGTCGTCGGGGACGCAAGGTTGGACCGGGGGTGAAGATGCGATCCTGCTGGAATACAATGGCGCGGGCTGGCAGAATCGCACTAATCTGATTACCCCCAAGTCACTGACCGATGATCCCATCCACGCTGTCTCGATGCTGTCCGAAACTGAAGGTTACGCCGTCGGCGGTAGTATCTATGATGACGAAAGCGTCTTGTTTAAATATGATGGTAGTCAGTGGACGTCGCTTATTACCACTGCCGATGATATTTTGATGGACATTAAGATGATCAACTCAACCACCGGTTGGGTGGTCGGCGGCAACGACACCGATCAAGCGGCCCACGTCTACTCTTTTGACGGTTCAAGCCTGACGCCGGTGACCATTCCCGCCGGTATTAGCCAAACCTTGCAAGCGGTCGATCTGACGCCGGATGGTAGCGCCGGGTGGGCGGTTGGCAGCGATGACACAGGCAATGTTGGGGTCATTCTCCGCTACAGCAGCGGTACCTGGACCGATGACACTCCCGGCGCGGGCGTGGCCGGACTCAACGATGTAGCGGTGGTCAGCGCCACCGAGGCCTGGGCTGTTGGTGAAGAGAATAGCTTGCTGCACTTCACCGGCGGAAGTTGGAATGCCGTCAATCTTGATTTAGATGACAAATTCCACCTGTCCGCTGTGTCGATGCTTGATGCCAACGAGGGGTGGGCTGTCGGCCGGTTTGAATCCGGCCCGTCCGAAACCGGTCTATTTCTGCATTACAGCGGCGGCAATTGGGAGCCGGTTTCAGTCGAAGGGGATGTTGTCTCAACAAGCGACATCTCCGCCCAAGATCTGGATCGAAGCGGTTTGCTGGACACTATCGAACTCCATGATGTCGTTATGGTCTCGGCCAGCGAAGGGTACGCGGTTGGTGACAATGGCAGTATCCTCAAGTATAACGGAACCGGTTGGCAGGTCATCAGTCAAGGGAGTGCCTCGTCTCTGCGAGCTGCCGCTGTGACCAGTAGTGGTTTGCAAGTGGTTGGGACCAATGCTAACATTTTGCGCGTCGCCAGAGTCAGCGGGCCGTTAGCCAATACGACCTACTTGCCAATGGTTTTTAGAAATCCCATCCCTACTCGCACGCCTACCTCCATTCCCACGCCAAGCCGGTCCAAACCGGAGGTGCTTTACTATCACGATTTTCGAGATACTCACCATCAGTGGCCACACTACACGACCTCAGGTATTGTTGGCGGCGACTGTAAATCGCTCCGGGATGGTGGTCGCTATGTCTTGCTCACCCCAAGCTATAGTCGCCATCCCTGCTTCCGTTTTGCTCCGGAAGATGCCAACTATCGTTATGGCGTGTTTGAGGCGCGGGGTTATCGGGCCGGCGGCTCGGATCTACTGGAGTGGGGTATCTACGTCAATGGTCGGGGCGGAAGCGAGTACTACCTGTTCCGGATCCGGCCTGGCGTCAACTGCGGTTGGGAGTTTGTCAAACGCGAGCACGATCATGATGATGTCAAGCGCCGGGGTGGTTGTACCGGCATCAACAAAGGGGCCAATGCCATCCGGATCCAGCATGACCGGCGTGGTAGCAGTGATGTCTTTGCCTTGTTCATTAATCGTCAATTTGTCGGTGAGTATTCTGATCGCGCTGGCTTGAACGGCGACGGCACCGGCTTTTATCTTCAAGCCCGCAGTTCAGACTATGCTGAAGTGCGATTCGACTACTTTCAAGTGTTGTCGGTGCCACAGTAGCTTTGTATAATGGACTGAGTCGCTTTACAAAACTTCCAAGTCGTGGCATAGTTCCTGCGTTTGTATGACACCAAAGTATCGGTGATATATTGATTATCAGTTAAGGAGAATGTAATGAAGCAACAACTAAATCCAAAAAAGCCTCTTAAACTTAAGACCAGTCTTAAGGCCGGGGCGCTGGGCGACCCGTGTGAACCGCACTGGTACGCCGGTTTCCGAAGTGGCTGGAATGATTACCAGGATCGGTATGAAAGCCGCGACCGCCGACCTTCGCCGGTTTGATCACTCTAGCCAAGCCATTAACGAACTAACTTGAAGCCAAGGAGCTAATCATGATTCAAAAAAGCTTATCTTTGCAGCCGTTACTCAAAGTGAAGACCCATCTGAAAGCCGGCGCCGACTGCCCGGTGCCTGAAAAGGCTTATCGCGATGGGTATGACGCGGGCCAAAACGATGCCCAACGAGCCGGCCCCAAAAGCCACCAGGACCATTACGACCACCACCACAACGATTATTGGTGGGAATAAGCCCTTAGTTGCCGTTTTCGTCAGCAAAAAGCCCTCGGTTCGTGACAAACCGAGGGCTTTTTTATTTACAGATCGGAGTTACATTTATTCTTTGACGTCCGGGGGTGAGACCTCAGCCGCTGGCTTGACGACCTCATCCGGAGCCGGCTCCATGCCGGCGGTGGCGATCTGCTCCTTCAGCAGTTTGTTGAAAGCCACCGGATCTTTAGCCAGGACTTCCCGAATCGCCTGGCTAAAGTGGTTCTGCCGCTTGTCTTCGTCGGCCAGAAATAGTTCCATTGACGGGGCGTTAACCAGCTTAGCCTCCACCATCTTGGCAAACATCTGCCGGTTGAAATCCTCATATTTCTTGGCCGTCGGGTTATCCAGCCAGGCTTGCAGGGCCACGAGCGAGTTGACCTCGGGCCGCAGTTGATTGGCTTTCCAACTGGCCAGACCGTAGTGCTGAACGACCTCGGTTAGGGAGTGGGCCAAATTAGGATCAATCACTTTGGCCGTTTCGGGATTGACCAGCCAGGCCAGGTCTAACTGGAACGAAGCCAAAAAAGCCGATAATTTGCGGGTAAATCTTTCCAACTCGTCGCTTGGCAGCGCGGTTAGCCACTCAACCATGGCCTGCGAGTCTTTGCTCTTGGACTTAAGAGCCGGCGCCCACTCCTTGAGCATCTGGGCCAACTCTTCAGTATTGTCGCGGGTGACGGTCCGCTTGACCTGGCTGTAAGCTTTGCCCACTCTGGCAGTTTGGCTGGTGACGCCGCTCTTAACTTGATCGGCGTCCGGCGCGATCTCTTTGAGATCGCTCAAGGTTTCGCTGATTTTGGTTTTGACGGTCGCAAAGAAGCCTTTTGGCTTGGGGGTAACATCAATCACTTCGGTAGATATAGTCATAATTTCCCTCCATTGAGATTGTCTGTATCCGGCGCGGCACTCAGACCACGCCGCTCAGCGCCAGCTATTGAAAGAAAGCGTTGTAGTTAACCAACCGTCCGTTAGCCTCTGAGGCGGCAGCGTCCAGGGCAGCCGTCGGCGAGGCCTTGCCTTCCAGAACCTGGGTGGCTGCCTGGATAATCAGGGTTCGGATCTCCGGAAAGGTTCCGGCTCGGCCGCCGAGAACCGCGTAGTTGGGCGTGTCATCGGCCAGGCTGGTCTGGGTAATCAGGAGCTGATCGAAGGCGGTTCGGAAATTTGGGCGCTCCGCCCAAAAATCTTCCAAAACTTCATTTTCGTACAGATCAATGCGGACCGGAATATAGCCAGTCCGTTGGTGCCAGGTGATCTGCTGCTCCGGCGCGACCATAAACTGCATGAAATCCCAGGCGGCCAGGTTTTCGGCCTCGTCACCCGCGTCGATCAGCCACAGAGCGCCACCTCCGATCACTACCCCGTTCCGCTCGCTAGTAGGGCTGTGGGGGATAAATCCGGTGCCCACCTCAAACGCGCTGTTCTGTTCTATGTAATTCAAGTTGGCACTCGATTCGATCAGCATCGCGGCGCGGCCGGAGACAAAAAGCTCGATGGCTTCGGTATTGTCTAGAGGGGGCGCCGCTTTACTTTCGATTAAATCGGTCAGCAAAGTCATGACCTCGACGCCCCGGCTTGAGCCAAACTCGGCCTGGTCGGCCCGGCCGGTCCGGCCGTTGTTTTGATTAAAAAACAGACCGCCGCTGTTGGCCAGCATTTGCTCAAAGCTCCACGTAAACGAACCCAAACTCAGACAGTACTGCTCCGGCTCAGGCTGCTGCAGCGCGGTACAGAGGGCCCGCAAGTCAGCAAAGGTCCAGTTCGCGGGGGGTGGATCGACGCCCAGACTCTCAAATAAATCAACGTTGTAGTAGACCAGCGGCACGCTGAGGTTAAAAGCCAGACCGGCCATCCCGGTCTCGTCCGAGTAGTAGCGGCGCACCGGGTTAATAAACATAGTGGGCTGAAGGCTCCCTGCCTCCGTCATCAAGGTATGGACAGGGATAATCTGGTTAAGGTCGAGCATCTTTTGCGTAGCGACGTCAAAATGCTGGACAATGTTGGGCTCGTCTCCCGTCCCTAGCGACGACAGAAAGGTGTTGAAATTGTCGTCGTAACTCCCCTGATAGACGGCTTTGACCACGACTTTGTCCTGGCTCAGATTGTAGCGACCGACCAGTTCATCAATGACCTCCCCCAATTGATTTCCCATCGCGTGCCAGAATTCAATCTCAATGGGTTCAGCAGGCGCCGGCGACGCAGCGGCCTGGACAGACGTGACCTCCGGCGGCCGGCTGGCACAGCCGGACAGCGCCAGCACCAGGATCAAAATGAAGGAGAGAGGTGGCCAGGTGTGTATTCGCATAGTAAACCGTTAATTCGTTAAAGGTGTTGCCGTTGGCGCCGGCGACGGGGTTACGACGGGCTCAAACTGCGACAGCGGCGCCTCGCTCGACAGCCCTGCAGGCGGCACGACCGGAGTCAAAGGCGTGGGGGCATTTTGGTCAGCTTGGAGGGAAGCGCCCGGTAAGGGTAAAATGACAGGCGCGTTATTGGGGACCAGCATTAACTGGACGTTGGGCGCCAGCTTTTTAATGTATTCATAGTTGAGCAAGTCGGGATTATTCTGGAGAACTTCGGTGACCAGCCGGAGCGCCTCGGCGTCGGCCTGCGCTTTGATCACCACCGCGTCCGCTTCGCCCTGCGCCACCTTGCGGACCTGCTCCGCTTGATTCTCCTTCACCTGAATCTCAATTTCCGAGCGCAGCGCTTCCTGCTCGGCGATCTGCTTACGCTCAATCGAGGCGGCATAATCCGGAGGAAAGGTGATGTTGCGTAGAATAAAGTTTTCCAGGATTAAGCCGTTATCGGCCATCGGCTTTTCGAGGAGCGAAATGACCCGGACTTTGGTCAACTCAAAGCGGCGTTGGGTGTAGATTTCGGCCACCGCAAACTGCGAGGCCGCGTCGCGGATGGCCCCTCGGACCAACGGGCGGACAAAATCATCGGTGTAGCGATCTTGCCAGAACTGGTGGACTTCGTTCACCCGATCGGGCTGGATCCGAAAAATAACCGAGGCGTCAAAGAAGATCTCCTGCCCGTCTTGTGTCCGGCTGCTAATCGACTCATCAACCGTGATATCACCGCGCTGCAGATCGGTATTGGAAATGGAGTAGGTCTGCCGGTAGAGGGGATAGATCACGGCCCGTTCCAGGAAGGGCACGACAAAACCAAGGCCCGGATCAAGCGGTTGGGGACGCAGCCCGTTTGGAAAAAAGGCTGAAATGACCACCCCAATTTCCTGAGGTTGCACAAAAATGACGGACAGCGCCACTAAATTTAAGACTACGCTGACCAGCAAAGCCGAGATCACTTTCCGGGTCAGCACATGGGTGCGCCGGAGCAGGACGTTGGTCGGACCGTGTTCTTGAAGAGCCCGAATGAAAGCGCGGGCCATGAGATAAAAGGTCACCAACCAGGACAGGACGGTCAAAAGGTCAAGCAGGCCGTCAATGTTGATGTTAGCCATCGCGCCAATCCGCCTATCTCAATTTGTCCCCATCGAGACCGACACTGTATTGAGCAACTCCTGCCGCCGTTTGCAGCCACAGTCTTTGCCGGTAACCTGCGTATAGGTATCCGCCACCCGGTCGACGCCGGTTAAATGGGTTAAATCGGCCACGGTATCCCCCAGAGGTTTACCCGCTTTAAGGCCGGTTCTAAGCTTAAGCATTGTTCTTGTCTTTCCAAAAAATTGGTGGCCGGGACAAAGCCCAATCTATAACCAGGGACTTGTCCCGGCCAAGTTGGCCAATTATCTTAAGCAGTCCCGGTCGTCGCGACAGCAGCGGACAAATTTATCGAGCTTGTCCCTGTTGTACGGATCCTGCAGATGGTCGCGGAAGGCGTCTTTGCAGTGTTTGCCGGCTTTCAGCCCAGTTTGAAGTTTAAGGACAGTAGTTTTAGACTTCATTTGTTTTCTCCTTATATTAAGACAAAATTTGGTTACAACTCTCTTGGCTTAATAATTTTGCCAAGCCGTTCCCTTGGAAACAACCCCTATTATCTAAAACAGGTGCAGTTGTACGTTGTTGCAAAGACGTATCATTATAAAGGGTACCGCCAATTACTTCAAATCCATCCCTTAGGGATGCTTTAAGACCTCGTAGCTTTTCAAAACCTATGAGATCCATCCGCCTTTATGGATGAGCGATCACCAGCAGCGTGGGCGCCCGGCGCAGCACGCACTCTAAGGCCAGCCGTAGATTTTCCGGATCAAGGGCGGCGAAACTCTCATCCAGGACCATTAGATCGGCCGGCTGCAGCAAGGCCCGGGCAATGTACAACCGGCTACGCTCACCGTGCGACAGTTGCCAGCCTCCCTCGCCGACCATCTGCTGCATGCCCGCCGGCATCCGGTCAATGACCTCACCGAGACCCAATTCCCGGCAGAGGGCCTCGGCCTCGGTGACGTCGTCGGCTTGCGGCGGCCAGCGGCGGCCCAGTAGTAGGTTGAAAGCCAGAGTCCCGGTCAAGACATAGTTCTCGTGAAACTGGGGTGCGGCCACCACTCGCTCCCGCCAGGCGGTTAAACCGACGCTGGGTTGATCCAGACCGTGCAGCAGCAGCAGCCCTGACTGCGGCTGGCGCAACCCAATCAGCAGAGAGGCGAAGGTCGATTTGCCGCTGCCGGATGGGCCCTCGAGCAGCAGCCGGTCGCCTTGAAAAATGGCCAGGCTACAATCTTTCAGGATGGGCTGGCCCCGTTCGCTGTAGCGAAAAGCGACGTCCCGCACCGCCAGCAGCGGCTGGCCGTGATCGCG
>CALMIS010000305.1 GCA_937864185.1 uncultured Chloroflexota bacterium
CGGGCCGAGCCGCTCCTACTGGGATATTGCCCAGGCTAATTTGTTCACCCTCTTCAATAACATTCTGTTCATCCTCGGGGTGGCCCTGGTGTCGCTGGGGCGCTACAGCGATGCTTTGACCAGTGTCGGGCTGGGGTTGATCAATGCTATGATTAGCACCGTTCAGGAGATCCGGGCCAAGCGCCAGTTGGACCAGATTGCCCTGGTCAACAGCCCCAAGACGACGGTAGTGCGGGAGGGTCAAGAAAAGGTGATCGCCCCGGAAGGGCTGGTCAAAGGGGACGTGGTCCGGGTAAGCGCCGGCGACCAAATCGTCGTCGATGGGGTGATGGTCGGCGAGGGAACCCTGGAAATGGATGAGTCGTTGCTGACCGGTGAGCCGGATTTGATCCGCAAGCAGGCCGGCGACCCGCTCTTCTCCGGCAGTTTTTGCGTAACCGGCAACGGTTATTTTGAAGCCCAGAAGGTCGGGGCCGAAAGTTTTGCTAACCAACTCACGGCGACCGCGCGCCATTTCCAGGTGACACAGACACCGCTTCAGCAAAAAATCAATTTTGTGGTCCGGCTGGTGATGCTGGTTGTAGCGGTTATGAGCATTATCATCTTGGTGGAAGCGGTGTTGGAAGGGCTGCCCACTGTTCGCCTGGTACAGGTGGCCGCGGTGTTGAGCGGACAGGTACCCTATGGCCTGTTTCTGATGATAGTGGTGGCCTATGCCCTGGGGGCCTCGGCCATAGCCAAGCAAGGGGCCTTGGTCCAGCAGGTCAATGCCATCGAGTCCTTGAGCAATGTTGACGTCTTGTGTACCGATAAGACCGGGACCTTGACGGCCAACCGGCTGCTGTTTCAGGCGATCTACCCTCTCAACGGCGACACCGTCGAAGTGGTGACAGCGCAGTTGGGCGATTTTGGCCGCAGCGCCAGTACGGGCAACCTGACCAGCGAGGCGATTGTTGCCGGAACGCCGGGGACCCGGCAGCCGGTCGTGGATGAAGTCGCCTTTGCCTCGGCCCGCAAGTGGAGCGCCCTGGCCTTTGACCGGCCGGAGCGACGCGGGACCTATGTGCTCGGCGCGGTGGAGATGCTCAGCCCCTATCTGCCGCCGGACGCGCTTGCCCTCGAGGGGATCTTAGCCCGGCAGCTTCAAACGTGGTCGGCGCAGGGCCTGCGGGTCTTGCTGTTTGCCCATAACCCGGAAGTCACCCGCCTGCATAACGGGGACGGGCAGCCTGAACTACCGCCCTTGACCCCCCTGGCCCTGGTCAGTCTCAGCGATGAACTGCGGCCTCAGGCCAAAGAAACCATTGCCGCTTTCCGGCAACTGGGCCTGGAGCTAAAAGTCATTTCGGGCGATAATCCCCAGACGGTCGCCTCCCTGGCCAAACAGGCCGGCTTTCCCCCCGACGTGAAGCTGATCTCCGGCCCGGAGCTGGCCAAGTTGAGCCAGGCTGAATTTGACCAGGCCGCCGCCGAGGCCGCCATTTTTGGCCGGATCACCCCGGAGCAAAAAGAGCAGTTGGTGGAGTCCTTGCTCCGCCGGGACAAGCGGGTGGCGATGATGGGCGATGGGGTCAATGATGTGCTGTCGCTCAAAAAAGCCTCGCTGGCAATTGCCATGCAAAGCGGCAGCAGCGCCGCCCGCAATGTGGCCGATATGATCTTGCTCAACGACTCCTTTGCCGCCCTCCGGCCTGCCTTCCACGAGGGCCGGCGGATTATTGGCGGGATGTCTAATGCGCTCTACCTTTTTTTGAGCCGTGTGGCTACGACTACGCTGCTCATCATTGCCATCACCATGGTCGGCCTTGACTTCCCCTTCGATCCGGCCCAGGTGGCCCTGACCGGTTTTACGGTGGGCCTGCCGGCCTTCTTCTTAACCCTGTGGGCGCGCCCCCAGCGGCTGGATTGGGCTCTGTTACCCTCGCTGGCCCGGTTTGTCTTTCCGGTGGCGATTGTCACCATGCTCTTTGGGCTGGCCATCTATGTGATTGAATATAACACCCTGGTCACTGCCCTTACGACCGTGGAGGATCTCCCGACCGAGTGGTTGCAAGTCTACGAGAACTATACCGGTGTCCCCTTTGGCAGTGAAGGCTATACCAATATCGTGGCGACGGTCACGGCTCAAGGCAGCCTTTCGATGTTTATTTCCTGGACGGCGCCTTTTCTCATCCTCTTTTTAGAGCCGCCGCTCCCTCTCTTTCTCGGCTGGCGCAAGGAGGTTAGCCCGGATAAACGCCCGGCCTGGCTGGCCCTGGCGCTGTTAACCTGGTTTGGCATTATCTGGACGGTCCCGTCTCTGGGCTCCTTTTTTGGGATTCTGCACAAGCCCGAGAGGGTGACCTTCATCATTCTGGGGGTGGTAGTAGTCTGGTTCTTTTTGATGCGGACCATCTGGCGGGCCCGGCTTTTTGATCGCTTCCTGGGCTTGGATCAGGAGAAGTAATACAAAAAATGATCGAGCTCACAAACCAGGCCGCCTTGGAGAATCTGTGACAGTGAGATGACCTCTAAGAAGCGGGGCTGACAGATCTGTCTGGCTAACGGTGGTTTCACCCCAGCCGGCTGCCTGAGGTCGCCTCACCTCAAACCGCCCGCTCGAGCAGATCCTTCATCGTGGCGAGTAGCAGTCCAGTGAACGCCACCGGCTCGACCAGCATCGGAAAAGGGGCGCCGGGCATTTCCCGCCCCAGCCAGTTTCTTTGCCGGGCTTGAGCGGCCACGTTGTCATAAAAGCCACTCAGCTTGAGATAGGCGCACGGAGCCTCAGGCCAGCCGGCAAAGACGGGAAGCGGTTCGCTATAAAACGGCAGGCCGCGAGGATACAGTTCAGCCAGGAGCGCCCGGCGCAACTCGGCGTCCGGAATGATCTCAATCAGATCCGCTTCGGTCCAGGTAGGGTAGGTGTGACCTTGCCGAAGCTCTTGGTGGAACTGAGCTGCCCAATCGGGATCTTCGGCGTACATCAGATCGAGCCGGCTGGCCCTATCGCGGGGCAGGCCGGCATCGACAAAGACGTAAGCCTGGACGGGATGGTTTAGGGCTTGACTGATCGCGGGCAGCAGGGGACCGGCCCCGCTGTGGGCGACCAACACGACCCCTTGACCCGGGGACAAATGATCGAGTGCCTGAGCAACCGACTCGGCCTGCTGTTGCCACAGCGGCAACGGGGAAGTGGCCTGGTCAGCCAGGTGAGGGACGGCGACCGGGTAGCCCCGAGCCGACAGTTCTTGCGCCACCAAGGTCCAGGTCAACCCACCAACCAGAGGGCTGTGAATTAAGGTGTAAACGGTATCTTCATCGTTTCTCATTGAGCTTCTCCATACGGTTGAGATTATCGGTGGCCAAGGCCGGATGTCAAAATCTAGCGTGGTAGCCGCTGCCACTAAGAGGCAATGTTCCCTTCCACCCCGGTGGAGACCTGCTCGATCGCCTGCATCATCTGCCCGGCGATGGAGCGCATCTCGCTCGTCAAGCCTTGATTGCGACCCGTCACAAGGCTGACCGTCTCGATCGCTGCTTTCAACTGCTCGGACATAAACTAGACTTCAGTCACCGCTTCCACCGTCGCGTCCACCTGACCGGCAGCCCGGGTTGTCTTGTGTAATGAGCTCATTGGCCCGCTTTAGACTTGCTCGATTGGCTCTTGTCAAGCCTGCCGCCACTGCCTACAATCGGAACAGAAGAGACTAATTATCAACAGCGTGACTAAAGTTGAGGAGGAACCAGCGATGAAAAATTCACGTCTAACCTTGCGTGAGCAGATGCAGGGCCAACTCGCGGATAAAGCCCTCTTTGAGCAGGCCAAAGCCTATGCCTACGCTTATCTCGATACCTTGCCGCATCGCCCCGTTTTCCCCCCGCCCGAGGCGCTGGAGGCGCTGACCGTTTTCGATGAGGCCTTGCCCGAGTCGCCCCAAGCCGGGGCAGAGGTTTTACACCAGCTCGATACCTACGGCTCTCCGGCTACGGTGGCCCAGACCGGCGGGCGATATTTTGGCTTTGTCAACGGCAGCGTCATCCCGACCGCTTTAGCCGCCCGTTGGCTAGCCGATACCTGGGATCAGAACCCGGCCTTGTATGTCATCTCGCCCATCGTGGCCAAACTCGAGCAGGTCTGCGAGCGCTGGTTGGCCGATTTGCTGGGACTACCTCCCCAAACGGCGGCCGGGTTTGTCGGCGGTACCTCCATGGCCACGCTGTGTGGCCTGGCGGCCGCTCGCTATGCCCTGCTCAAACGGGTCGGCTGGGAGGTGAATGCCGATGGACTTTTTGGCGCCCCGCCGTTCCGGGTCGTGGTCAACGAGCAGGCGCACGGCACTGTCTTCAAAGCCCTGGCCTTGCTGGGGCTGGGCAAAAACCGGGTCGAGTTGGTGCCGGCCGATGCTCAAGGGCGCCTGGATCCGGCTCACCTGCCGGCCCTGGACTCGAATACCTTGCTCATTCTCCAGGCCGGCAATGTCAATACCGGCGCGTTTGATGCCTTTGAGGAACTGTGTGAGCAGGCCAATCAAGCCGGCGCCTGGGTCCACATTGATGGCGCCTTTGGCCTGTGGGCGGCGGCCTCTCGCCACAAGCAAGCCCTGACCCGGGGCATCGCGAAGGCCGACTCGTGGGCCGTCGATGGCCACAAGACCCTCAACACCCCCTACGATTGCGGCATCGTCCTCTGCCGGCACCGCGACGCCCTGGTGGCCGCGATGCAGGCCAGTGGCGCCTACATTCAGTACAGTCAAGACCGGGATGGGATGCTCTATGTGCCCGATATGTCGCGCCGGGCCCGGGCGGTTGAGTTGTGGGCTACCTTGAAATATTTGGGCCGAAGCGGGGTGGAGGAATTGGTCGATGGCCTGTGTGACCGAGCCGCGCAGTTCGCCGCAGGGTTGCGGGCCGCCGGGTTCCACATTCTGAACGAGGTAGTCTTCAATCAGGTGCTGGTAGCGGGCGAGACGCCGGCCCAAACCCGGGCGATATTGGACCACATCCAGCGATCGGGTGAGTGTTGGTGCGGAGGCACCACCTGGAATAAGGCGCCCGCCATCCGCCTGAGTGTCTGTTCATGGGCCACCACGCCCGACGATATCGAGCGAGCCGTCAAGACATTCATCGAGGCTCGGCCAGTTGTTACTTAACGCGCTCTCACCTAGTACTCTCCAGGGTCGAGGTAAACCTCAGCCCTGGTAACGCCCCAATTTTTCCGCCAAGGGTACCAGCAGCTCCAGCTTCCATGGCTCCATTCGGGGCGCCACAGAGCAGGCTGTACTGAGAATGTAGCCGCCGCCCGGCATCCCGGTCAGCAGCCGGTCGGTCGCGTGCGCGATAACTGCCTCTTTGGTCTTGGCCGCCAGCAACTCCACGGCATTCATGTTGCCCTTGATAAAGACCCGGTCGCCAATTTGGGCCTTGGCCTCGGCCAGGATGGTGTTGCCCAGCGGCGGTGGATCGAGGGTGTCGATGCCCTGCGTGCCGGTCTCGACCATCAACTCTAGCCGGTCACCGATGCTGCCGCAGGTGTGGGTATAGATGGGGACACCGGCGGCCTTGACCGCGTCGGTTACGCGCCGCTCATAAGGCACGACAAAGGCCTCGTACATTTTGGGTGACAGCAAGGGCCCGCCCACAAAGGCCGACGACATCAACACCGCGTCGACGCCACGGCGGGCCTGGGCAACCGCCCAACTGATGGAGGCTGCGGTCAGCCGGTCGAGGAGGGCGTGGGTCTTGCCGGGGTCCAGGATAAAGCTGACCAATGCTTCTTCATAACCAAACAGCTCCATAAAGTGGGTCAGCGGCGAAAAGACCTCGCCGTGGACCGAAACCTCGTCGCCGACCCTCGCTTTGACCAAATCAATCGTGCGAAAAAAGTAGGCGGGTATCTCGGCCAAGGGGCCGGGGTTGGGCTTTTGGGCCAGCCGGGGGATGTGATAGGTATTCCAGATATACCCGGCCACCTCGTCAATAAAATCCAGGTCATCCGGGTCAATCGTGGCAAAATCCGCCCGAGGCAGCTTGGCATGGCCGCTAACCTGGTGCTGGGGATTATCATCCCAGGGGATAAAGGTGGTGTCGCCGCTGGCCCAAGTCAGCCACTGCCCGGCCGGGGTTTCCTCAAGCGAGGTAACCTCCGCCAGGAGGTTTTCGGGGCGGCCGGGGAGATTGATCAAGATCCCATCGAACCGGTACCGGCGTTGGAGGGTGACCAGGGCCTCGGCAAAGCCCTCGCTGGTGAACCAAATTTGATGCGGGGACAGGTCTGTATTCAAAAAGTAATGGCCCAGAGCCAGTTGGCACATGACCGGCACCCGATCCGGCAGTTTGTGTTGCATGGCCAGGGCCATGCGCTCACGACTGTTCATCGTTATCCCTATCCATGAGGTTATAAAGGCCGGGTAGGCTATGCTGCAGGGCCAGAACCGCAGCCGCATCCTTACCATGCCCAAACGAATCGTACCGTAGGATTATGCCATCAATACCGGCGGTATTCAAAACAGTCTGCGCCAGGTCAGCGATGGCGCGGTCCTACCGGCCGCGGCCCAGTTTTTAGGACACACCTCAACCCTGCCCTTGACACAATCTCTATATCGTGATATATTCTGCCCCATATTTATCAATATATTGATAAATATGTTTTCCTCGATTGAGTTTAGCCCGACCTGCCTTCTACACCGGTTTTGACAAACTAAGAAAGGAGACACGGATGACACCTTTGACCGTGCAATTGGATTGGAAACCCAATGCCCAATTTGCCGGGCTCCTGCTGGCTGAACAGTTGGGCTGGTACCGGCAAGCCGGCCTCGACCTGACGATTGTGCCCTGGCAGAGCCACACCAATCCGGTGCAGGCCCTGGACCGCGCCCCCAACGTCATCGCCAGCACTGAAGACAATCTCCTGATCCAGGCCCGCGCCGCCGGCAAACCGTTCAAAGCGATCGGGGTGATGATGCAGTACTCCGGCATCGGGTGGATGGCCTTAGCCGCCAGTGGGATCCGCAGCGTCAGGGACTTCAAAGGCAAACGGATTGGCATCCATGGTGACGGCGCCACGGCCCTCCAGATAGCGTTGAGCCAGGCCGGCCTCAGCCGGACCGAGGTGGAGGTGGTCGACGTTGGGTTCAATTACGATGAACTTTTGCAAAGCGGTGATTTTGACGCCATCCAGTGCTTTGTCATCGTCGAGCCGCTGGAGCTGGCGGCCAAAGGCTTTGAATTGACGGTGATTCCGGCCTATGAGTCGGGCTATTTAGTCTATTCGCAAGTCTTGGCCACCACGGAACAGCTCATCACCAGCGAACCCGACGCCCTCACCCGGTTTCTCAAGGTCTCGTTCGACGGCTGGCGCCAGGCGCTCCAAACCCCGCAGGCCGTTGGCCAACTCATTGCCCAGCACTACCTGCCCGAAGCCGACCCCGTTTTACAACAACAGATGCTGGTAGCGATGCAGCCTATCCTCTGCGGCGAGGTCGGTTTAGAGCGGCTGGGCTGGATGGAAGCCCGGCGCTGGCAGCAAAGTATCGACTACCTCCTGGCGGAAGGAATCATTACCCAGCCGTTGCCACCCGCTGAGGTTATGACCGAAAAACTGATCGAAGCAGCTTACGCAGAGTAGCCCCGATGGAACAGCTCAGGCTGCAGCTCGATTGGAAACCTAATGCTCAGTTTGCCGGCCCTCTGCTGGCCCACCATCTGGGTTGGTACGAACAAGCCGGCCTCGAGCTGACGATCGTGCCGGGCGATATGGCTGCCAATCCGGTCGACGCGCTCAAGCAGGCCGGGCCAATGGTGGCCAGCGCCGACGATCACCTGATCATCCAGGCCCGGACCGAGGGCCAACCCGTTAAGGCCATTGCGGCGATGCTCCAATTTTCGGCCTTTGGCTGGCTGGTTCGCCAGGAGTCGGCCATCACCTCGATCGCCGATCTCCGCGGCAAGCGGGTAGGGGTGCATGGCGACGGCATGTTGGCCCTGGATCTGTCCTTGGCCCGCTCCGGCCTCAGTCGGACGGATGTGGAGATTTTACCTCTGGACTTTGATTACGCCGACATGCTGCGCAGTGGTCGCTGTGACGCGGTACAGGGTTTTGTCATCACCGAGCCGTTTGAAATGGAAGCGACCGGCCTGGCGGTCCGCACTATCCCGGGCTATGCCTGGCGCAGCGAGCCTTATGCCCAGGTGTTGGTGGCCACGGACGATCTGATCAACGATGGCGCCGACGTGCTGGTCAAGTTCCTGAAAGTTACCTTCGAGGGCTGGCGCCTGGCTTTTGAGCAGCCCCAGCAAACCGCGCAAACGATCACGGCTTACTATTTGCCAGAGTCTGATCCGACCTTAGAGTTTAAGATTTTACAGGCCCTGCGGCCTTTTGTGGTAGGAAGAGTGGGGCTCAATCGACTGGGCTGGTTAAACACGACCCGTTGGCGCCAGATCATTACCGATTTGGCCATGCTCGGTCTGGCTAATCCGCATTTAAGCCCGGAGGAGGTGATGACCGATCAGTTGATTAAAAGGGTCTACCAGGCCTAAACTCAGAAAATAGTTTCAACAATTAAAAATCTGGCACGCGGATCTCATCCGCACCCCAAGCGATATTACTATATTAATAAGGAGGATTTAGATGAGGACTGGCAGATTTGTTTTGGCCCTGGCCGGGTTGATGGCCCTGCTGTTATCAACCGCGCTATCGAGTAGCGTGGTGACGGCTGCCCCACTGTGGCAAGATGAAGGGCAAGAATACGTCGTCCAAGCCGATGACTGGTTGAGCAAGCTGGCCGAAAAGTTTTACGGTGATCCGCTGGCCTGGACCGCCATTTATGAAGCAACCAACACCAGGTCCGCGGCCGATGAAGCCTTCACCTTTATCGCCGACCCGAACGTGATCGAAGTGGGGCAGAAACTCTGGATTCCGGCCACCGAGGAAGCAACCGTAGCGGTGGCTGAGTTTGCCGCTCAACTGCCTACCGGGGAAGAAGTGGTTGGCGGGGGTGCGTTAGCGGACATATTGCAGCGGGGCTACTTTACGTATGGATTGGAAGCGCAATACCGGCCTTTTGAGTTCCGGGATGAGAACGAGAACATCGTGGGTTATGACATCGACATTGCCAGCGAGATTGGGAAACGGCTGGGCGGGGTGGAAGCGCGGCCGGTGGACACCTCCTGGCCGACGGTGATCCAGACGCTGTACGATGGGGGCTTTGACTTTATTCTGGGGGGGATGACCGCGACCGAGGAGCGGTACGAGCGGGTCAACTTCTCGGTGCCGTATATGGATGCCTCCTCGGGGCTGCTGGTGCGGGCGGACGCGGGTATCACCGAGCGGGCCGGGCTAGACGGCAAGGTGGTGGGAGCCGGGGAGGGGACGCCCTCGGTGCTGCAACTGGAAGTGACCGCCGAAGAGTTGGGGATCAGCTACGGGGATGAGATCAAAACCTATGATGATGATGCCGCCGCCTACGACGCGATGCGGGCCGGGCGGATCGATGCTTATGCCTCCAGCACGGTTAGTCTGCTCGAATTCGTCAAGGAGAACCCCGAGTTCACCGTCATTCCCTTCAAGTCTGACCGCTGGGCGGCGGAGTATAGCACGGCTGCTTTCCGCAAGGAAGATGAAGCGCTCCGGGCTGCCTTCAATGAAATCCTGGTTCAGATGAAGACCGACGGCACCCTGGCTCAACTCCAAGAAAAGTGGTTCGGCGCCACCTTTGACGTCCCCAACGTCCCGCCGACGTGGCCGGCCGGCCTGGATGCGGAAGTGGTTGGCGGGGGTGCGTTAGCGGACATATTGCAGCGGGGCTACTTTACGTATGGATTGGAAGCGCAATACCGGCCTTTTGAGTTCCGGGATGAGAACGAGAACATCGTGGGTTATGACATCGACATTGCCAGCGAGATTGGGAAACGGCTGGGCGGGGTGGAAGCGCGGCCGGTGGACACCTCCTGGCCGACGGTGATCCAGACGCTGTACGATGGGGGCTTTGACTTTATTCTGGGGGGGATGACCGCGACCGAGGAGCGGTACGAGCGGGTCAACTTCTCGGTGCCGTATATGGATGCCTCCTCGGGGCTGCTGGTGCGGGCGGACGCGGGTATCACCGAGCGGGCCGGGCTAGACGGCAAGGTGGTGGGAGCCGGGGAGGGGACGCCCTCGGTGCTGCAACTGGAAGTGACCGCCGAAGAGTTGGGGATCAGCTACGGGGATGAGATCAAAACCTATGATGATGATGCCGCCGCCTACGACGCGATGCGGGCCGGGCGGATCGATGCTTATGCCTCCAGCACGGTTAGTCTGCTCGAATTCGTCAAGGAGAACCCCGAGTTCACCGTCATTCCCTTCAAGTCTGACCGCTGGGCGGCGGAGTATAGCACGGCTGCTTTCCGCAAGGAAGATGAAGCGCTCCGGGCTGCCTTCAATGAAATCCTGGTTCAGATGAAGACCGACGGCACCCTGGCTCAACTCCAAGAAAAGTGGTTCGGCGCCACCTTTGACGTCCCCAACGTCCCGCCGACATGGTAGCCAAACTGTAAGACGTGGAACGTGGGACGTGGAACGTAAGGCCCTATGTTCCACGTCCCACGCAATACTAGGGCATAAATGCTGATGGACATCCCTTTCATGCTAGAAATCCTCCCCCGGCTGCTGCGCGGGCTGCTGCTGACCTTGCAGATCAGCTTGCTGTCGCTGGCGGTCGGGCTAGTCTTCGGCGTCTTGCTGGGGGTGGTGCGTGTGATCGGGCCGGCGCCAGTGCGGCGCTTGATTGCCGGCTTTGTCTTTTTTGTGCGGGGCACGCCGGTTATCCTTCACATCTTCGGCGCGGCCTTGCTCCTGCCCAAGATCGGGCTTGACTTTTCGGTCTTCTGGATTGGCTTCGCGGCCCTGACCTTCAACACGATCGGCTATCAAATCGAGATTGTGCGGGCGGCGATCCAGTCCATCGATCGGGGCCAAATGGAAGCGGCTGCGGCGATCGGGATGACTCGCTGGATGGCCATGCGCGACATCATTCTGCCGCAGGCCGCCCGGCGCATGATCCCGCCGTTGACCAACGAGCTGGCCAACCTGGTTAAGGCCTCGTCGGTGCTATCCGTGATTGCCGTCCTGGAGGTTACCAAAATTGCCAACTCAATCCGGGCCGCCACCTTTAAATCAACTGAGATTTATATCATCGTGGCCATCCTGTATTTTGTGGTGGTCCAACTGCTGATTCGGGGAGCCTACTATTTGGAACAGAATGTGTTCACCTACCGGCCGTCCGGCCAACCGGTAACGAAGACCAAACAGGCGACATTGGGGAATTAATCGGGGACCGCTAACCATGCCAACAACCAACCACATTATTCTAAAAGTCCAAAATGTCTCCAAGGATTTTGGCTCGACTCTGGCGCTCAATAACGTCAGTCTGGATGTCCACGCCGGCGAAGTCGTGGTCTTGATTGGGCCGTCCGGTTCCGGTAAGAGCACTCTGCTGCGCTCAATCAACTACCTGGAAGTGCCAACCGAGGGGCGGATCTGGCTTGACGGTGAATATATGGGCGGCCGGCTGACGGACAGCGGCCAATGGCTGGAGGATAGCCCCAAGGAGCTGGCCCGTAAACGCCAAAAAGTCGGCATGGTGTTTCAGTTGTTTAACTTGTTTGCCCACCTCAACGCCATCGACAACGTGGCGGTCGGGCCGCATAAAGTCTTGGGTCGGCCCAAAGCCGAGTGCCGAGCCTTGGCCGAACAGTTGCTGCACAAAGTTCACCTGGCCGACCACAGCCAGAAATATCCCAGCCAACTCTCCGGCGGCCAACAGCAGCGCGTGGCGATTGCCCGGGCCCTGGCTATGAATCCAAAGTTGATGCTGTTCGATGAGCCGACCTCGGCGCTGGATCCACAACTAACCTGGGAGGTGCTGGAGGTAATGCAGGAGCTGGCCGAGGAGGGCATGACGATGGTGGTAGTCACCCACGAATTGGCGTTTGCCCAGCGTGCCGCGGATCGAGTGGTCTATTTAGAAGCGGCCCAAATTGTCGAGCAGGGGCCGCCCCAAACCTTGTTTGAAAACCCTCAGCACGAAGGCACCCGCAAATTTTTTTCCTACTACACCACCTGGGGAGGGTAGAGCCGCGATGCCAACCGATTTCCTGGGCCTCGACTGGGCCTTTATGCTCGAGATTTTGCCCCGGCTGTTGGAAGCGACGCTGGTCACAATTGAGATTAGCTTCTTGGCCGTCATCTTCGGCACGCTGGCCGGCGTGGTTTTTGGCAGCTTGCGCGTCATCGGCCCGCGGCCGGTCCAGCGAATTATTCAGGCTGTCGTTGATTTCATTCGCGGTGTGCCGCAGTTGATCATCATTTTGATCGTGTTCTATGTGCTGCCCAACTTTGGCATCGTCTTTGACGAATTCTGGACCGGCGTCATCGCTCTGACCATCATCGCCGCCGGCTATGTGGTCGAGATCGTGCGGGCCGCGGTTGAGTCGGTTGACCGGGGCCAGATGGAGGCCGCGCTGTCGATTGGCATGCCGCCGCGCATGGCTTTTATCCAGATTATTCTGCCGCAAGCCGCCCGACGCATGATCCCGTCTATCACCAACGAGCTGGCCAACACGGTCAAGAACTCCGCCTTGCTGTCGGTGATTGCTGTCAACGAGCTGATGAAGATCGGCTATGGCATGATTAATCGCTACTTTCTGGTCTTTGAAGTTTTGATCCAGTTAACTGTTCTCTATCTATTGACGATTGGCTTTCTGCTGTGGGTTTCCAATTATTTAGAGAATCGCGTCTTTGCCTTTGGCGGGGCGATGGGCCTGCGCCAAGAGGCCCGGTAGTCTTTGAGAGTCGTTGCCGAATAACCTCAATGGGGTAGGGACGTAAAATTTTACGCCCCTACCCTCGGTAGGACCCTACCCCGGGTAGGTGTATTTTCAATGGAGATAAGCGATGCAGATCAATTCCGAAATTCAACAACCTGAGGTCCAATCCCTGCCTATCGAAGGCTTTGCCTGGCCCGAGGGCAAACGCTGCGCCGTGGCCATCGGCTGGCACGTGGATGGCGAGTCTGGCCCTATCGCCGGCGATCCCCGCAATGCCGGTCACCTCACCGCCCTCTCCGAAGGGGCTTACGGCGTCTCAACCGCCCTGCCTCGCATTTTGGAGATGCATGCCGCGCTAGAGGTGCCTGCCACCTTTTTTGTGCCCGGCTATGTTGCCGACCTGCACCCGGCCGCGATCAAGGCCCTGGTCGAGGCCGGTCACGAGGTGGCCCATCACGGATATCTTCACGAAAATGTGTTGGCCTTAACCCCGGAGCAAGAGCGGGACGTGTTTCAGCGCGGACACGAGGCTCTCCAACGGGCCACCGGCGTGGAAGCTATCGGTTGGAGCGCGCCGTTTTGGGGCATGCGGTCAAGTACGGTTGACCTGCTGCTTGAACGAGGCTTTTTGTACGATTGCAGCCTCATGGAGTACGACTTGCCCTACCTCCTGACCACCCCCACCGGCCGGCTCATTGAACTACCTCTTAGTCCGGCCCTGGATGACTGGGCCCTGTTCGGGCTCTCGCTCTCGCCGGATGGCGGCAGCGGCTTCAACGCTCCGGCGGAGGCCGCCTACCAGGCCTGGCGAGAAGAGTTTGATGGGATGCGCCGCTTTGGCTGTTTTTTCAGTACCACCTTTCACCCTAATCTGACCGGCCGGCCGGGCCGGCTCGAGATGTTGTACCGGCTGCTGAACTATATGAAATTATTTGACGATGTTTGGTGGACCACCTGTGCCGGCGTCGCCCGCTATGTTCAGGAGCGCTATCTTAGCCAGCTGGCAACGCATTCTGCGTAGAAGTTGGTATAATTAAGAAAATGCTTTAAGGGAGAGCTATGACGCTTCCGCCACTGTCCGACAATGAAAGCCACACTTTGACTGAAAAAGTCTTCGACGCTCTTAAAGAAGCGATCCTCTCGATGGACATCAAGCCTCGCGAACATCTGATCATCGGCGACGTGGCCAAGCATTACGGCATTAGCCGCACGCCCGTCCGGGAAGCCCTCATTATGTTGGAACAAGAGGGCTGGGTCGAAAGCGATGGCCGGCGTGGGGCGCAGGTGACCACGCCTTCGGTTAAGACCATTATGGAGTTGATCGAAATCCAAGGCGTTTTGGAAGGGTACGTCGCCCGCAAAGCGATTGAACGGATGACCGCAGCCGACCTGGAGAGGGCCGAGGCCATCTTAAACGACGCCGATGAGGCCATCAAGGCCGGCAACGAGCAGCGCAGCCGGGAACTGGGAGGAGACTTTCATAAGTTTTTGGCCGAGCGAGCCGGCAACCGGCGCCTGCTGAAGATCATCAAAAGCATCGAGGAACAGGTGGACCGCATCCGGCCGCTCATCTGGCGACACGGCGCCGCGCCGGTCGAGCAGTCGGCCCAGCATCACCGGGCTATTCTCAACGCCATCATAGCCGGTGACGCGGCCAAAGCCACAGAGATTATGTTTCACCACACCGTTTGGTTTGAGGAAGAATTGGCCGCTAAGCTCGAGCAGGTGTTGGGGTAACCCAAATAGATTAGGAGTGCAGAGCTTGCTCTGCTAGCAAACCAAGGTTTGCCCTCCGTTTTCATTCCTCGGTCTTGTACCAGCCCGCCGGTTATCTGGAAGTAGCCGTTAGAGTCCAGCCCGTCGCCAACCGCATCAACAAAGAGGTAGCCGCCGTTGATGTTAAAGAGCAGGCGACTCAGGCCTGGCAAGATACCCTGGCCTGGTTTGCCGAGTATGTTTAAGGTTCCAAGCCAGGCGAGAAAAGCGAACTATTCGTAGGTCCGATCGCCAGTGCCCTACGGATTGTCGCGGGGCAGCCTGAATAACAAGAGTGTGCCAAAAATCACACCGTTGACATACGTTGCTGTTTTGAAGTATTGTACTAATAACGTATTGTCACGTTTTAGCGAGTTTCTCCCTATTTCATCCCAAATCCAAGTCATCAGACAGAGCATTGTAACCTCGATTAATCAGGCAAGAAAAGAGGTTACTATGTAACCCTCCATTTTCATCGGTATTGCCCCAATTTAGAAATCAAGCCATAACTGTTGCCAACGTTGTCATAGCGCAGCTTTGAAAGGGGGTGACTGAGTGTACGACTCTTGCTCCGGACTCTTCCCAGTCAGACGAAGAAAGTCCGGGCTTAGATTGTGATGTCTGGCAAAGTCGTAAGCAAGAGAGAGCATAGAACAATGAAGCTCCACAACTATATGAAGGTGTTTGTAGCTCTGGCCATAGCGACATCCCTCGGCTTAATTGTGACCAGCTTAGGCGTATGCGGTGGTTCAGTTGTTCAGGCGGATAATGAGAAAGTTTTAGCAGAGGGGACGTTTGAGGTAAGCGCTGATTTCTCCACTCTCACCATCACTCCGGTCGGCAGTAGCTGTGTCTTGCAGGTAGAAGGTAGTCTGGAATTTAGGGGCACTTTAGAAGGTTCAGGCTCGGCCCAGACGCGTACCCTGGTCTTTGCTCCTTGCGAGGATGTCATGGGCAACCCACCCGGTACTTTCGCAGACGTGGTTACAGCCTACGCTGGGTTTGAGGGCACAGTGAGTGGTAGTCCAGCCAACGCGACAGTGACCTACTTGGGCAAAACCGAAGAAGGCGGTGCCATTGCCGGTCTTATGACAGTCAAAGGCCGTAACTTGACCGGGCTGCTGGATGTCGCCGCTCAAGTCGCTGAAGGTGGCTCGTATGACGGCTACATCCTTAATAAGGACTAAAGATTAAGGAGTGTTGGCTGATGGAGTGGAAAAGGGCCCTTTCGTCTCCATCAGCCATTATTTTGCCGGGGGTTAATGGCGGTGGTAACCGTTGCCGTTGACCCGGACTGGCCCGGCCGGCTGCCGAGTGCTCTGGGGCCGGGACTCGAATGCCGGGCTGAATGAAGCCGGTGGGTCGACTGGCTTAAAAGTTCCGAGACCGGCCAGTGCTTCGGCCGGGTCGGCCTTGGCGGATAGTCTGAATTGACCGATGATCTCGTTGAGGCTCTGGGCCATCTCTTGCAGGGCTCGGGCCGAAGCGGTTACTTCCTGGACCTGGGCGCTCATCTCTTCGGTCGAGGCGCTGACTTCCTCCACGGCGGCACTGTTCTCCTCGCTGACACTGGCGATGTGGTCGATGGCCTCGTTTACTTCGCCGGCGCTGGCCGCCATCTCCTCGGTCGAGGCGGTGTTCTCCTCGACCACGGCACTGACCTGTTCCACCGAGGCCATCATTTGTTGGGCCGTAGTCTGCATCTGGCCGGCCAAGGTCTGATTGCGGAGGGTGACCTCATTGACAGTGGCGATAGCCTGGCGGAGCTGCTGGGCAGCCTGCTCGATGGCGGCCACGGCGCTGAGGGTCTGGTCGACCTGGCCGGCCACCTGACCGATGCCGCCGGCGATGGTCTCGAAGGCGCTGCCGGCCGCCTGGGTGCGGCTGATGCTTTGCTGCACATCGTGGCCGGCCTGGTTCATGGCGGACACGGCTTGCTCGGCCCCACTCTGGACGGCTCGGATCATCTCCCGAATCTCTTTAGTGGCTTGGGAAGCCCGTTCGGCCAATTGGCGGACCTCGTCGGCGACGACGGCAAAGCCCTTGCCCTGCTCGCCGGCCCGGGCCGCTTCGATGGCGGCGTTGAGGGCCAGCAGGTTGGTCTGGCTGGCGATGTCGTCGATGGTTTCGATGATGGTCCCGATTTGGCCGGAGCGTTGGCCCAGATCTTGGATCGTCTGAGCCAATTGGTCGGTGGCCTGGCCGAGTTGGTCCATGCCGCTGACGGCCTCTTGGGCGGTTTGTTGGCCGGCCCGGGCGGTGTGGAGGTGAGTCTGGATGACCTGGGCCACGGCCTGAGTCTGGCGGGTGATTTGGGTGACGGCGGTATCGAGGCCGGTCGTGGCGGTTTGGGCCCCGGCCACAAGTTGGGCCTGCTCTTGCGCGCCGTGGGCGATGGTCCGGACGGCTTGGGCCAGGTCGTGCATCCCCTGGCCGGTCTGGGCGACGGCTTGAGCTTGCTCTTGCGCGCCCTGGGCCACGCCCTCGACGGCCTGGGTGACCTGGCGGACGGAGGTGGCGGTCCGGGTGACGGCCTGGGTTTGCTGTTGGATGCCCTGGGCCACCTGCTGCATGGTAGCGGAAATCTGGCTGGTGGCCTGACCGGCCTGGTCAGTCGCCACGGTTAATTGTTCGGCGGCGGCATCTACGCTATCGGCGGTTTCCCGAACTTGGCCAACCAGGTGTCGAAGGTTGAGGATCATTTGTTTGAAGGTGTTTCCCAACAAGTCGGTTTCGGCTCGAGGCGTGACCTGAACAGAGAGATCGCCGGTCTTAATCCGTTCCGCGGCCTGAGATATTTCCGCAAAATAGTTGATCAACCTGGAAAAAGCCAGCCCGGTTAGACCTAACTCATCTTGGCGAGCGCTGATTTGGGCGAGTCTTTTCAGGTCGTCGCTTTTTAGAGCCGTATCTCCCTCGGATAAGCGTTGGGCCCAGGTGGCCATCATCATGATCGGTTGGGCAATTCGACCAGCCAGGAACCAAAGCAAAACTAAAGCCGCGATGGACAGGGTTAACCCGATCCCAATCATCAGCCGGATTAGCGCGTTGGCTTCGGCATAGAATACTTGACTGGGGATATTCACGTTCACCGACCAGGGGGTGGTCGTCTTTCCAATCCGGATGGGAACAAATGAGGCTATATTCCCTTCATCCGCTTCGATTCGTTCCTCACCGGCTTGAACATACTTCAGATCTTCTTCCCAGTCCGAGTGATAGGCTTCCATATTGTCGCCGACCAACTCCGGTTGGCCGGTTACCCCGGCCAAGGTGCCGCCGTAACTGATCAGGACCAATTCAGCGGTGCCGTGGTACGCCTCGAGGCCACTCGTTTCGTCGGCGAGTTGTTGGAGAAAATCGGCCCGCATATCCACCCCGGCAATCCCCTGGAATTGCCCATCGACCACGATGGGCACCACCAATGAAATCAGCAGTACCTCTTCCCCTGAAATTGGATACAAAAATGGATCAAAGAGGGCTTCTTGTTGGGTCCGTTTGGGGGTGAGGTACCAATCCCCGGCCCCTTCTACTTCGTAATCCAGTAGCGGTTCGACCACGGGGGCCCCGGTTTCATCCCTCACCCAGTAAGGGATAAACCGGCCGGTCTCATCATGACCCTCGGTGTTAACATATTCCGTATCGCGGCCGTCGAAAGCGTTCGGTTCCCAGAGGGTGTAGACGCCGACGAATTGAGGGTTGCTCACCAGAACCTGTTTGAGCATCGCGTTAACCTGATCGCGGTTGAGGTCAGTTTCCTCAATTTTGACCGAGGCGAGGGCTTGGGCCAGTGTCCGGGCCGAGTCCAAAGCACCTTCGATTTCCGTCTGGATCCGACCAGCCTCTGTTTCCGAGACGGCAACTACGTTCCGCTGGGTGGCCAGGGTGGCGGTCTCATATAACGAGTAAGACACATAGGTGATTAAGCTAGCCCCTAAAAGGAGCAAACATAAACCGGTCCACAGTACGATTTTTGTCTGGATTGACTGCATTTTTAGTTTCATCGTCGCTCATTCTGTAATTATCATAAAGGTATATCAACGATGGGAGCCGTTGCCGTTGACCGGAACTGGCTCTCGCCCCCGCTCCCTAACCTGCGGGGTGAGATAACCGGCCGGTTGAGCCGGACCGTCAGCGGCTTCCTCCGCCGCCGGCTGCAGCCGGAACTGGTGGACCAGGCGATTCAGGTGAGCTGCCTCAACGGTTAAGTCGTGAGCCGAGTTTGACACCGCCCCAATGCGGAGGTTGATGTCCTCCACATTGCTGATGAATTGCTCCACCGCCCCGATGTTTTCCTGGCTGCTGCGAGCAATCTGCATCGTGGTGGCCTCCACATTTCTCATACTGGCCGACATGTCTTCGGCGGCGAGGGAGTTCTCTTTCAACACCGTCGAGGCCCGCTCGGTAGCGGCCATGACCTGGTCGGCCATGCCCTGCATCTGGCCGGTGGCCGCTCCGTTCTGGGTGGCTACCGCGCTAACGGCGTGGATCGTATCCGAGAGCTGCTGCTGGGCCCGTTCGATGGTTTGGATGGCCGTGAGCGTTGTCTCCAACTGGGTCGCCGAGTTGGCCGTAGCCGTGGCGATGGTCGCAAAGGCCTGGCCGGAGTTACGGGCCAGGCTGATCCCCCGATCGATGGTTTGCTGGGTTTCCTCCATGGTGGTGACCGTTTGGTTGGTCTCACGCTGGATGGTGTGGATCGTTTCGGTGATCTCGTGGGTGGCCTGGACCGACTTTTCGGCCAGTTTGCCCACTTCATCGGCCACCACGGCAAAGCCTTTGCCGTGCTCGCCGGCCCGGGCGGCTTCGATGGCGGCGTTGAGAGCCAACAAGTTGGTCTGCGAGGCAATCTCGTCGATGACGGCCACGATAGTTTCGATCTGTTTGGAGCGGTCACCCAGGTCGCGTACCCGCTGGGCCAGCCGCTGGGTTTCCCGACCCAGGGCGTCCATCTCGGCCACGGTGGTTTGAATGGTCTGCTGGCCGGCTTGGGCTGCTTGGAGGTTGTGCTGAGCCTCGCCGACCAGGTGGCGGGTCTGCTCGGTGACTTGATCCAGGGCCTCATTGACCCGGGTGTTGGCCGAGGCCGCCCGCTCGACCGCTTCCAGTTGAGCTTCAACCCCGCCGACCATCTGACTGATGGCGTTGAACAGGCCGTGGACCGCCTCGGTGGTCTGGCACATCGCCTCGGCTTGCTCCCGGGCTCCCTCGGCAATGCCATCGACGCCCACGGACATTTGCAGGATGGCATCGGCCTGGACTTCGATACCCTGGCGCTGCTGGTTCATAGCCAGGGCGAACTGGGTAATGGCCGCGGCAATGTTGGCGGTGGCCTGGTCGGCTTGCCGGGCATGGTCGTCCAGGTCCATAGCCGCCTGATTGACCTGTTCAGCGTGGCCGGCCACATTACTGATCAGGCCGTGAAGCCGGTCGATAGTCCGGCCGAAGGCCTGCCCGCTGGCCCGCAGTTGCTCGAGCATGGTGTTAAAGCTCATCGCCGTTTGCCCGATTTCATCCCGGGTGTGAACCGTCAAGGCCGGGGTCTGGATGGTCACGCTGCCGGTGAGGTCACCCTGGGACAGCCGGTCCAGGCCGGACTCCAGCCGGACCAGGTCGGTTTGGGCCACCTGCCGGACCGCCCCGGCCAGGTTGTCGACCGGTCTGACCACCAGCCGCCGTAAGCTCCCCCACAGGCTCAGACCGGTAATCAGCAGCACCGCCCCTGCCAGCAGCAGGGCCTGGTTCCGACCGGCGGCGATGGTTTGGAGACTCGCTGCCCGCGAGATAGGGATCTCAAACAGACCGACGATGCGCTCGGAATAATCGTAAATGGGGGCGACGATGAGGGCCTGATTGGTGGCATCGAGATTGACAATGGCCGGCTCACCGCTTTCAAAGACGGCCTGCCGGGTGGCTTCCGCAATGAGCGGCGGTTCGGTCAGGGTCGAGGCCAGCGGCTCAAAGGAGCCGGCCTGCTCCGCCTGAGGCGGGAGCAACACGCTGATCTCGACGCCGTAGGTGGCTTTAAACTCATCCAGCAGCGATTGATCGAAGTTCATACCAATTTCAAAAGAGCCGATATGTTCGTCCCGGTGGAAAACGGGCACCACGCCGCGGATCCCAAAGCCACTAACGCCCTGTTCCAGCCCGACGACGGGCGCTTGCTTTTGGTTGACCAGGACCACGGTGGGGCGGATATCGGACAGATCATCGCCATACTGATCCAGGCGGTGCAGGCGCAGAAAGGAGGTGGCCGGCGGCAGGTGAAACTGGGCCTGATTGACCGCCAACTGTTCATGGAGGGTGGTGTAAACGGGCATCAGTTTAAGTTCCAGATAGGTGCGATCTTGGCGGGCAAAGGCCTCTCGGACATCCGGCATGTCGGCAATGGCGTGGGCCAGGGCCAAGGCCTTCTCTTGCTGATCGTGCATCAGGTCAACGAAGGCTGTCTGCAAGGCGACCAATTCCTTAGCCTCGGCGTCGCTAACCAGCCGGCGCTGGGTGTACAGACTCTGCAGGGTTAGCAAGCCGGCGGTAACGATTAAGGCTGCTAATACCGGCAGGAGGATCTTATAAGTGAGGGACATCGGTTACCTTCCATGGCTTAGTCAGCCGGCTGCGGCCGGCATCGACAACAGTGAGTTTGGACTGATGACTGATGCGTTCTAGTTGCATAATTAACCTCGTAGCTGTCTTTCAAGTTAAAATGTAAATAGCTTCAGCATGTCACTTTTCTTTTTTCTTTAATTCTGTGGCAGGGAATGGTTCAGAGCGGAGCTAAGGTATTTTACTTATTATCTTATCGGCGGAATATAATGAAGACTATAGTAAAATCTACGTGAAGAATAGGGTCAACTCTTTTTCCCGGCCCGGCGACCCAGGTCATCCCTAAAAATTACCTCACTTGGGCTGTAAAGTCGCCCATATAGGTGTAGCCTTCACGCTACCAGCGTGATAAAGTAGATTTATTTAGGAGATCGCTATGGCGTACGACTGGAAGGAGCTTGACATGCAATTGAATAATAAAGTGGCTTTAGTGACAGGGGCCGACTCAGGGATTGGTTGGGCCAGCGCTCGCCTGTTGGCGAAACAGGGGGCCAAAGTAGCTTTACTCGATCTGGCTGAAACCGAGCTGCAAAAGGCGGTGGCTCGACTTAAGGACGACAGCCAGCAGGCCCTGGCTATTGTCGGCGATGTCTCTAGCGACGCGGACATGGCGCAAGCGGTCCAGCGAGTCATCAACCAGTGGGGACAACTCGACATTGTTTTTGCGAATGCCGGTATTAACGGTGTCTGGGCACCGTTGGAAGAGTTAACGGCGGAAGAGTGGGATAAGACGCTTAACGTCAATCTTAAGGGGACATTCTTAACCGTAAAGCACGCCCTTCCCTATTTAAAGAAACAGGGCGGCTCAATTATTATTACCTCCTCGGTAAACGGCACCCGGATGTTTAGCAACACCGGCGCCACCGCTTATGCTTGCTCCAAAGCGGCCCAGGTGGCCTTTGCTAAAATGATCGCCCTAGAACTGGCTAAACACAAGATTCGGGTGAATGTGATTTGCCCCGGCGCTATTACCACTCAAATTGAAGAGAACACCGAACAGCGCGACTTGGAACAAGTGGCGGAACCGGTCGAATTCCCGGAAGGCCAGATTCCGCTCACCGATGGCAAACCAGGGAGCGCCGATCAGGTGGCTCAACTGGTGCTGTTCCTGGCTTCGGCAGCGTCCAATCACATTACCGGCACCGAAGTCTGGATTGATGGCGGCCAGTCGCTGCTGCAAGGCTAAATTTTGTTGGGCAACGCGTGGCTGGCCAAAAGCGCTTGGCCCTATGACTTGGCAACAAAAGGGAGAATTTCCTGCAACTCCGTAAACTTATCAGCCGTTTCTATCAGTTGGGAGGCGGTGGGGCCGCGTCCGTCCCCCCAATAGGCCACGACCTCGGTCACCACTCCTTTGCTGCCCACTTTTCTGAGCAAGGGGGCAAAGTCGCCATCCCCGGAGAACAGCACCACGCGATCAACTTTGTCTGCCAGCTCAAGCATATCAATGGCAATCTCAATATCAAGATTACCCTTGTGCTTGCCGTCCGCATACTCTTTGAGCGGTTTGGTCACCACGAGATAGCCATTACGGCCAAGCCAGGCCAGGAAGCCAATGTTCGACTTCGCCTCGTCATCACCCGGATAAGTAGCCGCATAATAAAAAGCTCTCAGAATATAGCTATCCCGGCCAAAGTAAGTAAGGAGCTTGGCAAAATCCAGCTTGGTGTTTAAATGGTCATAAGCCATCGCGGCCAGATTAGCCCCATCCACAAACAAAGCCGTTTTCTCCAAGCGAGGGGCCCAGGAAGCGCCCTCCCGAGCAATTTTGAGATTGGCTTCGATCTCGGCTAGCGCACTGGCGTAAGGGATTAAGTCAATCTTCTTTTGTTCAGCCTGGTCATACAAGGCTTGCAAGTTTTGCCGCTGGTGTTGAAGTTTTTTCTCCAGCTCCAGGGCGGTTAAGAATCGGGCTTGATGTTGGAGATAGCGAACCTCGCCACCCAACTCGATGATTTTTTTGGTGAAACTGGGTACTATTGTCATTTTACTTTAGTCCTGGGTGCTTGATTAGCGCATGTTACAAAAGTCCGGCTTTCTCCCTGTTCAGCCCCACTGGCCTCAGGCGGTTGAGTTTTGCCACAACAACCTCACCTGGGTGCCTTTCCCCGGCGCGCTGTCAATTTCGAGCTGGCCGCCAATGCTGGCCATCCGTTCCTGCATAATGGTCAGACCGTAACGAGTCGTTCTTTCCCGGTCAAACTCAAAGCCCCGGCCTTTATCCTCAATCCTAATCCGGACTTGCCCGGCCTCGTAACCCAGCCGCAGCGTCACTTCTTTTACACCGGCGTGCTTGCACACATTCATCAAGGCTTCTTGAATAGTCCGGACTAGGGGCGCGGCTACGTCTGAGGGCAGGCCAAACCGGTCTGCTTCGGCCTCAAACACTAACTCGACTTCAAGCTGGTAGAAGCGGCGATACTTATCCACAATGTCCCGCAGCGTTTCCAGAAAATCTATCTTGGCGGCGGGGCCGGTCCGCAGGTTGAAGATTTCTCCCCGGATGTCGGTGTAGGCTTCGCCCACAATCTGCTTCAACTCCTGGACATTCTCCAAAGCCGCCGGAGTCTGTTGGTTCATTAACAGCTCGTGGGTCAGGGTCAGTTTCAGGTTTAAATAACCCAACGCCTGAGCCACATTATCGTGCAGCTCTTGGGCCAGCCGGTTGCGCTCCCGCATCTCGGCCAGCAGCGCCAGGCGTTGCTGGTTGGCCTCCGCTTCAAGCCGGGCCTGCTGCTCGATTTCATACAGCCGGGCTCGCTCCAAAGCCTGGGCACATTGGCTGGCCAGTGTCAGCATGAACTCGCGCTCCGCCTCCGTAAAATGCTTGGCTTCGCCGAAGCTTAGACCTAGAACGCCTATGGCATGTCCTTCCACGCTGAGCGGCAGCGCGGCAAAGGCCTGACTGCTGGACACAGCCCGTTCAGCCAAGTGGGGATAGCGCTGCTCTCGCTCCGCCAGAGACTCGATAAAAATCGGTTGCCCGGAATGAGTTACCTCGGTCAACGGGGATGGAATTGTCACCGGAATCCTTTGCCCCCATTTGGCCATCAAAACAGGCGAGTAGCCATCAAAATGCAAAATCTCCAATTCAGTCCCGGCCTCGTTTAAGCGAGTGACCACGCCTCCGGCCGCCCCTAAGACCGGCAACCCGTGCTTGGTGATCAGGCGGGCCACTTGAGCCGGCGTTAGCGCTTCGGACAGAGCCGCCGTGACCGCTTGCAGCCCGGCCAGCCGTTCGGCGGTCTGTTCGGCCGTCTGTCTCGCCTGTTGTTCAGCTTCGTACAACCGCGCGTTGTCCAAAGCCAGTCCCACCCGGTGAGCCAACTCCTCGGCCAAAGCCAGGTCTTGCTCACTGTACCGGTTGTTCGACTCGGCCCAGAAAAAGGCAATGATGCCCAGTACCCGGCCCCGGGCCATCAACGGCACCACCATCGCCGAGCGCAAGTTCAAACTGTGCAGAATTTGATAGTGCTCCTCATCCTGGGCGCCGGCCTGCAACATCTCGTCAGTAATCTCGGGGATAAGCTGCGAGTGACCCTGCTGCCAGGGTTGAGCTTCCTCAGCCAGAACCTCGGGCCGGGGTAAGTAACGCCGCTGCAGCTCACGCCCCAGCTCAACCATAGCCGGATCCGAGTGGGCCACAGCGATGTGATGTACGGTCCAATTTTCTTCATATAGGTCAACCGCGCACCAGTCGGCCAGGTGCGGCACCGCCAACCAGCTTACCCGCCTTAACCGGTCGGCTAAATCCAGGGCGCTGCTCAACACCTTCCCCGTCTCGGCCAGCAGATGTTCGGCCAGCTCTACCTGCTTGCGTTCGTGGATATCGATGCAGGAGCCAATATAGCCGGCGAAGTCATCACCCTTAAAGAGAGGCGTGCCCCGATCCACGATCCAGCGATGCTCGCCGGCGTGGTGGCCCAGCCGGTACTCCATCTCAAACGGTCGCCGGGCCTCAAAAGCAGCGATATAAGTCGCCAGGCAGCGGTCGTAATCATTGGGGTGTATCCCTTGGGCCCAGCCAAAGCCCAGCTCTTGCTCAAGGGTCCGGCCGGTGAACTCCCGCCAAAGCCGGTTAAAGTAAGTGCAGCCTTTGTCCGGGCCGGCTATCCAAATCAGGACCGGCGCATTGTCGGCCATCATCCGGAACCGGGCTTCACTCTCCCGCAGCGTCTCTTCCAACTGTTTGCGTTCGGTGAAATCGTGGACCAGGCTAACATAGCCTCTAACCTCGCCGGTCTCACTGACATCCGGAATGTAGTGGGCTTGGACGTAGCGGGCACCGCCCGAGCCGTAGGGGATCAATTGCTCATAGCTAACGCGCTCCCCGCGCAAGACCTTTTCCAAATACGGTCTCACCGCTTCGTATGCCGCCGGGCCTAACCGATCTTTCACCTGTTTTCCGGCCAAATCCGTCGAAGAGAACCCAAACCAGGTTTCGTATGCCCGATTGTTGAAGCGGTAGCGCTCCTCTTTGTCCACGTAGGCGATCAGGGCCGGGACGGCGTCGGTAATCAAGCGGATCTGCTGTTCACTTTGTCTGACCGCTTGCTCGGCTTGCTTCAAAGCGGTAATATCCACAAAAACGCCGACACTGCCCCGGACCTGGCCCTGCTCATCGTGTAAGGGGGAAGCATAAACCAGGGCCTTGAGCACCCGTCCGCCGGCATGGACAAAGTCTAATTCTACCGGCCCGACCGAGACATCATACGTGGTCGCATATTGCATCGGCAACTCCGACCCGGGAACCTCGTGGCCTTGCTGCTGGACGGTAAACGGTAGCCGGTCTGCCTGGGGCCCGGTTTTTGAGGGGTTATCCTCGACCGAAACATTCAACATCTTGGCTCCAACCGGGTTGATGCTCATACTTTCAGCCGAAGCGTCGTGCGCCACGCAGACTCCCACCGGCAGCAGGTCGAGCAGGGTTTGCAGTTCGGCCACGCGCCGATTGAGCGTCTGGTTGAGCTGGCCAATTTGGGCTTCAACCAACCTGAAGCGTCTCTCACCCAACTCCACGGCTGCGGTCAACCGGGCATGAGCTCGCTGTTGTTCAGCCAATTCAGCGACCAGCCTGCGATTTTCAGCTTCGAGTTCCTGATTATGCCGCTCCAACGCTTCGAGTTGAGCTGAATTCTGGTTATTGGCTAAATCATGGGGTACTTGTGATGCTGGAGTCATTGTCTCTCCTTGGTCAGACAGCAACGGTCTCTACCGCAGTAGGGGACTGCCAAAACCGCCTTCAAGCAACAATGGGGCAATAATTAGCGAAGAAACATAGCGCTGCCAGCAAGCCTGAATTGACGACGATCAGGGTGGACTGGAGCAGACAGGAAGAGAAATGGTCTTTTAACTAGATCATAATAACAAGCAAGAACTACGCCGACAGTCACTCTCTGCTTGTTAGAAAAGACATTCACTGGCCTCTTATGTTCGTTGATATTATAGATCGACTCTGGTTCTCGTCAACTTCGTTTCTGTTTTGCCAGCAATTCTCATTGTGGAAGTTTAGATGACTTAAAGAGAAACGGAATGGCTCGAATGACCGGTGGGGCTGGACCTTGGTCATGTCACTTCGCGCGCAGCGGAGAAGTCCCTTGACTGACGGCTAAAAACCCAAGATCGTTGGCCAGCCGAGCCGGTTGTGGCTTGATTGCTTTCCAACGACCGACCGCATGGCCCGACGTTTTGAGGAACTTCTTCGCTTCGCTTCGAAGTGACACTAGCCCGGATGCTTCAATTCTAGTTGGTTTCGTCCACCGAATCGCCAAAATGAGAATTGCTGCTTTTTTGCAACCCCCGCCTGAGCGCCGCCTGAACCTGTCGAAGGCGGTAGGGTGCGTCCTGATGCCGCCGCCTGAGCCTGTCGAAGGCAGTGGGCCCCCTTTTGTCACCCGGATGACCTCTTTGAAACCCTCGGTTAACACCACTCAAACCCGGGAAAGACATCATTTGACCACGCCAGAGAGGTCTTTTGAGCAGGCCCAAGGCAGCCTTCGAGCATGCCCAAGGGGTCTTTTAGGCACGCACGGAGAATCTTTCGGACACGCATAAAGGATCTTTCAGACACGCATAGGGGGTCTTTCGGGCAGGCCCAAGGCAGCCTTCGGGCAGGCCCAAGGGGTCTTTTGGGCATGACCAAGGGGTCTTTCGGGCAGGCCCAAGGGGTCTTTCGGGCACGCACAAGGGATCTTTTGGGCAGGCCCAAGGGAACTATTGGGCAGGCCCAAGGGATCCTTTGAGCCCTTGGCCGGGACTTTTTAGGCCGGTGGAAGGAACTATTCCAAGGGCCGCAAGAAGCGGAGATGCGCCTGACCACCGGTTAATCGGAAGGCTTGCCCAAAAGTCACTTCAGTTTAGTGACTTTTAGACCCTTGAATCAAGTACTTTTGACCCTAGACGCCACCAGCCACATTAATTATACTAAAACCGTTGCCACAGAAATAGGCATATAAACCACAAACAGGGGGTTAATCTTGAACCTAAATCGCCTCTCCCAATCCAAACTTGATCGTCAACTCGAAAGCCTTGTTATCAACGGAAAACTGCCTCAAGCCCAAGCGGTCCTGGCCCCGGTCGGCTATACCGTCGAATTTTTGGAGGCGGTTGAGGAGAAGCTCAATGCCTGGCGTGCCGGCCAGGCCCAGACCCGGGATCTACTGTTGGCTCAGAAACGGGTCACCGAAGCCGGACACCAGGCTCGCCAGGCCACCCGACAGCGCTACAGCCAGTTCAAACATACGGTCCGGGCCATCTTTAGCCAAGATCCGGCCATCATTCGGTTATTAGGCCTCCACCCACCGGCCCGGTCGAACAGTCACGGCTATCGCCATAGCCACAACAATGGTAATGGCCGCAGTGACAGTCAGGACCAGGCCGTTGAGCCGGTTAACGGTAGCCATGTCGGGACGGTCTCGTCTGCCCCAGGGCAAGTCTCGCAGACCATCGCCGCCGAGCTCAACCGCTGGCGCGGCACTTGGGCCAATGCCTTGCACCTGGAACCCGGGGCTCAAGCCCGCCTGGCCGCCAGGGGGTGGCCGGTGGAGCGCCTGACCGAAAGCGCGGCCATGGTCGAAACGGTCGCCAACCTGACCAGCAAGCAGCAAGAGGCCATGCAGGCTTATGCCAACCAGCGCCAGGCCACCAAGGAGATCGAGCTGGAACTGCGGCGTTGGTTCAAGGAAGGCCGGGCCTTAATTCGCGTTGCCGTCCAGCAGGCTGAGGGCCAGAGCGACGGTGAAGTGCGCAGGCTGGTAGG